>JBCBYI010000209.1:0-6844 GCA_039815945.1 Actinomycetota bacterium | reverse complement strand
CGTACCTTCGAGGAGATGCATCCGGCCGCCTCGATCGAGGGGCTGCACCTCAAGGCCGGCGATTTCAGCTGATCCAGAGGATCAACCACAGCGCCGACATCCCGCTGACCAGGCTCAGCGGCACGCTGCGGGTGCGGGCGATCACCAGCCCGGCGAGCACGATGGCGACGAGGCGCGGCACGTCGTCGCCGAACTCGACGAACTGATCGCCACCGAGGAGCGCCGGCGCTGCGATCGCCGCGAACGCCGCCGGCGCGACGTACTTCAACGCCCGTTCGATCGGCGCAGGGAGGATCACCCGGTCGCCGGCCACGATGAACGACGCGCGGGTCGCGTAGGTGATCACGCCGGCGGCGACGATCGTCAAGAACAGGCTCACGCAGCGGCCTCGGCTGCCTCGGCGCGGGCGTCCGTGAACCCTCCGGCGGTGACCCCGAGCACGATCGCCAACAGCACGCCGGACCCTTGGGGCAGGTCGGCGCCGAGCACCGCGACGATGCCGCCGACCGCGGCGGCGGCGACACCGGCCCGGTTGCTGATCGAGAGCACCATGAGCCCGCCGAACAGCAGCGGTACGGCGAAGCCGAGCTGCCATTCCGGTTCGGTGACGTCGCCGACCAGGACGCCCACACCGGTGGCAGCCATCCACATCACCCAGAGGAACGTGCCCGATCCGAGGAAGTGCCACATGCGGGCTCGGTCGTCGATGTCCTCGGGCTGGGCGATCGCGAGGGCGAACGCCTGGTCGATGAGCACGTAGGGGCCGACGGCCTTGAACCAGTTCGGGAAGCCCGAGAACGCCGGGCGCATCACCGCGGAGTACATGAGGTGGCGGGAGTTGATGAAGGCGACCGTCACCAACACGACCGCGGCGCTCGCCGACTCGGCGAGGAGCTCGATCGCGGCGAGTTGGGCGGCGCCGGCGAGGATGATCGGCGACGACAGCCAGGCGACGAACCGGTCAAGTCCCGATTCGGCGATCACCACGCCGAGCACGAAGCCGAACGGGATCCCGGGCACGGCGAGGGGAGCGATGTCGCGGAAGCCGGCCCAGAACGCCCGCCGGTCGAACGAGAAGTCGGCCATCGCCGGGACCCTACGACGCCGAACGCAGGATGCGTCGCCGATTTGGATCGGCGATGATCTCGGGGTGGAGACCTTCCCGAACTGGTCGATTGCGGCGGTGAACCTGCCCGAGCATGCCGACAATCCGGTGCACACCGTCGAGGGCGGCATCGCGGCCGGCTACGACGGCGCGGTCGTCGCCGGCACGACGGTGTTCGCCTACCTCACCCGCCCCGTCGCCGAGGCCTGGGGCCGCGATTGGGTCGTCGGCGGTGGGCATGAGGTGTGGTTCCGCGGACCGGTGTTGGCCGATGAGCCGGTCGTCGTGGCCGGCGGTCCTGCCGAGGTCGTGGCGACAGTTGGCGACCGGCTGTGCGCCCGGCTCGTCCCCGGGCGATCGTCCGAGGCGCCGGCCGAGCCGGTGGGGGAGCGGCTCGATCCGCTCGTCGTCGAGCTCGACGACCGGTGGTCGGGTTATGCCGCTCGCACCGGTGAGGACCTCGCCCTCTACGCCGAGGAGCGCCTGATACACCCGTGCGTGTGGCCGTCGCTGGCCAACCGGGTGTTCGCCACCCAACTGGTCGACGGCTCATGGGTCCACACCCGGAGCCGAATCCGCCACCTCGGCCCCGCCTCACCCGGTGACACGGTCGTGGTCGAGTCGTGGGAGATCGATCGCTTCTCGACGCGCGCCGGCGAGCGGGCCGTGGTCGACCTGCGCATGACCGTCGAGGATCGTCTCGTCTGCGCCGTCGAGCACGAAGCGATCGTGCGATTGGCGAACTGAACGCTGTCCCTGACCTCGGTGTGACACACGACCGGGTCCGTGTAACGCACGGTTCACAGGGGCCACACGGGGGGTTCGCGCAGCCTGTTTAGGTTTCCCACATGGCCCCCACCACCGAAACCGGCACCTTGTCCCCCCGCACGGACGGTGGTGGGGCCACGACTTCGCCCCGGCCCTACGACATCGAGATCGATCCCGCGATCGTCGGTTCGTGGCACACGCCGCTGAAGGTGCTCAGCGCACCGATCCGGAAGCGCTGGCTCGACATCTCGGTCTACGACCGCGACAACGTTCCCGCCGAGGGTCCCGCGATCATCGCCGCGAACCATCTGTCGTTCATCGACTCGCCGCTGCTGATGACCGCGTTCGACCGGCCGGTCACCTTCCTCGGCAAGGCCGAGTACATGGCCCACCGGGTCACCCGCTACATGTTCCCGCGGGCCGGCATGATCCCGGTCGATCGCACCGGCCGCGGCATCGCCAAGACGCTCGGACTGGCCCAGGAGATCCTCGAGAACGGTGGCCTCATGGGCATCTTCCCCGAAGGCTCCCGCTCCCGTGATGGCAATCTGCATCGGGGCCACCATGGCGCAGCCCACCTCGCGCTCAAGACCGGTGCCCCGATCATCCCGGTCGGCATCGTCGGCAGCAACCACGCCATGCCGGTCGACTCGAAGTTCCCCGTGCGCAACGGACGCATCCTGATGCGGATCGGCGCGCCGATCGGCCTCGGCCCCTACCTGAGCGAACCGTGCACCGCTGCGACCAAGCAGGCGTTGACCGACGAGGTCATGCGAGAGATCGCCGAACTCTCGGGCCAGGCCGCCGTCGAGGACTTCCTGCCGATCCCGAGCTGACCCCCGCCTAGGGTGCGTCGATGGCCGACACCCGGGGATGGCTCACCGAGGAGCAGATGATCGAGGTCGATCGCGTGATGATCGACGACCTCGGGATCGAGCTGATCCAGATGATGGAGAACGCTGGCCGCAATCTCGCACAGCTCGCGATCGATCGATACGCGCCAAAGCGCGTCGTCGTGTGTGCCGGTTCGGGTGGCAACGGCGGTGGTGGGATGGTTGCCGCCCGGCATCTGGCGAATCGGGGCGTGGCGGTCGAGCTCGTCACCACGCGCCCCATCGAAGAACTGCGCGGCGTGCCGGCGCACCAACGACGCATCCTCGGCGAGATCGGTCTTCCGGTGATCGAGCGATGGACAGAGGCAGACCTGATCCTCGACGCCGTGATCGGCTACTCGCTGCGGGGGGCGCCGACCGGTCGGAGCCTCGGCCTCATCGAGGTGATGAACGCCGACCCGGCGCCGGTGCTCTCGCTCGACACTCCCTCGGGCCTCGACGTCACCACCGGCGACGCACCGGGCGCGGTCGTGCAGGCCGACGCGACGCTCACGCTGGCCGCGCCCAAGATCGGGCTCACCGACAGCGACGAGGTCGGCGACCTGTTTGTCGCCGACATCTCGGTTCCGCCATTCGTGCTGACCGAACTCGGCGCCGACGCGCCGGACTTCTCGGCCTCGCCGATCGTCTCGATCAGTTCGTGAGCGAGCGGGTGATGCCGACGTTCGGGTCGACGTTGCCGTCGACGAGATCGTCCCAGGCACCGGCGAAGGCGTCCGGTCCGGTGGCGTGATCGACCTCGAGCCACGAGTCGGTGAACTGCACGTACTCGGCGAAGGCCTCCCCGACCCGTCGCATCGGCTCGCCTGAGCCCCAATCGGCGTTGCGCTTCTCGATCTGCGCGGGGGCGAAGAAGAACTCCGGCGCCGGCCCGGCCATCTCGTGCTGTTCGCCGAAGGACTCCCAGTGGCTGCCACCGATCGCCATCGAGTGGGCGAGCGTGCCGCCGGAGTGCCCGCTTCCGAAGTGATTGTGGACGTCGGCGAGGACCTTGCCGTTGCCGGCCATGTCGACCACGACCGAGCGGCGATCGGCGTCGATCTCCCCGATCTCGTCGTAGGTGACGACCTCGGTGTAGCAACCGAGACCCTCGACGAACTCGCGGTTGCGTTCGGATGTGAGGCCGACGCTCACCCCGCCCCGCTGCTGCAACGACCAGCCCATCGCGATGCTCGTCTTCGACGAGGCGCTCGTGACGATCGTGGCCTCGGCGCCGAAGTTGTCGTTGTCGAAAAGGAGATCCTCGGCCAGCCACGACGTGAGGAAGAGACCACGCAGGAGCGCGACGTGGGCCTCGCGGGCTGCGTCGTAGGACGGATCCTTCGCGACGTCGGCGAACTGGCGGTAGGCCGGCGCGTGCTTGGCCCGGTGCTCGCCGACGTCGAACATGCCGGCGTCGGTGCCCTTGGCCAGCACGATGTGCTGATCGGCCATGGGGAAGAACCCGAAGTGGCGGCTGCCCTCGGCGACGTCGCCGTTCGCCGACTCGATCACCGTGCCGTAGCCCATCGCCGGCACGTGCCCCCACGGCAGGTCGACGGGAAAGAAGCCCCAGTAGTCGAGCATGTCGCCCGCGACCGCATAGGTGACGTTGTTGGAGGTCAAGGCGACGAAGTCGATGCCGAAACGCACCTCGCCCGGCTCGAGGTCGCGATGACCGTGATCGACGAAGTGATGCTCGCGGATGGACGTGCGCTGGATCTGGAACGAGGTCGCCATGTCGCGACCCTAGGCGTTCACGCGGCCCGGCAGAACTCGTCGTAGCGAGCGGCGCTGAAGCGGTGCTCCTCGAGCGACTCCGGATCGAACACCGATCGTTCGGCCCCGTAGATGTCGCCCAGGTAGACGTGGATCGCCCGCGCCGTCTGGTGGGGCGGCGCGCTGATCGCATGGATCGCCCGTTCGCCCAGGACCATGATCTCGCCGGTCTCCAGCAGGCGCCCGGCAGCGGCTTCGATCCCCTCGACGGTTCGCGTCCAGAAGCGCTGCTCCTCGCACCCCTCGAAGACGCCGATCATCGCGACCATGTGGTGATCGTGGGGCGGCTGCACGACGCCCGGCAGGGTGTCGAGCACCATCACGCTGAGGTCGTCGGCGCGGTGCAGGAGGGCTTCGCCGCCGAGCCGGAAGCCGTGCGGGCTCGTCGGCACGGCGTCGTCGGTGAACGCCGGAACGCCCGCGGCGAGCGCCGCCGGATCCTCGAACAGTGCTCGCATCGCCGTGTGGATCGTCGCCCGGGGATCCTCGCCGCGGACGGCCTGCATGCACGTGTGGACGAAGTCGGCGAGGACGGGCGGGGTTTCCATCGTCGGGCCTAGGCGGGCCGCAGCCAGACGGCGGTGTCGGATGGGAGTTCGTCGGTGAGGCCGGCCGCAGAGGTCAACAGGATCTCCCCGTCGGGCATCGGCACGGCGGCGCCGCTCATGTTGGCGACACAGCGCACCCCGCTCGCCCGGTCGTAGGCGAGCACACCCGCGCCGGCGTCGACCCACGACAACTCGGCGTCGGAGACGAAGTGCTCCCGGCGGATCCGCAGTGCGTCGCGGTAGAGCGAATGGAACGAGCCGGAGACGTCGACCTGCTGATCGACCGCGTAGGCGGCGAAACGTTCGGGCTGGGGCATCCAGGCCGGTCCGCCGAAGCCGAACGACTCGCCCTCGGCCGTCCACGGGATCGGCACGCGGCAACCGTCGCGGCCCTTCTGGGTGCCCTCGCTGCGCCGGGCGACGGGGTCGTCGAGGACCTCCCACGGCAGCTCCCACACTTCGGGGAGACCGAGCTCTTCGCCCTGGTAGATGTAGGAAGAGCCGGGCAGGCCAAGCGTGATCATCGCGGCGGCGCGGGCCCGGCGCTCACCGAGCTCGGTGTCGAGGGCGTCGGCCGGGCCGGTGACCGGCCAGGTGCGCCAGCTCGCGTCGGCCGGCAGACCGAAGCGGGTGGGGTGACGCATCACGTCATGGTTGGAGAGCACCCAGGTGCTGGCCGCACCGAGCTCATGAGCGGGCTCGTAGACACCGGCGATCGTCGAGCGGTAGGCGTCGGCGTCCCACGCGGCCATCAAGAGGTCGAAGCTGAACGACTGGTGGTACTCGTCGGGGCGCAGGTACTTGGGCAGCGACTCTTCCGAGACCCACGCCTCGGCCACCATCATTCGGTCGTCGTACTCGTTCAGCACGGCCCGCCACTCGCGGATGATCTCGTGTACCTCGTCGCGATCCCAGTGGGCGTGGTTGGGCTGCTTGGCGCTGCTCAGGATCTGGACATGGTCGTCGAGGTCGGGGAAGTCCATGTCCTTGGCGAGGCCGTGGGCGACGTCGACCCGGAAGCCGTCGGCGCCCCGATCGAGCCAGAAGCGCAGGATCGACACGAACTCCTCGCGGACCACGGGGTTGGTCCAGTCGAGGTCGGGCTGGCTCGGGTCGAAGAGGTGGAGGTACCACTGGCCGTCCTCGACCTGGGTCCACGCCGGACCTCCGAAGACCGACTGCCAGTTGTTCGGCGGCCCATCGGGGCTGTCCTTGAAGTGGAAGCGGGCCCGCTCCGGCGAACCGGGGCCGGCCTCGAGCGCCGCTTTGAACCAGACGTGGTCCCAGCTGCAGTGATTGGGCACGAGGTCGACGATGATCTTGATGCCGAGCTCGTGGGCCTCGGCGATCATCGCCTCGGCCTGCCCGAGGGTGCCGTACGACGGGTTGATGTCGCGGTAGTCGGCGACGTCGTACCCACCGTCGAGCAGCGGCGACGGGTACCAGGGGTTGATCCAGATCGCGTCGACGCCGAGGTCGGCGAGATAGGGCAGCTTGGAACGCAGGCCGTTGACGTCGCCCGTACCGTCGCCGTCGGCGTCGGCGAACGAGCGGATGTACACCTGGTAGATGGCACCGGTGCGCCACCAGTCGAGCGTGCTCACGAGAGGTCGTCCTCTTGATCGGGGACCGACCTGTCGGGTCAGTCCTTCTTCGGCCCGCCGTTCGTGCCGGGCCACCGGCTCCCGCCGATCACGTCGGCGTAGGGCCAGAAGCTATCGGCATCCAGGGGTCCGGCGTTGGTGATCCCACGCGCCTTCATCTGATGGGTG
>JBCBYI010000208.1:0-7002 GCA_039815945.1 Actinomycetota bacterium | reverse complement strand
CTTCTTGGCGGGTGCCTTCTTGGCCGTGCTCTTCTTGGCGGCCTTCTTGGCCGGTGCCTTCTTCGCGGCCTTCTTGGTCGACTTCTTCGCCGTGGTCTTCTTGGCGGGTGCCTTCTTCGCGGCCTTCTTGGCCGTGCTCTTCTTGGCGGCCTTCTTGGCCGGTGCCTTCTTGGCCGGTGCCTTCTTGGCGGCCTTCTTCACGGCGGCCTTCTTGGCCGGCGCCTTCTTCGCGGACTTCTTGGTCGACTTCTTCGCCGCCTTCTTTGCTGCCACGGTGGGTCCCTTCCCTCGGGTGTTCGTGTCGGACTGGGATGTCGACGCTTCAGTCTTGCCGCTTGAGGGGTCCAACGGGATGATCCCTGCATCGATTCCGCGGCGATCGCCGTCGAAACGGTGCACGACGAACTCGCGAGTGTCGCCCACGTTGACCGCATCTCGGGCTCGGCGGGGGGTGGGATCGCCGAGCAGTCGCAACGGCAGGTAGACCGACGCATCGCCCGATCGGGCGTAGGCGCCATGGCTCGAGAACGACTCGACGGTCGCGGTGACGGTGGAGCCCAATGGATGCTTGCGACGGAACGCCTTCCACACCGCAGCGGTGTTGGCCCCGGGCTGGTCGCTCTCGCCGTTGGCCCTCGTGGAGCTGCGCTTCTTCGCCTGCTTCTTCGCCTGCTTCTCGGCCGTCGGGGCGGGCGTCGCGGTCGTTTCGGCCGCATCGGCCGGCGTCGCCGCCTTCTTGCGGCCGCGGCTGCGCGCCTTCTTCGCCGGCACCTTCGTGGGTGGCGTCTCGGCCTCGTCCGCCTCGGCTCGGGCCCGGCGGCTCACGGGACCGCGCACCGGCGCCCGCGGTACGTAGACCCACCCGACACCCGGGATCGGCTTGCCGCCGATGAGGCGTCCCTCGTCGAACAGCCACTCGTAGGTGCCGTGGAACTCCTGGAACGAGTCGTTGCTCAACACGACGGCGTTGGCGCGATCGGCGACCTGGAGGATGAACGTGTCGCCACGGCCGATCACGCCAGCGGGCGGGGTGATGATCTCGTTGTCGTCGATCGCCTCGCGCGCCGCCTTGCGTTCGCTCTTCGCGACCCGATGCTCGAACGAGGCGTCGACGATCACCGTGACCCGCTCGAAATCGTGTTCTGCGATGAACTGGGTGACCGCTTCGTCGAGCTGCTGCAGCGAAGGTTCGCTTCGCCCTTCGGTGGCGATGTTGGATCCGTCGACGACTGCGTGACCACTGGGCATGCGGGCCAGTCAACCATGTCGGTACGCTGCGCCGGTGATTCGAGCCGTCCTCTTCGACTTCGGTGGTGTCATCCTCTCGAGCCCGTTCGAGGCATTCAACCGCTACGAAGCGGAGGCGGGTCTTCCCCTCGACACCATCCGGGGCATCAACGCGACGAACCCCGACGACAACGCGTGGGCGCATTTCGAGCGAGGCGAATACTCCGCCGGTCGGTTCGTCGAGGCGTTCGAGGCCGAGGCCCGCAAGCTCGGATTCGAGGTCGACGGCACCCGCGTGATCGCGTCGCTGCGAGGGGTGATCCGTCCGGCGATGGTCGAAGCGCTGCGGCGCTGCTCGGCGAACTTCAAGACGGCGATGCTCACCAACAACTTCACGCCCCCGACCGAGGAGTCCGGCACCGCGGCCATGGTCTCCGACCTGGGGATCGACGGCGACGGGGCGTCGCTCGAGGAGATCCACGCACTCTTCGACGAGATCATCGAGTCGAGCGTGGTGGGGGTCCGCAAACCCGAACCCCGCTTCTATGAGATCGCGTGCGAACGGCTCGGCGTCGAACCGAGCGACTGTGTCTTCCTCGACGACCTCGGCATCAACCTCAAGCCGGCCAAGGCGATGGGCATGCAGACGATCAAGGTCGTCGACCCCGACGTCGCCCTCGAGGAACTCGAGGCGATCACCGGGATCGAGCTCCGCTAGATCAGCTCCGCGAGATCAGCCCGTCGTCAGATCAGCCGAGCGCTTCGTCGAGGAGCAGCTTGAGTTCCTGCGCGTGCACGGCACCGGAACCGGTCGCCGGCGAACCCGACTCGTGGCGGCTCACCCGCTGGATCTCGTGGGTCTCGCCGTGGGCCTCGTAGAGCCGGCCCTTGATCGCGTTCCACGCACCCATGTTCTCCGGCTCCTCTTGGACCCAGAAGATCTGCTTCGCGTTCGAGTAGGTGTCGAGCTGGCGCTCGACCGCGGCGAACGGCCACGGGTAGAGCTGCTCGACACGAGCGATCGCGACCTTGGCGCCACGCTTGTCGCGCTCGGCCATGAGATCGAAGGCGACCTTGCCGGAGCAGAAGATCACCCGCTCGACCTCGTCGGCTGGCGGCGGGTTCGTGTCGCCGAGGAGCTCCTCGAACGTGCCCGACATGAGGTCGGAGATGGGTGAGCGGGAGTGCTTTGCCCGTAGCCCCGACTTCGGCGTGAAGACAACGAGCGGTGCAGCCGGAGTCTGCATCGACTGGCGACGCATCAGATGGAAGAACTGGGCCGCGGTGGTGGCGTTGCAGACCGCCATGTTGTCCTCGGCGGCGAGGACCATGAAGCGCTCGATGCGAGCCGACGAGTGCTCGGGGCCCTGCCCCTCGTAGCCGTGGGGGAGCAGCATGACGAGACCACAGTCCTGTTCCCACTTGTCCTTCGCTGCCACGATGAACTGATCGATGATGATCTGGGCGCCGTTGCCGAAGTCGCCGAACTGGGCTTCCCAGAGTACGAGCGCCGCCGGGTTCGCGATCGAGTAGCCGTATTCGAAACCGAGCACGGCATACTCGCTGAGCAGCGAGTCGTAGACCCAGAAGTTCGCGTCGTGGGCCTTGCCGAGCTCCTTGAGCGGGGTGTGCTCCTGGCTCGTCTCGTAGTCGACGAGGGTGGCGTGGCGGTGTGAGAACGTGCCTCGGCGGGAGTCCTGGCCCGACAGGCGCACGGAGCGACCTTCGAGCAGGAGGCTGCCGTAGGCCATCGCCTCGCCGAGCGCCCAGTCGATCTCGCCCTGCTGGTACATCTTGTCGCGGGTGGCGAACTGCTGGGCGAGCTTCGGGTGCATCGTGAAGCCCTGGGGCGTGGCCGTGAGGGTCTCGTAGATCTCGTCGACCATCGCCTGGTTGATCGAGGTGCGCAGGTGCGGCCTCACGCCAGTGCCCTCGACCGGGGGCTGGGCCTGGGCGCCAGTCTCGCGGTCGCCGCGGGTCTCATCGAGCGCAGTCTGCAGCCGGGACCGGAAGTCGGTGAGCGCTTCCTCTTCGTCCTCGGGGGTGAACGCACCACGCTTGACGAGCGAGGTGGTGTACAGCTCGCGGACCGGCGGCAGCGCGTCGATGCGGCGATACATTTCGGGCAGCGTGTAGCTCGGGTCGTCACCTTCGTTGTGACCGTGGCGTCGGTAGCAGATCATGTCGATCACGACGTCCTTGTTGAACTTCTGGCGGTACTCGAACGCCAGTCGAGCGACGCGGACACACGCCTCGGGATCATCGCCGTTCACGTGGAAGATCGGCGCCTGGATCATCTTCGCCACGTCGGTGGAGTACTCCGACGAACGGGCGACGGCGGGCGACGTGGTGAAGCCGACCTGGTTGTTGATCACGACGTGCACACAACCGCCGACGCGATAGCCGCGGATCTGGGACAGGTTGAGCGTCTCGGCGACCACGCCCTGGCCGGCGAACGCCGCATCACCGTGCAGGAGCAACGGCAGCACCGGGTAGGCCTCGAACTCGGAGTCGTCCTGGCGGATCTCGTCCATGCGGGCGCGGACCATGCCGAGCACGACCGGATTCACCGCCTCGAGGTGGGACGGGTTGGCGGCGAGTTCGAGCTTGAGCTCGTTGCCGTTGCGCGACACGAACGTGCCGGTCTGGCCGAGGTGGTACTTCACATCGCCCGACCCCATGGTCATGGCGGCGACGTCACCACCCTCGAACTCGTTGAAGAGCTGGCCGTAGGACTTGCCCACGATGTTGACGAGCACGTTGAGCCGGCCGCGATGGGCCATGCCGATGACGGCTTCGGCCATGCCGTCGTCGGCCGCGGCGCCGAGCAGGGCGTCGACGAGGGGAATGGTCGACTCGGCTCCTTCGATGCCGAAGCGCTTCTGGCCGACGTACTTCGTGCCGAGGAAGGTCTCGAGCGCCTCGGCCGCGTTGAGCCGGCCGAGGATGTGGCGCTGTTCGTCGGGTTCGATCGTGCGGTCGGCGCCCTCCAGCTGCTCCTGCATCCAGCGCTTCTCGACCGGATCCTGGATGTGCATGTACTCGACACCGACGGTGCGGCAGTACGCGTCGCGCAGCACGCCGAGTAGATCGCCGAGCGGCATCTTGTTCCGGCCGCCGACCTGGGCGTAGATGCCGGATTCTGAGCCGGTGAGGAACTCACGGTCGAGATCCCAGATCGTCAGGCCGTAGGTGGCCGGATCGAGCTCGGGGTGCATCTTCGGCTCCTTCACCTGCAGCGGATCGAGGTCCGCGATCAGGTGGCCACGCACGCGGTGCATGTTGATGAGCTGGTTGACCTTCGCCTGCTTTTCGAGCAGGGCCGACTCGCGATCCATCGGGTTGATGTCGCGGCGCCACTTGACGGCCTCGTACGGCACGTCGAGCGAGCGGAACACGTCGACGTAGAAGTCGTCCTCGCCGAGCAGAAGCTCGTGCACCTTCTTGAGGAACATGCCGGACTCGGCACCCTGGATGATGCGGTGGTCGTAGGTCGAGGTGATCGTGATCACCTTCGACACGCCGAGCTCGGCGAGCTTCGACGGGTCGGCGGCCTGGAACTCGGTGGGGAAGGCGATCGAGCCGACGCCGACGATGAGACCCTGGCCCGGCATGAGACGAGGCACCGACTGGAGCGTGCCGATCGTGCCGGGGTTGGTGAGGCTGACGGTGGTGCCGCTGAAGTCGTCGACACCGAGCTTGCCGTCGCGGGCCTTCACGATGAGTTCTTGGTACGCGTCGACGAACTGCTTGAAGTCGAGCGTGTCGGCGTTCTTGATGCACGGCACCATCAGGGTGCGGCTGCCGTCACTCTTCTCGAGGTCGATGGCGATGCCGAGACCAACGTGCGGGTTCTTGACCAGGACCGGCTTGCCCTTGTCGTCGGTGCTGTAGGTGTTGTTCATCGCCGGCATCGAGTCGGCGATGGCCCGCACGACGGCGTAGCCGATCAGATGGGTGAAGCTGACCTTGCCGCTGAGCTTGCGCCCCAGGTAGCCGTTGATGACCTTGCGGTTGACCTCGAGCAGCTTCGCCGGCACCTGACGGAAGCTGGTCGCCGTGGGCACCTCGAGCGAGGCTTCCATGTTCGTGACGATGCGGGCCGACGCGCCGCGCAGCGGCTGCTGCTCGGGACCGGCGGGCGGGTTGCTTTCGCCGGCATCCGCCGGAACGGCTGCAGCCGGGGCGGCCGGCGCGGGTGCCTCGGCCGCAGGGGCCGGTGCCGGTGCGGGCGCGGCGGCGCCGTTGCCGTTGCTCGCCATCGGCGTGGGGATCTTCACCTCGGGCCTGGCCGGGGGCGTGGCGGGCGTCGTGGTGACGTCGACGGACGGCACCTCGATGGGGGCCGCGGGCGCGGCGGCGCCGTTGCCGTTCGCGGCTTCGGCGTCGAAGATCGCTCGCCAAGCCGGATCGACCGAAGCGGGGTTCGCCTGCCATTGCGATCGCATTTCGTCGGCCATCCAGGCGTTGGGGCCGAGATCGAGAGGGTCCGTGGTGCTCACGGGGACCAGCATACGTTGACGCTGCTGTAGGGTCCCGCCCGTGCGGATCGCGACGTGGAATGTCAACTCCCTGAACGCCCGTGTCGGCCGGGTCGAACGCTGGCTCGAGACCTTCGAGCCCGACGTCCTCTGCCTCCAGGAGACCAAGCTCGCCGACGATGCGTTCCCGGCGATGACCTTCCAGTCGATGGGGTACGAGACCTTCCACCACGGCGAAGGCCGATGGAACGGTGTGGCGATCCTGTCCAAGGTCGGCCTCGACGATCCGATGGGCGGATTCGGCGACGGCGACGATCCCGATCAGGACGCTCGCATCGCGTGGGCGACGTGTGGCGGGGTGCGGGTCGCGTCGTGCTACGTGCCCAACGGCCGCTCGCTCGATCACGAGCACTACCAGTACAAGCTGCGGTGGCTCGACCGGTTGGTCGGCGATCTCGACGGCCAGTGCGACCCCGACGACGATGTGGTCGTGATGGGTGACTACAACATCTGCCCAGCCGACATCGACTGCTGGGATCCGAAGAAGTTCGCCACCGAGACCCACACCAGCCAGGCGGAGCGGGACCGCCTCGCCGCCCTCGAGCAGTGGGGCCTCGTCGACGTCTTCCGCGAGCATCACACCGAGGAGCGGCTCTACTCGTGGTGGGACTATCGCGGCGGCAACTTCCACAAGAAGATGGGCCTGCGCATCGATCTGCTCATGACCTCGCGCTCGGTCGCCGACGCCACCACGCTCGCCCTGATCGACCGCAACGAACGCAAGGGCCCCAAGGACGATCCCCCCTCGGATCACGCGCCCGTCTTCATCGACATCGACCGGTAACTCCTTGCTCACACCTCTCGACGAACACCAACTCCTCGTCTTTTGGACGCAGCTGCTGGTTCTCGTCGCGTTCGCCCGGCTGTTCGGCGAGCTCATGCGACGGGTCAACCTGCCGTCGGTGATCGGACAACTGGCGGCCGGCGTCGTGCTCGGCCCGTCGATCTTCGGCAAGGTCTGGCCCGACGGCTTCCACTGGTTCCTGCCCGACTACGAGATCCAGTCCGGCGCGTTGTACGCCGTCTCGTGGCTCGGTGTCGCCTTGCTGCTCGTCACCGCCGGCTTCGAGACCGACCTCGGCCTGATCCGCCGACTCGGGCGGGCCGCGGCACTCGTCACCGGGTTCAGCCTGCTCTTCCCGCTGGTCGGTGGCCTGATCGTCGGCTCGTTGCTGCCGGAGTCGTTCATCGGCGTCGAGTCCGACCGCACCGTGTTCGCCCTTTTCGTCGCCGC
>JBCBYI010000207.1:0-7031 GCA_039815945.1 Actinomycetota bacterium | reverse complement strand
CGGTGAAGTAGCGCTCGAGCACCTCGCCGGACGTGTCCTCCCGAGTGCCGGCGACGACACCGTCGGACACGGTCACGATCTTCACCGACAACTGCTGCTCGGAGCTCATGTCGGCACCCTAGCGAGCACGGCCGACCCGCGGTGCGGCGCTCAGGCCCGGCGCCATCGGGCCAACGCCATGCCGTCGGCGTCGGCGCCGGGGACCAGCACGAGCGTGTCCGGACCGTACGGCTCCCAATCGCCGCCTCCCGGCAGATCGGCGGTGAAGCCGAGGTCGGCGAGGGTGCCGGCCGTGGCCGCCACGACATCGACCGACTCGGCTTTCGTCAGCGTGCACACGCTGTAGACCAGCGAACCGCCGGGCTTCACGAGCGGCGCCGAGGCGAGGAGGATCCGCCGCTGCAGGGCCGCCAGTTGGTCGATGTCTCCGGGTTGGATCCGCCAGCGGGCGTCGGCGCGGCGGCGCAGGGCACCGAGCCCGCTGCACGGTGCGTCGACGAGGACGGCGTTGAAGGTGGCGTCCGCGTAGGGCGGCGCGGTGCCGTCGGCCTGCACCACGTGGAGGTCGTCGAGTTCGAGCCGGGCCTTGTTGGACGAGATCAGGCCGACGCGGGAGTGGCGTTGATCGGCGGCGATCACCCGTGCGCCCGTCTGGGCGATCGCGGTGGCCTTGCCGCCGGGCGCGGCACATGTGTCGAGCACGAGGCCGCCGGCCGGCGCAGGCACGGCCGCAGCGACCGCCTGCGAGCTCGGATCCTGGACGTAGCCGTCGTCGCGGACGTGGACGCCTGCGGCCACGTTCATGGTCTCGAGCGCGGCTCGGGCCGGTTCCTCACCGAGATCGTCGCCGAGGCGGGTGACGATCCAGTCGGGGTAGCTCAGCTCGGTGCCGACCGACGGGAACTGCACGCCGTCCTTCGTCGCCGCCGCCACCTTGCGGAGCACGGCGTTGACCAGACCGCGGAACCGCTTCGGCGCGGCCGCGACCGTCGCCGACACGGCGGCGTGGGGCGGTGTGTCGAGATGGAGCAACTGATGGGCACCGATCCGCAGCGCAGCTCGGGCCGACGGCGGCGGAGGTTCGAGCAGGAAGCGGTCGACGAGATGATCGAGGCGCCGCTTCATCCGGGTCGATCCGTAGACGAGTTCGGTGGCGAACCCCTTGTCTCGGGTCTCCATCGAGGTGTCGCCGAGCATCTTCGGCAACACGACGTTCGCGTAGGCGCCGTCGTCGTCGATCCGCACGATCGCGGCGATGGCGAGCCGGCGAGGGTCGTCGATCGGGTCGCTCACGAACCGAACGCCTGGTCGGGGCTCCAGCGGGCGCCGTTGGCCCACGAGGCGGCGTCCATGCGGGGCTTGCCCTCGGCCTGGACTTCGATGAGTTCGAGATGACCATCCGGCGTCGCCACGACGACGCCGGGATCCCCGACGGCGGCGAGGCGGGTGCGATGGATCTTGAACCGCTTGCCGTTCCACGTGGTGAAGGCGCCACCGACGCGAACCCGGCGATGGATCGCGGCCGCCGACTGGCTCCAGTCGATCTCTCGTTCGGCGGCGCTGATCTTGGCGGCGTAGACCGGGTCGCCCACCTGGGGCTGGGGCTCGCCGAGCCCCCCGGCCAGCGCATCGACGAGCTGATCGGTGCCGATCTCGACCAGACGACCGCGGAGCTCGTCGAGCGTCTCGTCGGCGCCGATCGGCGTCTCGGTGCGGCGGTACACCGCGCCGGTGTCGAGTTCGACGTCGAGATCCATCAGGCACACACCGGTGGTCTCGTCGCCGGCGAGGATCGCCCGCTCGACCGGGGCCGCGCCGCGCCACCGGGGCAGCAGCGAGAAGTGGATGTTGACGAACGCGAGCCGGTCGAGCATCGACGCGGGGATGAGGCGTCCGTAGGCGACGACCACCGCCAGGTCGGCGTCGATGTCGTCGAGGTCGCCGAGCTGATCGGTGACCGGCAGCCCGAGATCGAGCGCTGCGGCCTTGACCGGCGACGGCATGAGTTCCTTACCTCGTCCGCGGCGGGCGTCGGCGCGCGACACGACGAGTGGGATCTCGTAGCCGGCATCGACCAGCGCGTGCAGGGGCGGGACCGCCAGACCCGGCGTGCCGAGATAGACGATCCGCCGGATCGAGGCCGGCGGGGCAACGCTCATGACGACGCAGCGCTCACGGCAGGGTCAGGCCGCCACCGGCCGGCTTCGTCTCGGGCTTGCCGATCTGGAGATCGCGCAACGTCTTGAGGGCCGCCTTCCGAGTGTCCTCGTCGAGCCGCTCGATCAACAACACGCCGTTGAGATGATCCATCTCGTGCTGGAACATCCGGGACTCGAGTTCGTCGGCCTCATAGGTCATCTCGTTGCCGTCGAGATCACGACCGACGATGTGGATCTTCTTGGGGCGCACAATCTCCCACGACAGGCCGGGCACCGACAGGCAGCCTTCCTCGAAGACCCACTCGCCCTCGCCCTCGACGATCTCGGGGTTGATCATGGCGTTGGGGCCCATGCCGATGTCCCACACGAACAGGCGCTTGTTCACGCCGACCTGTGGTGCGGCGAGACCGATGCCGGGCGCCTCGTACATCGTCTCGAGCATGTCGTCGACGAGCTTCACGAGCGCGGCGTCGACGTCGGTCACGTCCTTGGCCTTCTGCCGAAGAACCGGATCACCGATCACACGAATGTCGTAGGCAGCCATGCCTCCAATCTACCGACCGCGGACGCCGCTACCGTCGACGGGGTGAGCACCGGTCAGTACTTCGACGACGACCCGTCGGTCGCATCGGATCCCCGTCCGGTCGAGATCGCCCTTCCCGACGTGGCGATCACCGTCACCGCCGACCGGGGCGTGTTCTCCTCGGAGCATCTCGACGCCGGCACCAAGCTGCTGTTGCTCGAGGCGCCGCCGCTCACCGATACCGACCGCACGGTCCTCGATCTCGGCTGCGGCTGGGGTCCGATCGCGTGTGTCGCAGCGCTGCGCGCCCCACACGCACGGGTCTGGGCCGTCGATGTCAACGAACGAGCCCGAGCGCTCACCGCCGCCAACGCTGCGTCGATCGACGCCACCGACAGGGTGACCGTCGCCGCGCCCGACGACGTTCCCGACGACATCGTGTTCGATCGCATCTTGTCGAACCCGCCGATCCGGATCGGCAAGCAGGCCCTCCACGACCTGCTCGATCGATGGCTCGTGCGCCTCTCCGCCGACGGGGTGGCGCACCTCGTCGTTCAGAAGCACCTGGGCAGCGACTCGCTCGCCCGCTGGCTGCAGGGTCGTGGGCATCGGGTCGATCGGGTCAAGAGCCGGGCCGGGTTCCGTATCCTCGAAGTCGGGGCGAGGGGGACGACGTGACACAGCTCGACGGCACCGGGATGAAACGGCTCCACCGCGAGTGGCGCCGCCGCACCCAGGGTCGGCTCGCGCTCGTGCTCGACGGTGTCGCGAATCCGTTCAACGTCGGTGCGATCGTCCGCACCGCGGCCGCCGAGCGAGTCGACCACCTCTACTTGGGGGGCGGCACCGCACCCGATCACGACAAGGTCAACAAGACCGCCCTCGGCACCGCCCGCTATCTCACCTGGTCCGAATTCGCGTCCGGGGTTCCCGCAGTCGAGGCGGCCAAGGCCGATGGCTACGAGGTGATCGCCGTCGAACTCACCAGCGACGCTCGCCCCCTGCACGAGATCGCGATGGGCACCGACGTCGCGCTCGTGATCGGGCACGAGGATCGCGGCTGCACGCCGGCGACGCTGGCGGCGTGCGATGGCGTGGCGTTCATCCCCCAACTCGGCAAGGTCGGCAGCCTCAATGTCGCCCACGCCGCCTCGATCGCGATCTACGAAGCCCGCCGTCGTTCCTGGTCGGTCTGACGGATCTCGCTCGGCCGGGAACTCCTGGCCGGGTCGCGGCGTTTCCACCGCATGCAACTCCCCCAGTTCGTGAAGCAGAACAAGCTGGCTGTCGGCGCCGGCAGCACCGTCCTCCTCGGCGTCCTCGCCTGGCTCGCCTTCGGCTACTTCGGCATCCAGGCCGCCTTCATCGACGACGTCGTCGATGAGTCCGGCCCCGTCTTCACCGTCACCCCCGAGGGTGCGAACGAGTCGGCAGCCGCGGCGGCCGACGACGACATGGCCGACGACGACATGGCCGAATCCGACGAGGACATGGCCGACGACGACATGGCTGACGACGAGCCGGCCGAATCCGACGAGGACGTGGCTGACGACGAGCTGGCCGAGTCCGACGACGCTGTGGTCGACGACGCTGCGGCCACCGAGTCAGAGGTCGGCGAGGTGCGCACGATCCTCAGCGGCGACTTCTCCTCGCTCAACAACTACTCGGTGAGTGGCGACGCCCTCGTGCTCAACAACGGCACCGAGCAGCGGTTCCTGCGGTTCGAGAACTTCGACTCCGACAACGGGCCCGACCTGAAGGTCTACCTGCGGGCCGAGAGTGGCGAGTTCATCAGCCTCGGCGACCTCAGCGGCAACATCGGCAACCAGAACTACGAGATCCCCGTCGACGCCGACCTCTCGGTTTTCAACACGGTCCAGATCTGGTGCGAGCGCTTCAGCCGAGGCTTTGGCGAGGCGATGCTCGGCGCGAGCTGACTACTCCCCCACCGGCACGGTCGCTCGGCAGACGTCGACGATCTCGCCGATCAGACGTTCGTCGCCCTGGACGCCGAGCGACAGACCGCACTCGACGTAGAAGTCACGGTCGTCGTCGAACGCCGCGACGAACATGATCGTGGTGTCGGCCGCCGTGGTGCCTTCGAGCACCCGGTGGTCGTCACCGAACTCGTCCCGAACGATCTCCAGACCCGAGTCGGGCGCGAGCGCCTGCACGAAGGTGGGCAGGGTCTGACCGATCTCGAGCCACGCCTCCAGCGGACGCTGCTCACAGCCGTCGGGGCCGCAGGCCCGCGCGACCGTCCACTTGTCGAACACCTCGGCGACCGAGTCGCCCGCGACCGGCTGCCACTCGAAGGCGAATTGTTCACTCTGGACCCAACCCTCCGGGATCTCGGTGACGAGGCCTTCCGTGCTGACGACGCTCTCGAGCGGCGGTCCGTCGGTCCGCTCGCCGAAGACGAGCACGAACCCGATCACACCGAGGACGGCGAGGACGGACAAGAAGAGGCGGCGTTGACGTTGATCCACCCCGTCATACTCGCAGCGGATCGACCTCGATCCGCACGCGGGCGGCCGGGCGTTCGATCTCGGCGAGTCGGTCGAGGATCGGATCGAGGGTGTCGGCTCGCAACAGCCACCGATCGTCGACCGGACCTCGGACCTGCACCCCGGCGACCGACCCGAACGAGTCGACCAGTTGGGCGCCGCCCGCACCGCTGATCGAGACCTGGGCGCCGTAGGGCGGTAGGCGGAGCGGTCGCCGACGGTCGCGTTCGGCGACCGCGACGAGCGACGGGTCGCCCCTCCCGGCGGCCAGGATGACCTCGTGTTCGGGTTGGCGGGTCTGCACGACGATCCGGCCGCCACTCCCCCTGCCGCCGACCAAGCGGGCGGCCTGAGCGATCATCGCCATCGCCTGCTCGGCTGCCCGTTGGCGGACGGCCAACAACTCCTGATCCAGATCGAGGAACACGACGACGTCGGCCTGATCGACCCGGTGCAGAACCGCCTCGGTACCGATCGCCACCCGCCGCTCGGGGCGCTGTTGCGACGCCGCCGTGATCTCGTCGACCGGCTCGCCCAGAAAGGCCTCGAGTTCCTCACGGGCTCGCTCGACCCCGACCCGAAGCGTCTTGAGCGCGGTGGACCCGCAGGTCGTACAGATCACCGGGCGGCGTTCGGTGCCATCGGCGCTGACCAGTTCGTCGTCGACGAGGCGCATCACCTGGCTGCCATCGTCACTGCGGATCAGTTCGCCGCACGCCGCACAGGCGAGCAGCCGTGCCCGGCCCGTGCGGTTCAGGACACACACGACCCGCCGATCGCCGTCGATGTGGCGCCGCAGGTCCTCGGCGAAGGGTCCCGACTTCGCCGGATCCTCGTCGCGGCGGTCGAGCACGTCAACGATCGGCCAGTCGTCACGCTCGATCGACCGATCCCGCCGCAGCAGGGGTCCGGCCCGGAGTGCTTCGAGCGACGGCACCGCCGACGTCATCACCGCCGGCACCCCCGACCGCCGAGCCCGTTCGAGCACCACGTCGCGGGCGTGCCATGCGGGCGTGCGCTCCTCCTTGAGCCGTTCGTCGTGTTCGTCGATCACCACGACGGCGGCGAGATCGGGCATCGGCATCCACGCCACTGACCGCGTGCCCACGACCGTTGCGCCACCGGCGGCGAAGGCCCAGTCGTCGGGCGCGAGCGCGACCGAGACGCCCGCTCGGCGGAGCGCCACGGCGAGGTGACGGGCGCGCGCCGCATCCGCGGCCACGATCAACGAGTCGCCCCGTCGACAGGCCGCCAATGCGACCCCGAACCCGTCGTCGTCGGGCGCCACCCGCACGGTGGCGACCCCATGCTCGAACGCGTCGTCGAACACGTCGCGGGGCCCCGACGGGACAGGATCTCGAGGTCGCCGGCCTGCGGCCGCGGCGACCATGCGTTCGGGCGACGCGGCTCGCAGGAACGCGACCCGACGACCCGCCCACCGCCAGGCGGCCCAGCCCGCCAGATCCAGCAGATCCGCCGACGGTCCGGCGCCGCTCAGCTTCGCGAGTTCGACGAGCCGTACGCCGGGTTCGGGGTCGACGTCGACCGCCGTGACCCATCCGGCGATCCGACGGCCTGCGAGCGGTACCCGCACCATCGCACCGACGGCGACCCGCTCGGCGCGCCCGTCGGCTTCCCATGCCGTGGGCACGACATAGTCGAACTCCCGGTCGATCCCGACGACGTCGGGCAGCACGCGGACGACCCGCCCCTCGGGGCGGGTCGTCTCGGGTTCTGCGGGCGCGGCGGGCTCGTCTCCGAGCTCCAATCGGCCCTGGTCGGACTCGCTCAGAGGCCCAGCGCCGACTTCAGTTCGTCGACCCGGTTGGTCTGCTCCCACGG
>JBCBYI010000206.1:0-7084 GCA_039815945.1 Actinomycetota bacterium | reverse complement strand
TGCTGCCCGCACCCACGTCGACGAGTGTCGACTGACGCAGGAGTTGGCGGGCCACTCGGTTGCCGCCGGAGTTGGAGAACAGGGGCGAGTTGAACTGGCCGAGCAGGTCGAAGTCGCCGGTGCGCATCGAGCGGATCGGACCCACCTGGTCAGGGGTGACCGAGTGGAACACCGCGGCGAGGCGGGTCAGCCCACCCTCGACTTCCTCGACGTACACGATGTCGGCCTGGTTGATCCCGGCCTGGGGTCGTGCCGCAGTGACGTTGTCGATCTTCACCGCGAGCGCCGGGCGGGCCTGGGCGTCGAAGGTGGTGAGGCCCGTGAGCAGCGCGGTGTCCTCGAGCGAGCGGAGCAGCTCGATCCGGGCGACCGTCTGCTCGAGTTCGAGGGTCAGTTCGGTGCGACGCTGGCCGAGTTCGGTTCGCAGGGTCTCAGCGGCGTCTTGGCGCTCGATGACGTCGGCGAGCGCCACCCGATTCGTCACGAGACGGTCGGCGACCTCGCGAATCGCGTCCTCGGCCCGTTCGAGCCGGGTCTGGGCATCGTCGATCACCGCGGTGTAGAGCTCTCGTGCCCGGGTGTTCTCGTCGGAACCCTGCAGCGCGAGGACCTCGTCGAGCAGGGCGTTCTCGCGAGGGTCGCCCTGGGTGAAGCCGACGATCGCGATCTCGACCCGGGTCGATGCGGGCTCCCGGCGCGAGTCGACAGCGCGTTCCAGGTCGTCGGCGGTGAGCTCGATCTGCACCTCGGCGGCGACCCGCTCCCGGTCGAGGACCTCCAGCTCGGCCTCGGTCAGGGCGAGGTCGGTGTCGATCTGGCCGAGCTCGACGCCGATCTCGTCGCGGCGGACTTCGAGGGTCTCGATCTCGGCCTCGACCTGCCCGGATGCGGGCCCCGCGGCGAGCGTCCCCGCGAGGACGGCGAGGACGAGGAGCGTCAGCGAAAGTGAGGTTCTGGTTCGGCGCATCGGTGAAGGTGGTCCCGCGGCGACACGGTACCGCAGGCGCCGACTCAGCTCGCGCCGCCCGGCTCCCAGTCGGGCGGGGCCAGCTCGAAACCGGCGAACTCGAATCCCGGGCTCACGGTGCAGCCGACGAGAGTCCAGTCGCCGAGCGCCCGCGCCGCCTGCCAGGCGTGGGCCGAGACGACGGCCTGGGGTCGCTCACCGGCCCGGAGGTCGGTGCCCAGCACGATGTCGTCGACCGTGACGCCGTCGCTCGTCGAGAGGACGAGCGGGGCGCCGGCGTAGTGATGCCAGATCTCCGCCGCGTCGACGCGGTGCCAATGGGACCGCTCGCCGGCCCGCAGCAGGAAGTAGATCGCGGTACCGGCCGAGCGGCCATCGCCCGGGGCCCGCCACGTTTCGGCGAAGCGGCCGCCCTCCGGGTGGGGCTCGAGTCCGAGCAGTTCGATGATCTCCTCGGCCGTGAGGGGTGCGCCGTCCATGACCGTGATGGTGGCAGGTAGCGTCGGGTGGTGGCCATCACCATCACCGAGATCGGGTTCCATCGAGACGAGCACCAACTGGTCGTCGCGGCGATGCAGCGCCTCGACCGGCGCGGTGACGGCGAGGGGTGGATCAATCTCTCACCGCTGCTGACCGACGAGGAGCAGGCCCGGGTACCGGAGCGAACGACCCTCGGCGACTTCTTCGCCGGACGGGGACCGGCGGTCGCGATGGCGACCTGGACCCCAGCGGTGCGGGGCACAAAGCCGCGTCCGGCCCAGATGGGCATCGAGCACGGCACCGGACCCAAGGCGCTCGACCGGCTCGCCGAGGTCGGGGTGGCGCTCCCGCAGGGCTGGGTGAAGCGCCAGGATCACGCCAAGCACGGCATCGTCGCCGAGTTGCCCGACGGCGAGAACCCGTCGGTGGTGATCACGTGGATGATCGTGGCGTCGACGCTGCTGCGAACGGTCGTCGAGCCGGGCGACGACTGGCTCGCCCTCGTGCACGAACCCGACGCCTGAGCGATCGGGTCGCCGTGGTCTCAGCGGGTCGAGGCCTGGGGAACCGTGCCGATCACTCGCCCGAGAGCGTTGGTCTGGCGACGGGTCAGCGGCTGGCGGCCGGGGCCGGTCACCAGCGAGAAGCCATCACCGGAACGGTTGACGATGCGTTCGTTCATGATCGATGTCCTTTGTCGAACGAAGCGCCGTTGCTCCGCTCACTCACTCCATCGACCACCGAGTCTTGTCGCTCCAGGGAAATGGGTCGGGGATCCCTCCGAGATGGACCCTCGTCGTGGGCCCCGTGGCCCAGCGGCCTCGTGCGCTCGTGACGATCAGGAGGCCCGGATCCGCACCTCGACTTCGAGGTCGACCGTGCGGTGGCCGATGCCGTCGGAGGCGCGGAGACGGGTGATGTCGGTGTCGACCTCGTCGAGCACGATGCCAGCGGCGCCGACCCAGGCGTGCACGGCGCCGTCGGTCTCCCACACGTTCCACAGCGTGAGCCGACCGGCGGGCACCTCGAGGTCTACCTCGTCGGGCGACGAGTGATCCCACAGCACGATGCGGGTCGACTCGACCCCGTTGACCCCGATCGGGACGTCGGCGTCGAGCGCGAGTCCCTGCGGTCGGTCGGCGTTCGAGTCGATCCGGCGGATCGTCACGACGCTGTCGATGTCGAGATCGACGGTGACCGCCGCGTGGACCATCTCGCCATCGTCGTCCTCGACCACGTCGGACTGCTCGTCAATCCAGCGTAGGGCCGCGGTCATGTCGACTCTCCCGCGTCGAGCGTCTCGAGCAGCGGGGCGAACGGGTCGACGAGCGTGCCCTTCCAGCCCGGGCGGGCCGTGCTGAGATCGACGACGCCGGTCTCGACCTTCCCGGTGAGCGGATTGTGGCGGCGCGGAGGTTTGCCGGCTCGCAACCGGTCCTGATTGGTCGGGCCCCACATCGGGTCGCCGGCATGGTTCTTCCAGACGCGTGACCGCAGCGTCGCGGCGGTCGGAGGCTTGCCGGCTCGACTGAGCATCAGCGGGTCGGCGCCGACCCGCCACCGGCCGCGCGGCATCGCCGGCTCGACGACGAACGGCGTGTCGGGATCGAACGTGCCGAGGAGCGGCTCGACGCCGAACTCGCTGAACGTGCCGAGCCGGGCCGGTTCGCGCTGCGAGACGATGGGCCGTCGGGGATCAGGACGCACGAGCTGTTCGTCGGCGTCGATGGCGACCGCCTCGCGTGACTTCGTCCACGTGACCCGCAGGCTCGACGCGCCGTAGGCGTCGCGCAGCGTCGCCCGGACCGCCGCGTCGTCTTCGGCGCGCTGGCGGCGCCGCGCCTCCCTCCGCTCGGGCCGGGTGCCGTGATACCGATCGCCCTTGGGCACGAAGCGCCCACGGTTGGGGTTGCCCAACCAGTCGAGCACGATCCAGACGCCGCCCGCGACGATCCACACGCTCACGAACGAGAAGACGACTCGGTCGCCCGAGAGGACCTCGTCGATGAACTCTCGGATCATCGGTTGGCGTCGAGCGCGATGATCGCGTCGACGATGCCGTCGATCACGCCCCGGTCGTCGGCGTCGAGCAACACGCGGGCGTTGGCGGCCGCCGGCCCTTCGCCGGCTCGGCCCCCGGGGCGCTCGTCGACGACAGTCATCCCGCGGGTGGCGGTACCGGTTAGCTCGACCTCGACGGGACGCTCGTCGCCGCTGAACAGCTCGGGGGCGACGACCGCCATCACCGCGGTGGCGTCGTGGATCGGCGCACCGGACCGGCCCGCGATCTCGCCCGCTCGGGCGACCGCGAAGTCGAGCAGGTCGGCGGCGAGCACGGCCGCCGGACCGCCGGCGGCCCGGAGTCGGTCGCGGTCGGCGTCTCCCATCAGGACGCGATGGGTCACGTCGAGACCGACCATCGTGGTCATCGGGAACTCGCGGAACACGATCGCAGCGGCTTCGGGATCGGCCCAGACGTTGAACTCCGCAACAGGGGTGACGTTGCCGACGTGGGCGCCGCCGCCCATGATCGTGAATCCGCCGAGCCGCGACGGCAGCGACGGGTCTCGGCGCAGCGCCAGCGCGATGTTGGTGAGTGGTCCAACGGCGACCAGTTCGAGATCGTCGACGCTACGTGCCATGTCGAGGATGAAGCCGACGGCGTCGTCGGAGTCGATGTCGCGATCGAGGTCGGGGATCTCGACCGACCCGAGGCCGGTCGGGCCGTGGACGTACGCGGCGTCGATCGTCGGCGCGATGAGCGGGCGGGGGGCGCCTCGGTGCACGGGGATGTCGAGCCCGCTCACCTGGGCGACGGCCAATGCGTTGTGAGTCGTGTGTTCGATCCCGACGTTGCCGTTGACCGTGGTGATGCCCACCAGGTCGGTGAGGTGCGCAGCGGCGAGCAGCGCGATGGCGTCGTCGAGACCGGGGTCGCAGTCGATCAGCATCGGGGTTCGGGCCATGGCCACGATGCTACGGGCGCGGCCCTCGACCCGCGGGTCAGTCGCCGATGAGCCCGTCGACCTCGTCGGGCCTCGGCAACGACGGCTGGGCACCCGGGCGCTGGGTCGTCGCCGCCCCGACGCGGACCGCCCAACGGGTGGCGTCGACCAGGTCGAGGCCGCGGACCAGACCGTCGGCCAGCGCACCGCAGAACGAGTCGCCCGCCGCAGTGGTGTCGACGGGCGTGACGACCGGGGCGGGGACGTGGGTGGCCTCGCCGTCGAGCACGACGAGTGCACCCTCGGCACCGAGGGTGACGATCACCGATCGACTCGGCAGGCGGGTGGCGAGTTCGGCGGCCACCACCCGGTCGACGGGGCCATCGTGGCCGGCCAGGGTGGCCAACTCGGTCTGGTTCGGGACGAGCACGTCGACATCGGCCAGCAGCGACATCGGGAGCGGTTCGGGCGGCGCGGGCGCCGGGTTGAGGATCACCGTGCCGCCGGCCCGCGCCGCAGCGGCGGCGACCGCCTCGAGTGGCACCTCGAGCTGCACGAGGGTCACCGCGGCGGATTCGAGCACGGCGCTCGCCGCCTCGATGTCGTCGGGGCCGACGCGACCGTTGGCGCCGGGACTCACGACGATCGCGTTGTCGCCGTCGGCGGCGACCGAGATCAAGGCGACGCCGTTGGGGATGTCGGGGGTCGTGAGCAGGTGGGTCGTCTCGACCCCGTCGCCGTCGAGCGCGGCACGCAACAACGTGCCGCCTTCGTCGGCGCCGACGCGGCCGATCATCGCCACCGCTCGTCCGAGGCGAGCCGCGGCGACCGCCTGGTTCGCTCCCTTGCCCCCGGGGATGCGCCGCAGGTCGCCGCCGAGGACGGTCTCTCCGACGAGGGGGATGGTGTCGACCTCGACGACGAGGTCGAGGTTCGCACTCCCGACGACCGCGACCTCCGTCATCGGATCAGCGGACGACGCCCTCTTCGAGCTCGTGCAGGCGCTTCACCGCGCCGACGAGGATCTTGCGGGCCAGCTTCGGGCTCTCGTCGAGCAGTGACGAGAACTCGCGGCGGTTGAGCGCCTCGATCACCATCGCACTCTCGGCGGTGACGGTGGCGGTGCGGGGCACGCCGGCGATGACGGCCAGCTCGCCGAAGAAGTCGCCGGGGCCGAGGGTGGCGACGAGGCGGCCGTTGCGGCGGACGGTGGCCTCGCCTTCGGCGATGATCATGAACTCACGACCCACCGTGCCCTGCACCGTGAGGTCACGGCCCTCGCGGACGTCGATGGTCGTCATGTACGACGCGACCTTTTTGATCTCCTTGCTGGTGAGCTCGGAGAAGAGCTCGATGTTCGCAAGTCGCTCGACCAACGTGGGCATGGTTCCCCCCAAATGAGACGTGGCGTCCCGAGCCGGGACGGCCACTGTTTAGCAGACATAGGGTCTATCAGAAGACGGCGACGGGACTGACGGGTGCGCCGCACCCGCCGACGAACGGCTCGGGGTTCGCGGCGAGGAAGAACTCGTGGCGTCCCTCCTCGGCGCAGGCGATCGACAACGCTTCGAGGTCCCAGATCTGGCCGGTGGTCAGGCCCATGTCGACGATGGCGAGGCAGTGCACGGCGAGCATGTTGTCGGGCTCCGGCCCGGGGAAGACCTCGAAGGTCATGACGTCGTCTGCGACCGCGGCGACGTCATGGCGACGGAACCAACGACAGGCGTCGATGCCGGGGCCAGGATTCGAGGCGTCGCTGGCTGGGCCCATGATGTAGCCGTGGCCGCCGCCCTCGTGGAACGAGCGGATCCGGCCGGTGCGGATGAGCACGATGTCACCGGGGCGCATCTCGACGCCGGCCCACGCAGCGGTCTCGTCGAGTTCGTCGCTGGTGATCTCGTGGCCCCCGGGCAGTTGGTCGACCCCGCGCATCGCCGCAACGTCGAGGAGCACGCCCCGACCGACGAGGGTGCGGACATTTTCGATGCCCAGCACGGTCGCCCCGCCGAGGGCGGTGACCGTGTCGGCCGGGACGCCGTTGTAGAGCGACCCGGCGTAGCTGACGTGGCCGAGGGCATCCCAGTGGGTGCCGGCCTGCAACCCCATCACGATGTGGTCGTCGTTGAAGTGGGGGACCATGCCGTCGCCGTTCGGATCGCCGAGGTCGGGGTTGTTGATGTAGTTCATCCCGTGCAGCGGGTTGACCCGCCCGGGCACCGAACCGATCTGGGGACCGGCGGCCGACAGGTCGATCGCCATCGACACGCGTCGGCCCGAGCGGATCGTCGACGCGGCGTGGGCGACGGCGTCGTCGGTCAACAGGTTGAGCGTGCCCAGGCGATCGTCGTCGCCCCAGCGGCCCCAGTTGCGGACCTCCTGGCTGATCTCGTGGAAACGCTCGTTGAACGACATGTCGAGGGAGCCTTTCAGTAGCCGGCGTCGACGTCCACCACGCCGTCCAGCGGCTCGCCGGCGATCCAGCGGAGGTAGTTGGCGTGGAAGGCGGCGACCATCTGGGGGTAGGCGTCGGGGCCCATCCACGACGTGTGCGGCGTGAGCAACACCTTGGGGTGGCGGTACATCCAGTGGCCGGCGGGGAGTGGCTCGGGGGTGCACACGTCGAGCGAGGCGCGAGCGATCGTGTCGTCGTCGAGCGCCGTCAGCAGCGCGTCTTGGTCGACCAGGGTGCCCC
>JBCBYI010000205.1:5372-7126 GCA_039815945.1 Actinomycetota bacterium | reverse complement strand
ACGGACCAGTCGTGGGCGGCCATGGCGGTGGCAAGACCCGGTGGTGCGACCGCACCCCCGGCGACCGCCGACACCGTGGTGGCGAGTCGAGCCCCGAGCCCGCCCTCGGAATACAGGCACGCGGCGTGGTGCTCGGACGGGACGACCTCCGGGTACGCGAGCCGGTCGGGCAGGACCGGCCACGCACCGGCGGCGATCGCCTCGACCACCGCGATCCCGAAGTTCTCGCCCCTCGCCGCCGAGACGACGACATCGGCCCGGTCGAGCAACGCCTCGTAGGCGGGCCGGTCGACGAAGCCGCGAGCGACGACCCGGTCACCGAGTCGGTCGAGCAGTGGATCGATCGAGGCCGCTTCGCCACCCACGTGATCGCCGATGCACGCGAGTTCGACGTTGAGTCCGCGATCGAGGAGCCGCCGCACCGCCCGGACCACCGCACCGACGTCCTTGTCGTGGTGCCAGCGCTGG
The DNA here is from genome assembly GCA_039815945.1 of Actinomycetota bacterium. Classification (GTDB taxonomy): domain Bacteria; phylum Actinomycetota; class Acidimicrobiia; order Acidimicrobiales; family Aldehydirespiratoraceae; genus UBA11606. The sequence goes on along the minus strand of JBCBYI010000205.1, from coordinate 6,658 downwards.
TTCGACAGCACGAGTGGGCGCTGCTCCCCTGCGGTCCGCATCGGCGTCGGTCGGATGGCGACGCCGGGATGCTCGACGCGGAGCTTGGCGGGGAGCGCCGCCCGTTCCGGCGTGTGATCGTGGTCGGGGACCGATGTGAGCAGGTCGTCGAGACCGGCGAGCACTTCGTCGCGCTGAAAGGCACTGTTGCACCAGACCTCATCGGCGACGATGAGGCTGCGCCATTGCATCCACGCGAGGCCGGCATCGAGCGCCTCGCCTGGTCGACGCGGATAGCTCAGCTGGTTCTCGTGCAGGTACTGGACCCAGATGGCGCCGGGCAGCGCGACCATCCCCCGAAAGGTCGCCAGGTCGAGCATGTTCGACGCGACGACCACGTCGACGGCGGGGCGTGGGGCGTTCGTGAGGGTTCGAGCGAGCGAGACGGCGCCGCCACGCATGCGCCACCGCCAGTGCCGGCCCGGCAGCCCGAGGATCTCGATGTCGTGATCGGAGTGTGCGGCCCAGCCCTCGGCCCAGGCGCGGTGGGAGCCGCCGAGGAACGGCTCGACGAGCAGGACCCGCGCCATCAGGCGTCGGCCAACAACGTCGCCATCCGATCGGGGAGGTCCGACGCGACGAGACCGACCTGGTCGCGGCCGGCCTCAGCGTGCAGCCACGCGGCCGAGGCCGCAGCCCGCATCGGATCGAGGCCCTGGGCGAGCAGAGCCGCGATCGCACCGGCGAGCACGTCGCCGGTGCCGGCCGTCGCGAGCGCCGGGCCGCCGTTGGCGACGACCAGCACCGGCCCGTCGGGGTCGGCGATGATCGTCGTCGGTCCCTTGTGCACGACGACGGCACCGGTCGCCGCGGCGAGCGACCGGGTGGCGGTGATCGGATCGGCGTCGGTGGGGCCGGCGAGACGGGCGAACTCTCCGCCGTGCGGGGTGAGCACCGTCGGAGCCGTCCGACCGGTGATCGCATCGACCAGCTCGGGCTGAAGCGCATCGCCGTCGAGAACGATCGGCCGGTCGATGCCCACGAGGGAGGCGACGTCGTCGACGACACCAGCGCCGAGGCCGGGCCCGACGAGCACCGCGGCGATCCGGTCGATTCCGGTGGCGGCGGACGCACCCCAGCCGGTCGGCGGAAGCGGGTGGCCGACCGCCTCGGGCGGGTCGTCGACACCGTCGCGGCCGGGGATCGCGAGCTGGACGTACCCGGCCCCGAGCCGCTGGGCGGCGCGAGCCGCCAGACGCGGCGCGCCGGTCATCGACGGCGAACCACCGACGATGCGGACGGCGTGG
>JBCBYI010000205.1:0-5362 GCA_039815945.1 Actinomycetota bacterium | reverse complement strand
GCCCGCACCGGCAGCCAGTCGGCGACATCGGCGCCCTCGACCAGATCGACGTCGGCGTCGCCCGTGTCGAGTCCGATGTCGGCGACGACGACGTCGCCCGCGAGTGATCGGCCCGGTTCGAGCACGAGTCCCGGCTTGAGCGCGGCGAAGGTGATGGTGCGATCGGCGGCGACCGGCGCGCCGAGACGCGCGCCGGTGAGACCGTGCACCCCCGACGAGATGTCGACGGCGAGCACGGCGGCGCCTGATGGCACGGCCGGGAAGGCGTAGGGACGTGAGAGGCCGGTGCCGTAGGCCGCATCGATGACGAGATCGACCCCCGCCGGTAGGCGCTCGACATCGGGGGCGACGACGGTGCACCGCACGCCTCGCCGCCGCAGTCGCGTGGCGGCCGATCGGCCATCGGCCCCGTTGTTGCCGGGGCCGGCGACGATCACCACCCGACGCCCGTACGTCCCACCGAGCAGGTCGACGGCGGCTCGGGCCACCGCCGCCCCGGCTCGCTCGATCAGCTCTTCGACCGGCTCCGGCGCGGCCGCGTCGATCGCCGCCATCTCGGCCGGCGTGACGATCGGAATCACTCGGGCAGGGCCGCCACGACCGCCTGCGCGAGCGTGTCGGTGTGGGTCAGGCTGATCTCGAACCGGCTCGCGCCTTTGGCCCGGGCGAATGCGGCCGCTTCGCCGTGGAGCACGAGTTCGGGATGGCCGTCGTCGTGACGGACCACCTCGACCTCGCTGAACCGAACAGCCCCGAGTCCGGATTTGAGCGACTTGAGGAAGGCCTCCTTCGCCGCGAAGCGAGCGGCGAGTGGACGGGCGGGATCACCACTCCTGTCGGCGTAGGCGAGCTCGGCCTCGCAGAACAGGCGCGTACGGATCCCCGGGGTACGGGTGAGCACCTCGCGGAAACGGTCGATGTCGACGAGGTCGGTTCCGATCCCGATCACGTCGCGACCCTACAGCGATCGACGGGCCCGCTCGGCGGGATCGTCGAGCGGCTGGGGTCAGCCGACCCGCCAGCGATCGGCCAGGTCGTTGATCGGCAGGGTCAGCAGGTCGGCGACCGACTGCTGACCGAGGATGTCCTCGCGGAACGTCGGCTCGGTCTCGAGCACGGCGTCGCGGACCGCCGAGTAGCGGTGGCGATAGCCCTGCAGCACACCACGAGCGGCGCCGGGTGAGAGCTCGTCGGCCAGCTTCACCTGCAACAAGGTGAGCCCGGTGGTGATGTTGTCCTTCACCTCGGGGACGATCACGACCGTGCGGTCGTCGCTTCGGCCCCGCGCCACGAAGACCCGGCGCTCCAGCGCGACCTGGTGCTTCGTGCCCTTGAGGGTCGGGTTGCGGTCGGTCCGAGACGGGATGTTGCGGCTGATGCCGCCGCGGTCGACCACGACCGCGGTCGCGTCGCCCTCGCCGTCGTCGTCCATGCCCTCGATGCGGTAGCGGGTGTGGCCGAGGACCTCGTCGATCGCAGGGTCGAGGTCGGCGAGGGTGCGCAGCGACGCATACGAGAGTCGGTCGCGGGGCGCTCCGGCGTCGAGCACCGCCTGACTGAGGGCCACGTCGAGGAGGGTCTCGTCGGTGCGGGAGATGCCGACCGTCACCGTCTTGGCCTGATGCTTGATGGCGTCGATCGGGCGGGTGAGTTCTTCGATGCCCAGGGTGAGCGCGGCGGCGAGGTCGTCGAGCACCACGGCCGGCGTGCCGACCTTGCCGTACTCGATCTGGTACGCCTCGAGGGGCGAACTGCCGAGGGCGAAGCGCAGCAGCGAGGCGACCTTGCTGGCGGTCGACGCCTCCATGTGACCGTTGAGTTCACCGGTGCGGAGCAGATCGAAGAACGACGCAGCGGCGCGCTCCAGGGTGGCCTCCACCGAGGCGAGCGCCTGCTCGCCGCTCATGTCGGGATGGGCGGCGGCCTGCTCGATCGCGCTCCGGGCTTCGCGCATGGGCCGGGCCTGGGCGTCGATCGCCAGCGCGGCCTCGTAGCCGAACAGGTGCCCGGCCATCGTCGACAAGATGAAGCCCAGCCGCGGGTCGACCGCCGGCACCGGCAACACGGCGAGTGCGCTCGAGAAGCGGGACTGGTCCTCGTCGGCGACCACGATCGGCGCCGCCTTGTGGGCCCGGAAGATCGCGACCTCCTTGGCCACGTCGTCGGCGGTCGAACCGGTGAGGCCGGCCGCACACACGAAGATGAGCGGCTCCGACGAGAGGTCGATGTGCTTCTTGTCCTCGGTCGAGTCGGCGGCGATCGACTTGTAGCAGAGCTCGCTGAGCTTGACCCTGACCTCCTGGGCGGCGATCCGATTCGGGCCGTTGCCGACCATCGCCCAGTACCGCCGGCTCGGCGTGAACTGGCGAGCGGCCTCGCCGATCACGTCTCGACGAGCCAGCACGGTCTCCATCGCAGCCGGCAGTTCGGTCACGCCCTTGAGCAGGGCGGCTCGATCGTCGGCCATCTCGTCGCCGAGCAGCTCGTCGGTGATGGCGATCGACAACAACAGACCGGCGGCGATCTGGGAGTAGAACGCCTTGGTCGACGCCACCGACATCTCGACGTCGCGACCGTCAGACGTGTGGAGCACGCCGTCGGCCCGATCGGTGAGGTCGCTGCCGCGCCGGTTGACGATGGCGATGACCTTGGCGCCGCGGTTTCGCACGATGTCGACGGTGCGGTTGGTGTCGGTGGTCGTACCCGACTGGCTGACCGCGATGATCAGCGTGTCGCTCATGTCCTGGCGGAGGCGGAAGCCGGAGAGCTCGGTGGCCAGGATCGCTTCGACCTCGATCTGGCCGTCGGGGGTGAGCGCGTCGAGGCCGGCGGCGAGCGCCTGGCCGGCGACGGCGGCGGTGCCCTGGCCGATGGCGAGCACACGGGTGATCGTGCCGTTGCCGATGAGTTCACGGACGTCGTCGGGGATCACCGACGGACCCAGCGAGACGCGCAGCCCGGCTTCGGTCTCGACGATCTTGCCCCGCAGGGTCTTGCGGAACGAGGTCGGCGACTCGCCGATCTCCTTCATCAGATAGTGGGGGTGATCGCCGCGATCGATGTCGCGGGTGGTGATCTGGGCGACGGCCACATCATCGTCGGTCACGACGAGATCGGTGCCGTCGTAGGACTTGCGCAACATGCCGTCGACCGTGCCGGCGAGATCGCCGTCGAGCTCGACGATCTGACCTCGGCTGGAATTCGGGTTCTCGGGATTGGCCGGGGTCTCACCGTCCATGCGGACGTAGTCAGCGGTCTCTTCGACCACCCCGTAGGGCTCCGACGCCACGATGTAGGCGTCCTCCGCTAGCCCGATGTAGAGCGCCTGGCCCGACCCTCGCAGGGCGAGCTGGAGCTTGTCGGGGGCGGCGGCGGTGCACGCACCGATGGCGACCGAGCCCTCGAAGGTGGCGACGGTGCGCCGGAAGGCTTCGGCGGACTCCAGCCCTTCGCCGAGGCGCTGGCTGGTGAGCGAGGGGATGACCTTGGCGTCGGTGGTGATCGACGGGGCGATCGTGACCCCCTCTTCGGCGATCAGGTCCGCGAAGTTGTCGACATCGCCGTTGAGCGCACCGATCACGTAGGGCCCGGTGGCGTCGAGCAGCTCGCTGTTGAGGGGATGGGCGTTGGGCTCGGAGATGATGCCGATCGACGCCCAGCGAGTGTGGCCGAGCACGAGGGTGCGGGCGGTGTCGTTGGCGAGGGCGGCGTGCAGCAACGAATCTTCGGCGAACGCCTGGCGGATCACTGCGGAGTTGTCGCCCAGCTCGCCGATCTCGGCCGCGGTCTTGTGCACGATGCTGAGCACGCCGTCGACGACGCGCACGGAGCCGGTGCCGAAGTTGGGGTCGACCGACCGGCGCTGGATCTCCGCCGCGATGACCGGATCGTCGAGATCGAGCGCATGGTCGTGCACGAGAACGTGGAGACCGGCACTGTCACGGCCGCGCACCTCGAGCCGATCGATCGCCGACAGCGCCTGATGGACCGACAAGAAGGCCTCGAGCGAACCGGCGTGCATCGCGCCACCGTTGAGGCGGCTGACGACCTCGGCGGCCCGAAGTCGATCGCGGGTGATGGCCCAGACGCCGTCGCGGACCGCGATCAGCGCCTGGTTCCGCGCCTCGAGCTCGCTGGTCGAGAGGTTGCCGTCCTGTTCGAGCCGGTGCTCCTCGGCCTCGACGGCCGCGAGGATCTCGTCACAGTGATGGACGAGCGCAGGGCCGAGGCCGGGCTCGGCCAGCATCAGGCGCAGGCCCGGGACCCCGCGGAGCAGTGCGTCGGCGTCGGCGAGGCGGGTGCCGACGGTGTCGATCGCGGCGGTGGTGTCAGGGCCGGAGACGAGGTGGGCGGCCTGATCGGCGACGAGGCCCAGGACGGCCTGGCTCGTCGGCGTTGCTCGTGTCGAAGGGCGCCGAACGACGGCGATGATCCCACACATCGGTGAGTGCCTCCCGGGGAGAATGGTTGCGTTCCACGTCGGACGTCCGCAGGGCTCAGTTTAGGACCGCGCCCTGATCGGCCCGGGTCGGCCACGATCCGTGGTCTGGGCCACCACCGACGAGATGATGGCTCAGCCGAACAGCGACTCGACCGCGGCGACGAGGCCGTCGGCCTCCATCTGCGCCTCGGCGTCGGTCTCGGCCTCGACCATGACCCGAATCAGCGGCTCGGTGCCCGACGGACGGATCAGCACCCGGCCCCGGCCGGCCATCCGCGCGAGCGACGCATCGACGAACGGCGCGAGCGGCCCGTCGACGTCGGTCGGGCGGTGCGCGACCCGGACGTTCTTCAACACCTGCGGGAGGCGGGTCATCGATTCGGTGGCGAGATCGCCGAGGCGGCGACCGCTGCGAGCGACGATGTCGAGCAGCTGCACGGCCGTGAGCAGGCCGTCGCCGGTGGCGGCGAGTTCGCGGAAGATCACGTGGCCCGACTGCTCACCGCCGAGCGAGTACCCGCCGGCGTCGAGCGCCTCGAGGACGTACCGGTCGCCGACCTTGGTGTCGACGATGTGGATGCCGGCCTCGTCCATCGCCCGGCGAAAGCCCAGGTTGGTCATCACGGTGACGACCACGGCGTCGCCGGCGAGCCGGCCGCGGGCCTTGGCGTCGAGGGCGCACATCGCGATGATCTGATCGCCGTCGACCAGGACACCCGCTCCATCGACGGCCAGCAGGCGGTCGGCGTCGCCGTCGAAGGCTACGCCGAGGTCGGCGCCGTGTTCGACCACGGCGGCCTGCAGCGATTCGGGATGGGTCGAACCGCACCCGTCGTTGATGTTGGTGCCGTCGGGGTCGGCGTGCAGCATCGTCACGTCCGCACCGAGCCGGGCGAGCGCTCGCCCGGCGACATCGTGAGC
>JBCBYI010000204.1:0-7350 GCA_039815945.1 Actinomycetota bacterium | reverse complement strand
CCGTCGTAGACGTCGGCGACGTGGCGACACAGTTCCTGGATACACCCGCCATCGACGTGGGGAAACGGTGCAGCGCCGGCTTCTCGCCACAGATCGCCGCGAAGTCGTCGGGATCCCAGTCGGCGATGGTGGCCGCGTCGAGTGGACGACCGAGGCGGTCCTGGAGTCGGGACGGCCCGCGGAACGCCAGTTCGATCGCGATCTGCTGATCGAGGAGCATCCCGATCAGCAAGGCGAGCGGGTCGGTGTTGACGAGGTCGTCGAACTCGGGTTCGCCGGTGATCCAGAGGGTGCCGGCGCTCACTTGCCGATCTCGGTCGCTCCGGTGTCGGGGTGAGCCGGGTCGGGACGGTCGGGGTCGATGCCGAAGTCGCGGATCGCTTGGGCGACGACTTCGCGATCGATCTCTCCGTCGCGAGCGAGCGCATTGAGCACGGTGATGACGACGTGCGGGGCGTCGACCTCGAAGAACGACCGCAGCGCCTCACGGGTGTCGGAGCGGCCGAAGCCGTCGGTGCCGAGCACCGACATCGGTCGCGGTGCCCAACGGTTGATCTGACCGACCACGCCGGCCATCCAGTCCGACACCGCGACGATCGGGCCTTCGCTGCCCTCGAGCTTGCGGGTCAGCATCGGCACGAGGCGCTCGTCGAGCGGGTTGAGCCGGTTGCGTCGCTGCACGTCGATCGCGTCTTCGCGGAGTCGCTTGTATGAGGTGGCGCTCCACAGCTCCGCGGCGACGTTGTACCGCTCGGCGAGGATGTCCTGGGCCTCCTTGGCCGCGATGTAGGCCGGGCCGGAGAACAGGATCGTGGCGCGCAGCGCGTCGTCGCCGAGGTCGGGGCCGTGATCGAACTTGTACAGACCCGAGGTGATGTCGGTGTCGTCGACATGGTCGGGACGGGGCGGCTGGGCGTAGTTCTCGTTGTAGATCGCGATGTAGTAGAAGACGTCCTCGCCGTCGATCGATCCACCTGGGTACATGCGTTCCATGCCCTCGTCGACGATGGCGCCGAGTTCGTAGGCGAAGGCGGGGTCGTAGGCCTCACACGCCGGGATGGTCGAGGCGAGCAGGAGGCTGTGGCCGTCCTGATGCTGCAGACCCTCACCCATGAGCGTGGTGCGACCCGACGTGGCGCCCATCAAGAAGCCACGGGTGCGGGCGTCGGCGGCGAGCCAGGCGAGGTCGCCCACGCGCTGGAAGCCGAACATCGAATAGAAGGTGTAGAAGGGCACCATCGGCACGCCGGTATTCGCGTAGCTCGTGCCGGCGGCGATCCACGACGCCATCGAGCCGGCCTCGGTGATGCCCTCCTCGAGGATCTGCCCGTCGGACGCCTCGGTGTAGGACAGCAGTAGGTCGTGGTCGACGGGCTCGTACAGCTGGCCGCGCGGGGCGTAGATCTTGAACTCGCGGAACAGCGAGTCCATGCCGAAGGTGCGGGCCTCGTCGGGCACGATCGGCACGACGCGGTCGCCGAAGTTCTGATCGCGGAGCAGATCGCGCAGCAGCGACGTGAACGCCATCGTCGTGGAGACCTCACGGCCCGACGAGCCCTTCTGGAGATCGAGGAACGGCGATGCGGCCGGCGGGGTGATCGGGCGACGTTCCCGCACGACCCGCTTCGGGATGAAGCCATCGAGCGCCGTGCGCCGCTGCATCATGTACTGGTACTCCTCGGAGTCCTCCGAGGGACGGAAGTACGGCGGGATGCCCTCCTCGAGGCTCGACTCGGGGATCTCGTCCTCCATGTGCAGCCGCTCACGGAGTTCAAGCAGCTGGTTCTTGGTCATCTTCTTGATCTGGTGGGTGGCGTTGCGGCCTTCGAAGCCCTCGCCGAGGGTCCAGCCCTTCACCGTCTTGGCCAAGATGACCGTCGGCATGTCGGTGGTCTCCGCCGCGGCCTTGAAGGCGGCGTAGACCTTCTGGTAGTCGTGCCCGCCGCGCGGCAGGTTCTCGATCTGTTCGTCGGTGAGGTGCTCGACCAGCTTGCGCAGGCGCGGGTCGGGGCCGAAGAAGTGCTCGCGGATGTAGGCACCGGTCTCGGTGGCGTAGCGCTGGTACTCACCGTCGACGGTCGTGTTCATCTTGTTGAGCAGCACGCCGTCGACGTCGCGGTGGAGCAGCTCGTCCCAGGCGGAGCCCCATACGACCTTGATCACGTTCCAGCCGGCGCCACGGAACACCCCTTCGAGTTCCTGGATGATCTTGCCGTTGCCCCGCACCGGGCCGTCGAGGCGCTGCAGGTTGCAGTTGACGACCCAGTTGAGGTTGCCGAGGTCGGAACGACCGGCGAGCGAGATGGCACCGAGGGTCTCGGGTTCGTCGCATTCGCCGTCGCCGAGGAACGACCAGACCTGGCTCTGGCTGGTGTCTTCGAGGTGGCGCTGATGGAGGTACTTGTTGAAGCGGGCGTGGTAGATCGAGTTGATCGGGCCGAGGCCCATCGACACGGTCGGGTACTCCCAGAAGTGCGGCATGAGCCGGGGATGTGGGTAGCTCGACAGGCCCTGGCCGCCGATCTCCATCCGGAAGTTGTCGAGGTTGGTCTCGCTCAGGCGCCCCTCGAGATAGGCGCGGGCGTACACGCCGGGTGCGGCGTGGCCCTGGTAGTAGACGTGGTCGCCGGCGAGGCCGTCGTCCTTGCCTTTGAAGAAGTGGTTGAAGCCGACCTCGTAGAGCGACGCACTCGACGCGTAGGTCGAGAGATGCCCGCCGATGCCGTCGGCGGACTTGTTGGCCCGGATCACCATCGCCGCCGCGTTCCAGCGGATGAAGGCACGAATGCGACGCTCGATGTGTTCGTTGCCCGGGAAGAACGGCTGGTTCTCGGCCGGGATCGTGTTGATGTAGGGCGTCGAGGTCGTCGGCGGCACGCCGACCTGCAGCTCGTTGGCCCGCTCGAGGAGCTTGGCCATGATGTAGCGGGCGCGGGGAGTTCCCTGAGCGGAGACCACGGCGTCGAGCGAGTCGATCCACTCCTTGGTCTCAGTGGGGTCGATGTCGGGCAGCTGTCGCGCGAAATGGTCGAGCATGGCTCAATCATCGCAGGCCTGATCGACCTTCGGACGCGAAACCGAGGGTTACCCGCGGGTAGGGTCGCCGCCGTGACGACGGACACGCATCGCACGGTCGTGTACACCGACGGGGCCTGCCGGGGGAACCCCGGTCCCGGCGGGTGGGGATGGGTCGTGCCCGACGGTCCGTGGGCCAACGGCTTCGATCCCGACACCACGAATCAGCGCATGGAACTGATGGCGGTGCTCGATGCGCTCCGCACGATCGAGGGGCCCGTCGAGGTCGTCTCGGACTCGACCTATGTCGTCAACTGTTTCCGCGACGGATGGTGGAAGGGCTGGCTCACGCGTGGCTGGAAGAACTCCAAGAAGGAACCGGTCGCCAACCGCGACATCTGGGAACCACTGATCGAGCTGTACCGCTCCCGCGAGGACGAGATCACCTTCACCTGGGTCAAGGGCCACGCCGGCGACGAGTACAACGACATCGCCGACCGCCTCGCCGTCGAGGCGTCGCACACCGGCCAGGGTCGCCACGGCGTCGGGACGCCCGACGATCTCGGCCCGCCCGACGAGATCGAGTTGTCGGGATCGGTACCTGCGGCCGCGCCGAAGCCGGGACCCGACGGCGTGTACTCGTCGGCGTGGGCGCCGACCGGTCCCGCGATCCTCATCACCGGGGTCCAGCCGCCCCAGCTCGGTGGCTACGACACCAACCCGATCGCCGACGACGTGCGCCGCCGCCTCACCGAGATCCTCACGGCCAAAGCCGAGCTGCATCCCGACCTCGTCGTGCTCACCGGCCTGCGCCTCGGGGCCGAGACCCTCGCGGCGGAGGCGGCGGCCGACGCCGAGCTGCCGTTCGTCGCCGTGTTGCCGTTTCCCGATCCCGAGACCATGTGGCCCGCTCCCACCCAGCGACGATTCCATCAACTCCTCGCCGAGGCGAGCGCGGTGGTGCGCCTGGAACGCAAGGTGCCGGCCGACAATCGGGCCGCCGGTCAGGCGCTCGATCGGCGCAACGGCTGGCTCCGCCGGATGGCTACCGAGGCCGTCGTCGTGTGGGACCACGACGAGCCCCGCATCGGCAAGGTCGTGCAGGCCCTCGAACAGGCGATGCCCGACGACGTGTGGATCCTCAGCCCTTGAGCATGCGCTCGAGCGCCGGACCGATCTCGGGGTCGGTGAACTCGTAGCCGCTCGTCTGCAGCACGGTGGGCGACACGTGTGAGCCGCCGAGCAGCAAGGTCTTCGCGAGCTCCTTGCCCAACCGCAGGTAGAGGGCGAACGTCGGCGTCGGCAACAGCGTGGGGCGGCCGAGCGCCTTGCCGAGCGCCTTGGTGAACACACCGTTGGTGACCGGATTGGGGGCGGTGAGGTTGACCGGGCCCGACACGTCGTTCTCGAGCAGATGGATGATGGCGCCGACTTCGTCGTCGAGCGAGATCCAGCTGAACCACTGCGTGCCGTCGCCGATGCGGCCGCCGATGCCGAGCTTGAAGAACGGCAGCTGCTCCTTGAGCGCGCCACCTGACGGGTCGAGCACGATGCCGGTGCGCAGGTAGGCGAGGCGAGTGCGGTCGGTGGCGATCGGCGCGGCCTGCTTCTCCCACTCGACTGTGACCACGGCCGCGAAGTCGTCGGCGGCAAGGCCCTCTTCAGTGATGCGTTCGTCACCGGTGTCGCCGTAGTAGCCGATGGCCGAGCCGCTCAAGAAGACCGTCGGCGGGTTCTTTGCAGCGGCCATCGCGCTCGCGAGCGTGCGAGTGCCCTTGACCCGCGAGTCCATGATCCGGGCCTTCTGGGCATCGGTCCACTTCGACGACGCGATCGACTCGCCGGCGAGATGGACGACGGCGTCGATGTCTTCGAGCGCGCCTTCGTCGATCGTCTCATTGGCCGGGTCCCAGCGAACCGACGGCACGTCGCCCGGCGAGGTGGACCGGACGAGACGGACGGGTTCGTGGCCGAGCTCGAGCAGGCGCTTGACGAGCGCCGTGCCGATGAAGCCGGTGGAACCAGAGATCAGAACACGCATGAGACGAGCCTCCCACACCGTCTACGATCCAGGCGGGAAGCCCGGATGCAGGGAGCACAGCCATGAGCGACGAGATCCTCGACGACGAGACATCGGCGAAGAAGCGGGGTGGCCAGGCCCGGATGCTGATCGTGGCGATCGTCGCGGTCGGCCTCGGTGCGTTCGTGATCCAGAACACCGACTCGACCCCGGTCACCTGGCTCGTGTTCGAGGGCAGCGCCCCGCTCTGGCTCGTCATCATCGCCGCGGCGATGGCCGGCGCGGTGCTCAGCGAGCTCGGGGGCTACCTGATGCGACGCCGCAAGCGGCGCCAGTCGTGACTCAGGCGTAGGGGTCGACCGGGCGCCGCCGGGCGAGGATCACCAACACGAAGCCAAGGGCGAACAAGCTCACACCGATCTGCACGAGCAGCTCGCTGAACGACGCGCCCGTGAAGGCCAGATCGTCGCCACCCGAGCCGCCCGGGTTCGACCCCGACGAGCTGGAGCCGTCGCCGCCGGACCCGCCGGTCGTGTCACCGCCACCGCCGGGGGTGGTGGTCGTGGTGTTGCCGTCGCCGCCACCCGAGATCGGGGTGGTGGTCGTGGTGGTCGTCGGGCCGACCCCGCCGACGATGCCGTCGGATCCGTCCTCGCACGACCCGTCGACCGGGTCGGCGCCGTCGTGGCAGACGAGCGTCATGAGGGCGGTCGCGGCGCTCACACCACAGGTCGACCGAACCGTGTACGTCGTGCCGGCGGTGAGTCCGCCGGGGAGTTCGATGTCGGCGATGCTGAACGCGCCGCTGGCGCTGGCCGTCGTCGTCGCCAGCACGCCGGCGACGCCGTCGATGGTGATCTCCACGGTCGAGCCGGCCGGACAGTTCTGACCCGCGACGCTGAACGTCTCGTCGATCGGCACCCGGGAGTCGACGAACAGGTTGATGCCGCCACCGCCGTACTGCGCGCCCGCAGGCCCGGCGAGGAGCAGCAGGGCCCCGAGCGCGGCGAGGACCACGGCCACCAGACGGGCCGCAGCCACGGAGGACAGCGAAGATCGGGGTGCTGGGATCATGATCGAACACGAGGGCGGAGACCCTCGCCTCCCAATCGGCGTCGTCGCCCCCAACGTTGAGCGCGGGCCACCGAAAGGGTCCGTCCGACCCCGACGTGGGCCGTTCGGCCTAGTTGGCGTCGGCGGCCGCGATCGTCACGTCGGTCGTCAGCGGATGATCGCCGAGCAGCTCGAAACGGAGGCCGTCGACGGTGGCGACGGCGGTGACGGTTTCGGTTCCGACCAGCGGCTGCTGCGCCACGGTCAACGCATACGGACCGTCGATCCGGCCTCGGAGTTCGTAGACGAGCACGACCGTCGCCCCCGCCGGGATCTCGACGACGGTGCCGATCGCCTCCGCACCGAACGCAGCGCGGCGTTCGGCCGGTGTCTCGGCGCCGTCGACGGTGAGCGTGACGAGGTCGAGGGCGGTGTGGAGATGGATCCGGGCGACGTTGGTGCCGAGCGGGAATCCCTGGTCGTTGTTGCCGATCACCGCGTCGGGGAGGCCCGAGGCCGGTGCTCGGTTGGTGAGGGTGACGACCGCCGTGGCCTGGGCCGCGCCGTCCTCGATCGTGACCTCGTAGTCGAGCGTCCGCTCGAGGTAGACGTCGATCTTGTTCTGTCCGGCGTTCTGGTGGACGACCCCGATCAGGTCGGCGCCGTCGGGCTTCGGGAATGCGCCGTCGAGACCGGTCGTCTCGATGAGCTCCGTCGCCGCCCCGCCGGCCCGCCACCAGATCCCGAGCCGATCCTCGTCGACGACAGGGCCGATGGCGTCGGCGAGCCCGCGCGGCCCGGGCAATCCACCGGCGGTGAACGCCGCGAAGGTCTCGGTGACCAGCTCGGCGAGCGCCAGCACCCGGCCCTGTTCGTCCTCGAACGCCGAGTACTGGTCGACGAGGAGGAAGTCGACGACATTGCCGGAACTGAGCCGGATCCCGCCGGCCGAGACCGAGCCGGTGAGGTCGAGCAGGGCCTGGATCGCATAGGGGTCAGCGACCGCGACCCCTTCGATCGAGAGGCCCGTGGCCTGCTCGTAGAGGTCGGCGGCGACCTCGGCCACGCTGGGGAGATCCGGCTCCAGGGTGACGTCCTGAAAGAGCCGCTCGACCTCGAATCCGCCCCAGCGGTCGACGTACTGCGCCGGGGCGGTGATCTCGGCGTCGGCATCGGCGAGCAGGAGGTTGAGATCCTCGTTGCGGCCGACGCCGACGATCTCGACGCGCCCGTCGCGCGCTTCGACGACGAGATAGTTGCCG
>JBCBYI010000203.1:0-7358 GCA_039815945.1 Actinomycetota bacterium | reverse complement strand
CAGCAAGGCCGAGCGGGCCGAAGGGCCGGTCGCCGATGCCCTTCGCACCTGGCGCTTCGAAAAGGCCCGCGCCGCCAAGATGCCCGCCTATGTGATCTTCAACGACGCCACGCTGGCGCTGTTGGCCGAGCGCCTCCCCACCGACGAGCGGTCGCTGCTGCGCATCTCGGGCATCGGGCCGGTCAAGGTCGAGCGTTACGGCGACGAGATCCTGGAGATCATCGCCGAGCATCGCGACGGCTGACACGACGGCGAGCGGCGCATTCGCCCGGACCCGCGCCCTCTCCTACGCTCGACGGCCATGTGCCGCAACATCACGACCCTGCGGGGGCTCGAACCCGGGGCGACCACCGAGGAGATCGAGGCTGCCGCCCGGCAGTACTGCCGCAAGGTGAGTGGGGTCCAGAAGACCTCGGCGACGACCGAGGAGGCGTTCGAACGAGCGGTCGCGCTCGTGGCCGAGGCGACGACCGACCTGCTCACGGCTCTGCCGCCTCGGAAGGTCCCGCCCACGACCGAGCCGCCGCTGCGGCGGCTCGCCCGCACCGGAGGTGCTCAGTGAACGCGCCCGATCTCCATCCCGACCTCGATCCGGCGCTCGCCGAGATCGTCCCCGACTTCAACCCCGACGTGTTGCCACTGCTGCGGGGCGACGGGTTGGTCGGCGAGCAGGAACTCAGCGACGCCGTCGAACGCACCGAACACGTCGTCTCCGAGGATCCCCACGTGGTCGCGCGAGTCCATCGGCCGGTCGGGTTCGAGGGGCCGCTCCCCTGCCTGTTCTCGATCCACGGCGGGGGCTACGTGGCCGGGTCCTACGCCATGGACGACGCGAGCATGGACGAGCTGTGTCCCAAGCTCGGGATCGTCGGGGTGTCGGTCGAGTACCGATTGGCGCCCGAACACCCGTACCCGGCGGCGATCGACGACTGTGAGGCCGCCCTGCGATGGACGATCGCCAACGCCGCCGACCTCGGCGTCGATGCCACGAAGGTCGGCATCACCGGGGTGAGCGCCGGCGGTGGGCTCTGTGCGGCGCTCGGGCTGCGGGCCCGCGACGCCGGACTCGGCATCCGGTTCCAGTTGCTCGACTGCCCGATGATCGACGACACGATGACCACGGCGTCGTCCCAGCTCGACGGCCTCAAGATCTGGTCGCGCGTCTCCAACGACTTCGGCTGGTCGTCGTACCTCGGCGACCTCCGAGGCGGTGCCGTCCCTGCGGACGCGGCGCCCGCCCGAGCCGACGATCTCGCCGGGCTGCCCCCGTCCTACGTGTGCGTCGGAGGCGCCGACGGTTTCCGCGACGAGGACATCCAGTACGCCCAGCGGCTGATGGCCGCCGGCGTCGACACCGAGCTGCACGTGTACCCGGGCGTTCCCCACGGTGTGCGCTTCTGGCAGGGCACCGAACCGGCACGGCGGTACTGGGCCGACCAGGTCGACTGGCTGGCCCGCCGGTTCGCGGCGATGGTCGACTGACCGAACGGCGCTAGGGCAGGTCGCGCAGCTCGATCGTGCGGGCGCTCACCTCGATGAGTTCGCCCCGCTGCACCTCGTAGGACACGATGCGCTCGGCGTTGAGCACGCCGTTGCGACCCTTGATGGTGACGAGATCGAGTTCCATCCCCTCGATCACCGGCACGAGCGCGACGGCTTTGAACCCCTCGTCCTTGCCCGGGTGGGATTTCTTCTCCTCGACGATCAGATCCATCGAATCCCACACCCAGGTGTCGTCGACGCTGATGAAGCGCGACTTGTGCGAGGTGCGGCTCTTGGCGATGGTGGCACCGGGACAGACGACGACATCGCCCTCGACCCAGGGTGCTGCGCCAAGGCCGTCGCGTCCGAACGCCTGCTGGAACGCCTCCTCGATGATGGCGTCGTGGTTGCCGCCCTCGCGAGCCCGGCGTCGAATCTCGTCACGGATCGCGGCGGCGAGATGGGTGAGCGTGTCGTCGGGCAGTGCGGCGGCCAACTCGACCGCCGCCTCGAGGTCGTCGGTGAGGCGTTGCAGGTGCAGATCGGGAATCTCGTCGGCCACTGCGCCATCATGCCTTCGATGACTGACAGCTCCGCACCCCGACCCCACGCCCTCGCCCACGACTACGAGACCGCGCGTGCCGACTTCCTCGCCGCCGCCGAGGCGGCGGGCGCCGAGATCACCCGCCACGAACACCCTCGCACCGGCCTGCACGACGAGCCCCTCACGCTCGACGTGGCCACGTTCGGGCCGGCCGACGCCGCTCGTCGGGTCTTGGTCGTCTCCGGTACCCACGGCGTGGAGGGGTACTGCGGTTCGGCGATGCAGACGGGCTGGCTGCGCACGATGGCCGCCGAGCGTCCCGACGATGTGCGGATCGTGGTGCTGCACGCCCTCAACCCGTACGGCTTCTCATGGGTCCGTCGGGTCAACGAGGACAACATCGATCTCAACCGCAACTTCATCGACTGGACCGGGCCTCGCCCGAGCAACGACGGGTACGGCGACCTCGCCGACCTGCTCGTCCCGGAGCGCTTCGACGAGGCCGAGCAGCAGCGAACCGTGGAGGCGCTCCTCGTGAAGTCGGCCGAGCTCGGCGCCGAGCAGATGCAGCAGGTCGTGTCGGGTGGCCAATACGACCATCCGACCGGGGTCTTCTACGGCGGGGCGGCTGCCGCGTGGAGCCACGACCGACTCGTCGAGATCTGGGCGGCCGAGCTGGCCGGCGCCGACGAGGTCCGGGTCCTCGATCTGCACACCGGACTCGGGCCCCGTGGCTTCGGCGAGCTCATCAGCCACGAGACGGTCGGCAGCGACGGCTACCGCCGGGCGACGGCGCTGTGGGGCGAGGTCCGCTCCATGACCGACGGCGAGAGCGTCAGCGCCGCGCTCACCGGCGACTGGTTGGCCCGCATCGAACACTGGGCCGACGACACGACCGTGACTGCGGTGGCCATCGAGTACGGCACGGTCGACACGATCACGGTGCTGCTCGCCCTGCGAGCCGATGCCTGGATGCACGCCCACGGCGACCCTCGGGGCGACGACAGTGAGGCCATCCGGGCGCAGGTCCGCGCCGCCTTCATCGACGACGAGCCGGACTGGATCGACCTGTGCTGGGAGCAGTTCGCCCGGCGGATGACCGCGGCGCTCACCGGGGCGACCTGACCCCTCGACACGAACATCTGTTCGGTCTACGCTCGGCGGATGAGCGGGGCCACGATCCTCCACGCCGACCTCGACGCCTTCTACGCCTCGGTCGAGCAGCGCGACGACCCCCGCTTGCAGGGCAAGCCGGTGATCGTCGGCGAAGGCGTGGTGATGGCCGCGAGCTATGAGGCGCGCGCCTGCGGGGTCCGCTCGGCGATGAACGGCCGCCAGGCCCGCGAGCTCTGCCCTCATGCGATCGTCGTCGCGCCGCGGATGGAGGCCTACAGCGAGGCGAGCGACAAGGTCTTCGATCTCTTCCGCGACGTCACGCCGTTCGTCGAGCCGATCTCGGTCGACGAAGCCTTTCTCGAGGTGGGCGGCGCCACCCACCTGTTCGGCCCGCCGTCCGAGATCGCCGCGACCCTGCGCACCCGTGCGCTGGTCGACGTCGGCCTCCCGCTGTCGGTCGGGGTGGCCCGCACGAAGTTCCTCGCCAAGGTGGCGAGCGGTCAGGCCAAGCCCGACGGGATGGTGGTCGTCGAACCCGACCGCGAGGAGGCGTTCCTGCATCCGCTCCCGGTCCAGGTGCTGTGGGGCGTCGGCCCGGTCACCGCGGCCAAGCTCAACGACCACGGCATCGAGACGGTGGGCGATCTGGCGGTCAGCGGCCGAGCTGAGCTCCAGGGGATGCTCGGGCCATCGGCCGGCCGACACCTTCGGGCGTTGGCCCACAACCACGATCCCCGCCCGGTCGACACTGCCCGCAGAGACCGATCGATGGGCGCCCAGCGGGCGCTCGGTTCTCGGGTCCGCACCCGCGAGGAGTTGCGCACGATGCTGGCCGGGCTCGTCGACAAGGTGGCCGGCCGCCTCCGCAAGGCCGAGCGGGTGTGTCGCACCGTGACCGTGCGCTACCGCACGGCTGAGCTGCGCCACGAGAGCCGGGCCCGCACCCTCGTCGAGCCCACCGACTCGACCGAACTCCTCGCCCGTACCGCCGACGAACTCCTGCTCGATCTCGTCGACGGGCCCCACGGTCCGGGCGGCCGTCTGGGCCGGGTCGGCTGCAGTCTGGTCGGCATCACCTTCGGCAAGCTGGGTCGGGCCGACGCGGTGCAGATGGCGCTCCGATTTCCGGAGGAGGGCCGAGCGACCGACCTGCTCGACACCGCCGTCGACGACATCCGGGCCCGCTGGGGCGGCGCCGCGGTGGGTCGAGCGAGCTTGCTCGGCGACACCGGTGGGCTGCCGGTCCTTCAGCGACCAACGGCCCTCGACGCGTAGGCCGTCAGCCCCGTTTGCCGCGTGGCCGCGACGCCGGCGACTCAACGCGGCCCCCTCGGTGACCGATGGGATGACCATGTCCACGGTCACCCACGCCGTCTCGGTCCTGGTGGTCGAGGACGCGCCCGAGTTCCGACAGCTGCTCGACGCCGTGCTGGTCGGCGAGGGCTACGACGTCTCGGTCGCCACCGACGGATCCACCGCGATCGAGGCCGCCCGCACCGCGGATCCCGACGTCATCGTGCTCGACCTCGGCCTGCCCGACATCGACGGCATCGAGGTGTGTCGCCGTCTCCGGGAGTTCACCGATGCCTACATCGTGATGCTGACGGGCCGCGACGACGAGGTCGACCGGCTGCTCGGTCTGACGACCGGCGCCGACGACTACATGACCAAGCCGTTCTCGCCGCGCGAGCTCGTGGCCCGGATCCAGGTGCTCATGCGCCGCCCCCGTTCGACCGGGTCGGCCCCGGCCGCCTCCGCTGTCTCGGCCAACGTGATCTGCGCGGGCGATGTCGAGATCGACACCGACGCCCACGAGGTGCGCATCGGCGGGGTCGAGGTCGACCTCACCCGCATCGAGTTCGATCTGCTCGTCACCTTGGCGGGCCGCCCGACGATGGTCTTCAGTCGCCAGATGCTGCTCGACCAGGTCTGGGGTACGGACTGGTACGGCGACGACCATGTCGTCGACGTGCACATCGCCAATCTGCGCAAGAAGATCGATCGGGACGGTGTCGGCCACATCCGCACCGTCCGCGGCGTCGGCTACCGGCTGGCCTGACCGGCGGCTTCGCCGACCGTGAGCCAGGCGGTGGTGCCGCCGGCGGGATTCGCTTCGAGCACCAGCGTGCCCCGATGGCACTGGGCGATCCGACGGGCGAACGCGAGTCCAATGCCTAGCCCCTCGGCGGTGCGGGTGGTGACCGCTCCCGGTTCGAGGAGCCGATCCGCGGTACGAAGATCGTCAGCGATGCCGGGGCCTTCGTCGGCGACCCCGATCCGGACCCGGCCGAGCAGGTCGCGACTGGCCCGGAGCTGCACCACCCCGGGATCGGCGTGGTCGATGGCGTTGGCCAGCAGTTCCTCGACACCGAGTTCGAGTTGCGGCGTGTGCCCGACGACGAGCGCGGGATCCTCGAGGTCGACCATGAGCAGCTTGCCGGCGGCGGCTGCGCGGGTTCGCCACCGAGCGGCCAACTCGTCGAGGATCTCGGCGACGGCCTTCGGCTCAGCGACCGCGGCGAGATCGACCGACTCCAACTCGAGATGGGCGAGCAATCGCACGAACAGGCGCTGGAGCCGTTCGACCGATGTCGACGCCGAGCGGAGCCACGATCGTTCGGTGTCGCCCTGGGTGCTCGCATCGAGCAGCTCGAGCATCCCGAGCACGCCGTTGATCGGGGTGTGGACCTCGTGGGAGATGTGGGCGAGGAACTGCGACTTGGCTTCGTTCGCCGCGACCGCGTTGGCACGGGCGATCTCGAGCTCGCGGGTGCGAGCCGTCACGCGCTCGTCGAGCGCCTGGTTGACGTCGTAGAGCTCCCGCAGACCGTCCTCTGCGATCTTCTCGGCGTCGACGCGAGCCTGCCGCTCGCGTTCGAGCCGACGCTCGAGCCGACTGATCCGAGCGTGGAGCTCCTCGCTCACCGGATCTCCAACGCCGGTGCGAGTTCGGCCAGTTCGACGCAGGACTCCTCGACCAGGCGGTCGAGTTCGCCGAGGCCGGCGGCGTCGACCGACGTACCGTCACCCTGCTCGATCGTCAGACACAGCTCGGCGAGGGAGGTGGCCCCGAGCATCGCGGCCGTGGACTTCAGCGTGTGGGCGGCCCGGCGGGGATCGTCGGCCGTGCGGATCGACGCGGCCCGGTTCGGGAGCTCGCGCAGGAAGGTGTCGATCAGCGTCCGCACCACGTCGGCGTTCCCGAGTTCGGCGACGAGAGCAGAGAGCACGCCGTGGTCGACCGCCGACACGCCGGCCGCCGCGGGCGCGACGTTCGTCACGACGCCTCGACCGGCCTCGGCAACGCACCACTGTGCGAGGCAGGTGCGGAGGCGTTCGAGCGAGACCGGCTTGGCGAGGAAATCGTCCATGCCGGCGTCGAGGCACAGCTGCCGGTCGCCCGACATCGCCCGGGCGGTGACCGCCACCACCGGAATGCGTGGGAGCCGGCGTCGGTCTTCGGTCGCCCGGATGCTCCGGGTCACGTCGAGTCCGTCCATGCCGGGGAGATGCCAGTCCATGAGCACGACGTCGATCTCGTCGCGGTGGTCGTCGAGGAAGGCGAAGGCCTCGGGACCGGAACCGGCGACATGGTGGCGGTAGCCGAGCCGATCGAGTTGGCTGGTGACGAGCAGCTGATTGACCTCGGAATCCTCGACAACGAGCACCAGCGGCGGCGTCGCGGCGACGTCGTGGCCGACGGCGCGGGTCGAGGGGCCAGCCTCTCGAGCCGATCCGGTCGGCAGGGGCACCGTCACGAGGAACCGGGTGCCGACGCCGGGTTCGCTCTCGAGTTCGATCACGCCGTCCATCGCGTCGAGGAGTCGGGCGGTGATCGCCAGGCCGAGCCCGGCGCCACCGTCGGCACTGTCGCTGTGGAGCCGGACGAAGGGATCGAACACCGACGCATGCAGTTCGGGCTCGATGCCGGGGCCCGTGTCGCTCACGACGAACCGGAGCAGGCCGTCGCGCAGCGGGTACACCTCGAGCGCCACGCGGCCTCGTTCGGTGAACTTCACGGCGTTGTTCAACAGGTTCACGAGGATCTGGCGAAGACGATGCTCGTCGCCGCGGACGAGTCGCGGGGTCAGCGGGTCGAGCCGGACGGTGAGATCGAGCCCCTTCTCGCTGGCCGTCGGGCGCAGGATCCGGATCGACGCCGGCACGATCGAGCTCGCAACCGACCTCTTCGCGCCCGGCGAACTCGCCTCCGGCG
>JBCBYI010000202.1:0-7359 GCA_039815945.1 Actinomycetota bacterium | reverse complement strand
GGACGGCGTGTTGTCTGCAGTACAAGCTCCCCGACGTCGGCTACTGCTCTACCTGCAATCTGATCGACGACGAGGAGCGCACCGTGTTGTTCGAACAGCACGGCGGTTCCTGGCGGCGACCCGAGCGGCAGCAGGCGGCGTCGTGAGAGGCCTCGCTCGCACGCGGTGCGTCGGCGCCGTCCTGCTCCTCGCGTCGATCGCCGCCGCGTGCGGCGGTGGTGGGGGTTCGTCGACCCCATCGGCGTCGTCGAGCGAACCCGTCGAGCCCGAGTCGGCCGACGCCGTGCTGGCCACACCGTCGACCTTTCCCGAGGAGATCGACGACGAGGAGCTGACCCAGGCCGACGACGTCGTGGCGGTGCCCGACGAGGCGGAGATCGACGAGGCGGTGTTCCCGCGCTCGGTCGAACACGCCTTCGGTGTGACCGAGGTCCCGGCCCGCCCGGAGCGGATCGTCGCGTTGGCCGGCGCGGCGGACATGGACGCCCTGCTCGCCCTCGGCGTCGTGCCGACCGCGGCGGCCTCGTACTACCCGATCAACCCCACCGAGCGGACGTTCGCACCGTGGAACCAGGAGTACGTCGGCGAGATCGACACGTTCATCAGCGCCAGCGGTGAGTTCAGTCTCGAGTCGCTCGCCGCGCTCGAGCCCGACCTCGTCGTCGGGCAGCCCGGCAGCGTTGGCGACGACTTCGAGCAGTACAACGCGATCGCGCCCACCATCATCCACGCCTACCCGACCGACTGGCGTGAGCCGATCCGAATCTTCGGTGAGGCGCTCGGCCTCGAGGAACGTGCTGCGGAGGCGATCGCCGAGATCGAGGCCGAGATCGCGGTGATCGCCGAGCGGGTGCCCGACCCGGCGCCGTCGATCGCGATGGTCTCGCCGTTCGGTGGTCAGATCACCGTCTACAACGAGAACCTCGGGGCCGGCCCGGCCCTGGTGTTGTCCGAGATCGGCATCGGCATCGTCGGCCCTGATGGTCCGATTTCGCTCGAGCAGCTCGGCACGCTCGAGGAGGCCGACTGGATCATCGTGTTCGACTTCACGTTGGGCGATGTCGAGGGGTTCGTGTCGAGCACGCTCTTCCAGCTGCTCCCGGCAGCACAGGACGGCAACGTCGTGGTGCTGAGCCCGGAGCAGTCGTTCTCATGGGTGATCGAAACGTCGCGTTCGATCCCCGCCACCCTCGACGGCATCCTCACCCAGATCGGCCTCTGAACGCCCCGTTCGGCCCGGTGAGCGATCCGCCCTGGCCATCAAGTGTTAGGTATGCCTAACATCAGGGTATGGATCGACAGTCAGCCCCACCGACGATCGAGGTCGACGGCCTCGTCAAGACCTTCGGGGAGCATCGGGCCCTCGACGGCCTTTCGTTCACCGCAGCCCCCGGCGAAGTGCTCGGCGTGCTCGGGCCGAACGGCGCCGGCAAGACGACGGCGATCAATGTGCTGTCGACCCTGCTCGCCCCCGACGGGGGATCGGCGTCGGTCTGCGGTCACGATGTCGCCGCCGAGCCCGAGGCGGTGCGACGCTCGATCGCCCTCACGGGTCAGTTCGCTGCGGTCGACGAGCTCCTGACCGGGCGCGAGAACCTGGTGCTCTTCGGGCGCCTGCGCTCGCTGTCGAAGGCCGCGGCACGGGCCCGGGCGGACGAACTCCTGGAGCGCTTCTCGCTCACCGACGCCTCCGAGCAGCGGGTCGGGGAGTACTCGGGCGGTATGCGTCGACGCCTCGACCTCGCAGCGAGCATGGTCGTGCCGGCGCCGGTGCTGTTCCTCGACGAGCCGACCACCGGCCTCGACCCCCGGAGCCGAAACGAGCTCTGGGATGTCGTCCGAGAGCTGCGCGACGACGGTCTCACGATCGTGTTGACGACGCAGTACCTCGAGGAAGCCGACCGACTCGCCGACCACATCGTGGTGATCGACGCTGGTCGGGTGATCGCATCCGGCACCGCCGACGAACTCAAGTCGGGGATCGGTGGTGGCGCCTGCGTCGTCACCCCGCTCGATGCCCGTGAGAGCGCTGCGCTCGCCGAGGCGCTCAGCTCGCTTGGTCGCACCGAGATCGACGACGAGACGACCGGGGCGGTGGCGGTGCTCAACGCCGGCGACCTCCCATTGATCGAGGTCGTACAGGTCGCGTCGGCCGCCGGGATCGGACTCGACGACGTCGCCCGCCGTCGCCCCACGCTCGACGACGTGTTCCTCCAGCTCACCGACCACAGCGAGCAGCCGGCATGAGTGCACTCGTCACCGACGGCTCGATACTCGGCGGTCGCGCCGTCGTGCGGATCGTCCGTAACCCCGCCAGCGTGATCAGCGCAACGGTGATGCCGTTGCTGTTCTTCGCCCTGTTCAACCTTGTGATGCGGCGGATCATGGACGCCCGCGGGTTCGACTACGCCCAACTGCTGCCGTCGACCGTCGTCGTGCAGGCGATGCTCTTCACGGCCATGGCATCGGCCTACAACATCGCCGACGACAAGCTCTCCGGCATCGTCGGCCGTTTCCGGTCGATGCCGATCCACCCGCTGGCCCAGCTGGTCGGCCGGGCTGCGGGCGACGTCATCCGGGCCTTCTTCTCGCTCGTGCTCGTCCTCGCGGTCGGCGTGCTCGCCGGCATGCGGTTCGACGCCGGTCTCGTGTGGATCCCGGCCTACATCGGGCTGGGGTTGCTGTTCGTGCTCGCCGCATCGCTCGTCATGGGATTGATCGGGTTCTCGGCGTCGTCGCCCGAGGCGGCGGTGTCGATCGCCTCGATCCCGTATCTGCCTTTGCTCATGCTCTCGACCGGCTTCGCCCCGCTCGAGGACTTCCCTGGCTGGCTCCAGCCCTTCGTCGAGTACCAGCCGGTGAGCGTAACGATCGACGCCCTTCGCGCCCTTGCCGGCGACGGCGACATCGCCGCAACGGTCGGACAGGCCGTCGTGTGGCTGGTCGCCCTCATCGTCGCGTTCGCGCTCGTCGGTGCCCGCCAATATCGAAAGGTGGCTTCGTGAGTGCCGTGTTGCTGTTCGCCGGCCGTGCGGTGCGTCGCATCGGCCGCAGCCCCGATGTCGTCGTGTCGACGGTGATCTTCCCCCTGCTGTTGCTGCTCACCCTCCACGCCGTGTTCTCCTCGGCCGTCGAGTCGTTCGAGGGCGGTGCCGCCTATGGCCAGCGGCTCGTGCCGACTCTCGTCTTCTCGGGGGTCATGTTCGGGGCGATCGGTACCTCGACCGGCATCCTGACCGAACTCGAGAACGGCTGGATCGACCGTCTCCGCTCGATGCCGCTCAATCCGTTCTCGCCGCTCGCTGGGACCATCCTCGGGGAGACCGTCCGTGCCGTGGTCGCGGTCGCCGTGCTCGCCGGTGTCGGGTACGCCTTCGACTTCCGGTTCGATGCCGGCGTGCTGCCGGCGATCGGCTTCGTGATCGTCGCGATGCTCGCCGCGATCTCGGTCGGTTGCGTCGGCGCCTACCTCGCCACCATCGCGTCGAGCCGGGAGGCACTGCTCGGCCCGCTCAACGCCGTGTTCTTGCTGTTGCTGTTCCTCTCTCGCGGCATGGTGCCGCTGGAGGCCTACCCGGGGTGGGTGCAGCCGGTTGTGGAGCACAATCCGGCGACGGCGTACGTGGGTCTGCTCGACCGACTCGCCCGTGGGGGAGCGCTCTGGTCGTCGGCGTTGACCGTCGCTGCCTGGACCCTCGGCTTCGTGATCGTGTTCGGTGTGCTCGCCGGCCGCCGGATGGCGGCCCGAGGGGAGTAGCTCTTCACTCGAAGTGTCGGCGAAGGCGATGATCGGGCGTGAACAGCGCCCGGCTCACGCCGAGCGTCATCACCGTCGCCGTGATCGCCACCGAGCCGAGCACGAGGAACATCACCGCCGCCTGCACGAGCACGGCGTCCTGGGCATCGACCCCGGCGAGCACGAGCCCGACCATCGCGCCCGGCAAGAACACGATGCCGACCGCCTTGGTCTTCTCGATCTGCGGGATCAGCGCCTGGCGAAGCGCTCGACGGGCGTGGGGTGCGAAGGCGTCGCGCGCCGTGAGTCCGAGCGCGAGGCGCGCCTCGACCTCGTCGCCGTGTTCGTCGACCTCGGCGATCAGGCGCTTGGCGACCAGAACCACCGCGCCGAGGGCGTTACCGACCATCATCCCGGCCAGTGGGACCAGCGCCCGCGCCTCGAGCGGGAACACCTGGAGGCCGAACAGCACGGCGATCGCCGCGGCGGTCGCGGCGCCGTAGGCCGCAGCGGCGACTGCACGCACCGACAGGCGATCACCGACTCGGTTCTGGGTCGACTGGGCGGCGAACGCGACCATGCCGACGATCCAGATCCACGAGAAGACGAGCGGCGCGTCGTCGTCGATGACCAGCCCGAGCGCGAGTCCGACGACCGCGAGTTGGGCGGCGGCCCGCACACACGCGGTGACGATCTCCCGGGTGAGGCCCAGCTGGCGCCACAGCGAGAGCACGATGGTGATGACGACGAGGATCGTCGAGAGCGCGAGGCCCAGCCATCCGATGCTGCTGGCGTCGTCCATCAGTCCTCCAAGGCTCGGCGGACGGCAGGTTCGGCGTGGTCGGCGATCTGCTCCGTCGTGCCGGAGGCGAGCACCCGACCCTCGTCCATGACCACGACCCGGTCGGCGAGCCGGCGGGTCTGGGCGGCATCATGCGACACCCACACCCACGCCACGCCATCGCCGACGATGTCGGCGGCCAGCGACTCGACGCCGTCGCGGGCCTCGGGGTCGAGCGCCGATGTTGGCTCGTCCGCGAGGATCACCTCGGGTTCGTTGACGAGGGCGCGGGCGATGCACATGCGCTGGGCCTCGCCACCGGAGAGGGTCGTGGCGTCCTGCTCGACGAGATGTGCGATGCCCACCTGTCGCAGGAGATCGCCGACTCGTTCGTCGGTCGCGGTCGGCGCTGCGACCCGCAGGTTGTCGGCGACGGTGCCGTCGAACGGGATCGCTCGCTGGGCGACATGGGCGACCCGTCGGCGGTGTTCGGTCATGTCGAGGTCCGCGAGGTCGACCCCGTGCCATCGAACGGTGCCGGCATCGGGTACGTCGAGCCCGTTGAGGAGACGGAGCAACGAACTCTTGCCTGCTCCCGATCGCCCGATCAGTGCGGTGATGCCGCTCGCCGCGATCGTGAGATCGACCGAGTCGAGGGTGATGCGGCCGCCTCGGCGCTGGGTGACGCCGTCGACCGTGAAGCCGCTGAGCTCAGTCGCCACTCGCCGCCGGTCCGTCCGGGAGGTCGGCTGCGAGGTCGTTGACGTAGGTCTTCTCGAGGTCGGCGTCGAGCTGGGCTCCGGTGACGAACTCGCCGACGCCGGCATGGTCGACGAGGATCTGGCCGGCGGAAGGGCGATGATCGGCTGCGGCCCACGTGTCGGGTTGCCAGAGGCCGCCCCGTCGGATCGACTTCGCACAGTGGATGAAGCCGTGGTCGATGGTCACGCCGATCGCCGACTTCGGCCGGCGGAACTCCTCGGTGAACAGATCGAGGACCTCGTCGTCGGTGGTGATGCAGGCGTCGCCGTTGATGCGGAGGGTCTCGCCGAGCCCGGGGATGAGGAAGATCAGCCCGACGCGTCCGTGGCGGATGATGTTGCGGATCGAGTCGAGACGGTTGTTGCCGTTGAGGTCGGGGATCGCGAGCCGGTGCTCGTCGAGTACCTTCACGAAACCGGCCGGGCCCCCTCGCGGCGAGACATCGAGATCGCCCTCGGGGTCGGCGGTTCCGACGAGGACGAAGGTCGACATGGCGATGAAGTCGCGACAGCCCTGGTCGAGCAGCTGGGTCTCCTTGTCCTTCACGCCCTGGCTGGGGGCCCGGTAGAGCCCGTCGAGCTGATCGACCGATGTGAGTGCATGATCGAAGGTCGGGATCGTCGTCATCGCAGGAGTCTGTCAGGCCGCTCGAAGTAAAGGAAGCCTGATGAAGCCCAATAGGATCTCCTCATGTCTCGAACCCGCGTCCTGCTCGCATCGATGCTGCTCCTCACCCTCGTCGCCGCCGGCTGCGGGGGAGAGGACGAGAACGGCAGCGGGCCGTCCGGAACGACCGGAACCGAGATGCCGTCCGAGGTGGGGACGACGGAGCCGGAGCCGGAGGAGGAAGCGACGACCGACGACAACGCGAACGACGCCGGCGAAGCGGACGACGGCACCGATGGCGATGGGGGCGGGGACGACGACACCTCCGAGACCGGCACGTTCCCTCGCACCGTGACCGACGCGCTCGGTGAGGTGGAGGTCGCCGAGGCGCCGATGCGGGTCGTCGCCCTCGATCAGTCGCTGATCGACGTCGCGTTCGTTCTCGGTCTGGAGGTGATCGGGCACACGACCTTCATGGATCCCGACGGTCCCATCCCCGATCTGTACGGCGACGCCGTCGACGAGTTGGCATCGGCGTCGATCTGGGTCGGCGATCTCGGCGCGCCGAACCTCGAACTGATCGCGCTCGCACAGCCGGACATGATCATCACCAGCGCAGTACGCCACGAGCGCATCGCCGATCAGCTGTCCCAGATCGCGCCGACCGTGATGACCGAGTCGGCCGGGGCGGGATGGAAGGAATCGCTTCGCCTGATCGGCGAGGCGACCGGGCGTGAGTCCGTCGCCGACGCAGCGCTCGCCGAGTACGAGACCCGAGCAGCGGCGGTTGGCGCAGCGATCAACGCAGCTCACGATGATCCGACCCTGTCGGTCGTCCGGTTCGTCGACGTGATCCGGCTCTACCAGCCGCCGAGCTTCAGCGGCACCGTGCTCGCCGATGCCGGGATCGCTCGCCCGGAGAGTCAGCAGGATCCCGACGAGTTCATCCTCGTGATCAGCGAGGAGGAGCTGCCGCTCGCCGATGCGGATTGGCTCGTCTATGCCGTCTTCCCGAATGAGGACGTCGAGGCCGCGGTCGGAGAGGCACTCCGAAGCCCGCTGTGGACCACCCTGTCGGTCGTCGAGAACGAACGGACCTTCCGGGTCGGGGATGACCGGTGGATGAGCGGCGTGGGCCTGTTCGGTGCCAACGCGATCCTCGACGACCTCGAGGAGATCTTCAGCGTCGACGGCTGATCGCCCGTCCCTCGCGGTCAAGCCTTCGCAGACGCGTGGCCAACCGTCATGAGATACGGGTCGTCGAGGATCAGCTGATCGCCGAGCCGTGCGGTGCGAGCGCCGAGCACCTCGGCGACCCTGGGTCGGACATCGCTCCAACGACCCTGTGACTCCAGATCGCGCCGAAGGAGGCGCAAGCCGCCGGCCGCATTCGTGAGCGTCTCAACCGCGTCGCTGAGGTCGGCGAACCACCAGCGGAGGGTGCCGTCGTGGTGGTCCACGCCGGTGAAGCCGG
>JBCBYI010000201.1:0-7380 GCA_039815945.1 Actinomycetota bacterium | reverse complement strand
ACACCGCGGCCGACGGCTCCGAGCTCGTCATGCAGGGGCGGGCGGCGACGTTGACGTCGAAGTAGTGGGTGGAGTGCAGGGTGGCGGCGGTCGGCGACGGCACCCAGGCGCAGGTCGCGCCTGACTGCGGATGCCCGGCCTTGGCGGCGAGCATCTCGGCCATCTCCGACGGCTTGGCCCACATGCCCTTGCCGATCTGGGCCCGGTTCTGCATGCCGGCGGCCAGGCCGGTGTCGACGTTGGAGTCCTCGTAGGCCAGCAACCAGGTGGCGCCCTTCATGTCGCCCTTCTTCAACATGGGGCCAGCTTCCATGTCGGTGTGGATCTCGTCGCCGGTGCGATCGAGGAAACCGGTGTTGATGAAGACGACGCGCTCGCGGGCCTGCTCGATGGCGGCGGCGAGGTTGAGCGAGGTACGACGCTCCTCGTCCATGATCCCCATCTTGAGGGTGTTGGGCTCGAGGCCGAGCGCAGCCTCGACGCGGCCGAAGAGCTCGACGGCCCAGGCGACCTCGTCGGCGCCGTGCATCTTCGGCTTCACGATGTAGATCGAGCCGGTGCGGCTGTTGCGGAAGCTGCCGTTGCCCAGAAGGTCGTGCTTGCCGGCGAGCGAGGTGACGAAGCAGTCGAGGATCGTCTCGAAGATCGGCTCGCCGTTCAGCGTGACAGCGTCGGTGGTGAGGTGATGGCCGACGTTGCGAACGAGCATGCACGCCCGCCCCTGCATGACGAGCTCGGAGCCGTCGGCCGCGGTGTAGGTGCGGTCGGCGTTGAGGCGGCGCTCCATCGTCTCGCCACCCTTCTGGAAGGTGGAGACGAGATCGCCCTTCATCAGGCCGAGCCAGTTGCCGTAGACGACGACCTTGTCGTCGGCGTCGACGGCGGCAACGGAGTCTTCGCAGTCCATGATCGACGACACGGCCGACTCGAGATCGATGTCGGCCACGCCGGCGGCGTCGTCCTTGCCGATGGTGTCGGTGCGGTCGATACGGATGTCGGCATGGAGGCCGTGCTTGCGCAGCAACACGTTGGTGGGGTCGGTGGCGTCGCCGGCGAAGCCGACGAGCTGGCTCGGGTCGGCGAGGCCGGTGGTGGCGTCGCCGAGCGAGATCTGCAGCGCTCCATCGACGATCGCGTACCCGGTCGAGTCGGCGTGGCTGCCCTCGGCGAGGGGAGCGTGCGAATCGAGGAACTCGCGGCCCCAGGCGATGACCTTGTCGCCGCGCACGGGGTTGTAGCCCTTGCCGGCTTCGGCGCCGCCCTCGTCGGAGATGACGTCGGTGCCGTAGAGCGCGTCGTAGAGCGATCCCCAGCGGGCGTTCGCGGCGTTGAGGGCATAGCGGGAGTTGTCGAGCGGCACGACGAGCTGGGCGCCGGCGGTGCCTGCGATCTCGGTGTCGACGTTGCTGGTGGCGACGGCGACGTCGGTCGGTGCGTCCTCGAGGTAGCCGATCTCGCGGAGGAAGGCGAGGTACTCGGCCTGATCGTGATCCCCCTTGTTGGCGATCAGGTAGGCGTCGATCTTGTCCTGGATCTCATCGCGACGGGCGAGCAGCGCCTCGTTGCGCGGGCTCATCTCGACGAGCACGGCCTCGAGGGCCGCCCAGAACTCTGCGGCGGTGATGCCGGAGCCGGGGGTCAGCGCCGTCTCGACGAAGTCGTGAAGCGGCTGGGCGATCTCGAGGGAACCAATCTGAGCCATGTTTTCGAGGTTACCGACCGGCTGCAGGCCCACATCAGGACGATTCGGTGCGATCCGTGTCGAAGATCGGCCGATGTTTCGGCAGCCGCCGATTGGTCGTCCTATCGATGTCAACCCAGGTTGACGCGAGCACGCAGACGTCAACCAGGGTTGACGCTCACGTCAGGGTCGGCGGTGAGGGTGGTCTCGCCGAACGTCGCCATCATCGCAGCCGTCTGCCCGGCAGGGTAGATGGTCGTACGTCGCTTGCCGCGTAGGTCGCAACGGAGCGGACTGGCATGCGCGAAGTCGTATCATCCGCGTCGATGCCCTTCACGCCGGAGCAACTCACCACCATCCGCGACCGTTTCCATCACGCCGACGTGTGCCCCGTCCAGGGGCCGCGGGCGTTCTTCGAGAACGCGGGCGGGTCGCTCACCCTGAAGGCTGCGGTCGAGCGCACCGCCGAGCTGATGGCCTTCCCCGACAACCAGGGTCGCAGCAACGTGGCGTCCCAGTACCTCATGGAGATCATCGCCCAGGGGCGCGACGACATGAAGCTGCTGATGGGTGCGTCGAGCGGCGAGGTGTTCATCGGCGAATCCGGCACGGAGCTGCTGGGTCGGTTGATCCGCAACGCCACGCTCGCGTCCGGTGGGACGAAGATCATCGGCAGCCATCTCGAGCATCCGGCGACCTACAGCGCCTGCCGCCGGTGGGCCGAGGTCGCGGGCATGGACTACGAACAGGTGCCGTTCGACCCGCAGTCCACGGTTGTGAGTGTCGAGCAGTACCGCCCGGCGATCACGTCCGACCTCGCGGTGGCGACGATCATCCACGCCAGCCCGGTCACCGGGATGCACGTCGACGTAGCGGCGATCGCCGCGCAGATCCGGGCGGTCGCCCCCGAGTGCTTCATCATCGTCGACGGCATCCAGCACGCCGCCCACGGCCGCATCGACATCGACGACTACGGCGTCGACGGCTACGTCGTCTCGGGCTACAAGCTCTTCTCCCGCCACAACTTCGGCGTCGCGTGGGTGTCGGATCGCCTTGCCAACGCGCCGCACGACCAGCTCGACGGTGCGCCGGCCAACGTGTGGGAGCTCGGCACGCGCGATGCATCGGCCTACGCCGCGTTCTCCGAGGTGGTGCGCTACCTCGAATGGCTCGGCGCCGAGGTCAGCGACGAGACCGAACCACGTGCCCAGCTCGAAGCCGCCGCGGTGGCGATACGCGACCAGGAGCAAGATCTCGTCGACGCCATGATGTGGGGCACCGGCGGGTTGCCCGGCCTCGGCCAACTCGACAGCGTGCACGTCGTCGGTCCGGAGGCGAGCGAGCATCGCTCGGGGATGGTGTCGTTCTGGATCGACGGCCACGACAGCCTCGGCGTCGTCGACACGCTCAACGCCGAGGGCGTGCGCACCCACGCCCGCAAGCAGGACTACTACTCGGCGAGCGTGCTCGAACCCCTCGGGATCGAAAACTGCGTGCGCGCCTCGGCCAGCCACTACAACACCCGCGCCGAGGTCGAGCAGCTGCTCGCGACCGTCAATCGACTCGCCGGCTCGTAGTCGTCGCCGAGTCGGCTCCGGACGGCCAGCGGGTCGTTCAGCCCTCAGCCCCTTCGAGCAGCCGCTGCGTGTGCTCACTCGAAGAGGCGACTCGGGCGAGGAGGTGGAGAGCGACATCGGTCAGTGGGCGACAGATTTCGGGGTCGTGAACGTTCGGTGTCCATTACCGGGAGCCCTGTTCGGGCCCATCGGTGATGCTCTAAGGTTTCGTTCCCCACCGCGACGCCCGTCGCATCGCCGCCGTCAGGAGCCGAGATGTCCAGCACCGTGAAGGCCGCCATCGTCCAGACCGAATGGACCGGCGACAAGGAGTCGATGATCGAACTCCACGAGAAGTACGTCGCCGAGGCGGCCGAGGCCGGCACCCAGGTCATGTGCTTCCAGGAGCTGTTCTACGGCCCGTACTTCTGTCAGGTGCAGGAGGCGGAGTACTACGGCTACGCCGAGGCGATCCCGGACGGACCGACCACGAAGCGGTTCCAAGAACTGGCAGCCCAGTACGGAATGGTGCTGGTGCTGCCCATGTATGAAGAGGAAGGCCCAGGCTTTCTCTACAACACCGCGGCGGTCATCGACGCCGACGGCACCTACCTGGGCAAGTACCGCAAGACCCACATCCCGCAGGTGAAGGGGTTCTGGGAGAAGTTCTACTTCCGACCCGGCAACCTCGGCTATCCCGTGTTCGACACGGCGGTCGGCAAGGTCGGCGTGTACATCTGTTACGACCGCCATTTCCCCGAGGGTTGGCGGGCGCTCGGGCTCAACGGTGCCCAGATCGTGTTCAACCCGTCGGCCACCAGTCGTGGTTTGTCGGCGTACCTCTGGCAGCTCGAACAGACCGCCTCCGCCGCCGCGAACATGTACTACGTCGGAGCCATCAATCGGGTCGGGGTCGAGCCACTCGGCGACAACGACTTCTACGGCACGAGCTACTTCGCCAACCCCCGAGGCCAGTTCGTCGACGGCACCGCCAGCGACACCGAGGCTGAGCTCGTCATTCGGGATCTCGATCTCGACCTGGTCGACGAGGTCCGCTCCCAGTGGGCGTTCTACCGCGACCGCCGGCCCGACATGTACGGCCCGCTCACCGAAGCCTGATCCCGCCGCCCACCCCTGGAGGACCACCATGACCATGCTCATCAAGGGAGGCACGGTGGTGTCGTCCACCGGCGCGGATCCGGCCGAGGTGCTCGTCGACGGCGAGACGGTCGTCGCCGTGCTGTCGCCAGGGAGCGATGTCGCCCTCGCCGCGGAGAGCAGTGCCGAGATCGTCGACGCGACCGGCAAGCTCGTCGTGCCCGGCGGAGTCGACGTGCACACGCACATGGAACTGCCGTTCGGTGGCACGTTCGCCTCTGACGACTTCGAGTCCGGCACCCGCGCCGCGGCGTGGGGTGGCACCACGACGATCGTCGACTTCGCCGTGCAGACGTTCGGCGAGTCGGTGCGAGAGTCGTTCGACACGTGGATGGGCAAGGCGGCCGGCAACTGCGCGATCGACTACGGGTTCCACCAGATCCTCGGCGACGTCAACGAGCAGGCGCTCAAGGACATGGACTCGCTCATCGACGACGGCGTCACCAGCTTCAAACTGTTCATGGCCTACCCGGGCGTCTTCTACTCCGACGACGGCCAGATCCTTCGGGCGATGCAGCAGGCCGCCCACAACGGGTCGCTGATCATGATGCATGCCGAGAACGGCATCGCCATCGACGTCCTCGCCGAACAGGCGGTCGAACGAGGTGAGATCGAACCCGTCAACCATGGTCTGGTTCGCCGAGCTGAACTCGAATCCGAGGCGACCCACCGGGCGATCCAGCTCGCCAAGGTCGGCGCGGCTCCGCTCTACATCGTGCACCTCTCGGCCAAGGAGGCCCTCGCCGAGGTCGCGGCAGCCAGGAACAATGGCGCCAACGTCTTCGCCGAGACCTGCCCGCAGTACCTCTACTTCTCGCTCGAGGAACACCTCGACAAGCCCGGGTTCGAAGGGGCTGGCTATGTCTGCTCGACCCCGCTGCGGTCGCACCACGACCACCATCAGGACGAGCTCTGGAAAGGCTTGCGCACGAACGACCTCGCGCTGGTCGCCACCGACCACTGCCCGTTCTGCATGAAGGATCAAAAGGAACTCGGCGTCAACGACTTCCGGGCCATCCCCAACGGCATCGGTGGTGTCGAGCACCGCATGGACATGATCTTTCAGGGGGTCGTCACCGGCGAGATCACGCTGCCCCGCTGGGTCGAGCTGTGCGCCACCACGCCGGCTCGGATGATGGGCATGTACCCGAAGAAGGGGGTGATCCAGGCGGGCGCCGACGCCGACATCGTCCTCTACGACCCCAACAAGCAGTGGGCCATCAGTGTCGACAACCACCACATGAACATGGACTATTCGGCGTACGAGGGGTTCCAGGTCACCGGCCACGTCGACACCGTCTACAGCCGCGGTCGGCGGGTGATCCACGACGGGCAGTACGAGGGCCACAAAGGGCACGGTGCGTACATCCCCCGCGGCCTTTCCCAATACCTGATCTGACAGGAGCAGCATGGATTTCGGCGTTGTCCTCCAAACCGATCCCCCCGCGCAACGCGTCGTCGAGCTGACCCGCACCGCGGAGTCACTCGGCTTCCGCTACTCGTGGACGTTCGACTCTCATGTGCTCTGGCAGGAGCCGTTCGTGATCTACTCCGCCATGCTCGCAGCGACCGACCGCATGATCGTCGGGCCGATGGTGACCAACCCGGGCACCCGCGACTGGACCGTGCTCGGCTCGCTCTTCGCCACCCTCAACGACATGTATGGCAACCGAACGATCTGCGGGATCGGTCGGGGCGATTCCGCGATGCGGGTGATCGGCAAGAAGCCGTGCAAGCTCGCCACGTTGTCGGAGTCGATGAAGGTCATCAAGGGTCTCGCCGAGGGCGAGGCGGTCGAGTACAACGGCACGACCCAGCAGTTCCCCTGGTCGAAAGGCTCGACTCTCGAGATGCTGATGGCGGCGTACGGGCCGAAGGCCCTCCATCTCTGCGGCTCCGAGACCGACGGCTTCATCCTGCAGTTGGCCGACCCGCAGATCGCCGCCTGGACCATCGGTGCCGTGAAGCAGGCCGCAGAGGAAGCGGGCCGCGACCCCGACGCGCTGAAGATCGTCGTCGCTGCTCCGGCCTACGTCGGTGACGACATCGAGCATCAGCGCGAACAGTGCCGCTGGTTCGGTGGCATGGTCGGCAATCACGTGGCCGACCTCGTCGCCCGCTACGGCGAGGATGAGTCGATGGTGCCCAAGGCCCTCACCGACTACATCAGGGGACGGGAGGGCTACGACTACGCAGGGCACGGGAAGTCCGGCCACGACCACACCGACTTCGTCCCCGACGAGATCGTCGATCGCTTCTGCATCCTGGGTGACGAGGCGGCTCACATCGAGCGGCTCGAGGAGCTCCGTGACCTCGGCGTCGACCAGTTCGCGATCTACCTGATGCACGACCAAAAAGACGAGACGCTCAACGCCTACGGCCAGCGCATCATGCCGGCCTTCGCGTAGTCAGAACTCTGCCGCGGCGTCCTCCAGGGCGCCGACGAAGTACGTCACGAAACTGCCGTCGAGCAGCAGCAGGTAGCTGCGCACGCCGTCTCCACTCTCGGAGACGATGTCGTCGCGAATGATGTCGCACGTGACGCCGGCGATGCCGTTGCCGAGCACCGAACCGTTCGGGGTCATGTGATCGCCGAAGTCGGCGCTGCCGAGCTTGGCCAGCGTGTCCGCGGCGTGGTCGCCGGTGATGCGAACGGCCGTGCGGGCGTGGCTGATGTCGACGGTCGAGGCGAAGCCCGACAGGTCGAGCCCGGCCGCCAACGCGGGGGCGCCGGCGCCGAGCAGGTACCACTCGTCGGGACGCACTCGCGCAACCAGCGTGTCGCCGCGCTGTTCGGCCGAGCCGAAGCTCAGCCCGAGCGAGGCGGCCGCCGCGGTGTCGTCGGCAGCCCGCACGCTCGCCTTGGGCACGTGGGTGTCGGGCGATGCATCGAGGTGGGTGATCTCAACCACGGAGACGCGCTCCTTGCGGATCGAAGTGGGCGTGGTGCTCCTGCACCGTCGCCGTGATGCGGTCACCGCTGAC
>JBCBYI010000200.1:0-7429 GCA_039815945.1 Actinomycetota bacterium | reverse complement strand
AGGTCATGCCCGCGCTGCGGCTCATGCCGGGCGGCGGTGCCCCGAAGCCGCCGGAGGTCTATTTCGCGGTGAAGGAGGGCATGGGCGTGCCGATCGTGCACGGCTACGGCATGACCGAGTGCCCGATGATCTGCAACGGCTCGCCGTCCGACACCGACGATCAGCTCGCCAACACCGAGGGTGCGCCGATCGAGGGCTGCGAGGTGTCGATCGTCGATCCCGACACCGGCGAACTCGCCAGGCCGGGCAACGAGGGCGAGGTGCGTGTCGCTGGCCCGATGCTCTTCAAGGGCTACACCGACCCCACGCTCGAAGCGGGTGCGTTCGACGAGCAGGGCCGGTTCCGCACCGGCGACCTCGGCGTGATGCACGAGGACGGCCACGTCACCCTCACCGGCCGCCTCAAGGACATCATCATCCGCAAGGGAGAGAACATCTCCGCCGCCGAGATCGAGAACGTGCTGTACGAGCTGCCCCAGGTCGGCAACGCCGCGGTGATCGGCCTGCCCGATCCCGATCGTGGCGAGCGGGTCTGTGCGGTGATCGAGACCGCCCCCGACCAGCCCGACCTGACCTTCGACGAGATGGTGGCCGCCTGCAAGGGCGCGGGCCTGATGACCCAGAAGATCCCCGAACAGCTCGTGATCCACGGCGAGGCGTTGCCCCGCAACGCGACGATGAAGATCCTGAAGTTCGAGCTCCGCGATCAGTACGCCCCAGCGCCGTGGCCGTGACAAGCAATGTGGCTTGGCCCGAGGGGAGCGTGGCTAGAGTCGCCGCCATGACTGCGATCTACCACAACCCCAATTGACAGTCGTCCAAGAACGCCGTGGCGGTCGCCACGGAGATGGGCGTCGAGTTCGAAGAGATCCGCTACACGAAGAACCCGCCGGACGAGGCAGCCCTTCGTGACATGATCGCCAAGCTCGAGGATCCGGTCGAGAACCTCGTCCGCAAGGACGCCCAGTTCAAGAAGCTCGAACTTGACGAGGACGACTATGTCGGCAACCCCGACAAGGTCGTCG
The DNA here is from genome assembly GCA_039815945.1 of Actinomycetota bacterium. Lineage (GTDB taxonomy): Bacteria > Actinomycetota > Acidimicrobiia > Acidimicrobiales > Aldehydirespiratoraceae > UBA11606. The sequence goes on along the minus strand of JBCBYI010000200.1, from coordinate 6,404 downwards.
AGGTGCTGCTCGCGTATCCGAAGCTCCTCCAGCGTCCGGTGATCGTCACCGACGACAAGGCCATCATCGGTCGCCCCCTCGGCGACCAGAAGGCCAAGGAGCGGCTGAGCGACCTGTTCAGCTGAGCGACCTGTTCAGCTGATCTCGCGCAACGACGCCGCCATCTCGCCGAGGGCCTCGACCGAGGCGTTGTGGGTGGTCAACGACATGCGATCGGCGAGTGCGCCGTATTCCTCGTGGAGGCGGGCGGCGCACTCGGCGGGGGTGCCGCGCACGGCGAGGAGGTCGAGCACGTCGTCGTCGATCAACGAACCGAGCTGATCCCACGCCCCCGTCTTGGTCATCTCCCGCAGCCGGGGCTGGAGGTCGCCGAGGCCGTGGTGGTCGAGCGTGACCTTGTACGCCGGGGTCGAGCCGTAGAACGCGAGGTTGCCGCGCATCGACTGCGACGAGCGCTGGTACTCCTCGTCGGTGAGGCTCGGCGAGCAGATGCAGCCGACGTTGAGGGTGAGATCGGCGCGGGACCTGCCGCCCGCGTCGAGTCCCTCCTCGATCAACGGCATCGTCGATGTCGACAAGAAGTCGCCGGTGTTGAACGGATGGATGATCACCCCGTCGGCGTGGCGGGCCATGGCCCGCGTCATCTGTGGCCCGAGCGCACCCGCCCAGATCGGCGGGGGCGGCGCCTCCATCGCCGGCGGCACGAAGATCGGGGTCATCAGATCGAAGCGGTGGAAGTCGGTCTGGTGATCCAGCGGAACGCCGTCGGCCCAGTTCGCCCAGATCGCCTTGGTCGCCTTCACGATGTCGACCATCCGGCCGACGGGCCGATCCCATGTCGACGAATAGCGCCGTTCGATGTGTGGCTTGATCTGGGTGCCGAGGCCGAGCGCGAAGCGGCCCCCCGTCGCTCGTTGCAGATCCCACGCCTGGTAGGCGAGGTGCATGGGGGAGCGGGGGAAGGCGATCGCGACGTTCGTGTAGAGGTCGAGACCAGAGGCCGCCGCGGTCACGAGCGGGAAGAAGATGTCGCTGTTGCCCTCGAACGTGAAGCCACCGTCGATGCCGGCGGCCGCGAGCGCAGCGGCGTGATCGGCCGAGGCCGAGAGGTCGCCGCCGAGGCTCACATCGATCTTCATGGCCGGGATCGTCATGGGCGGGGACGGTAGCCCGCAACGGGTTCGCCGACGAACCGTCACGGGGTCGCAACATCGGTCGGGACCTTCGTCACCACGCGGAGAGACCAACGACCTGACGTTCTCATCGAACGGTCGGCACCGCCGATTCGAACGTATGCGGTGGATTCCTCGGCAACCGGACCCGGTGCGCAAGGACCTGCGTCGTATGCGTGAGCTCGACGCAAGCCTCGCGGCACTGGGCCGGGTAGCCGGCGACCTCGGTCTCGCCGGCACCCGGACTCCGGTCGTGCATTCTCAGAACAGCTGATCTCGTCGTTTTCGTCCTCCTCGGAGGTGCCCGCTACGGTCGCCGACGCGGCACCGGGGGGTGCCCGATCTTGGGGAGGCACGATGGCCGACGAGGTACTCACCGCACCGCTGGTGCTCGAATACCCCTTCACCCGCACGACCGGACCGGTGATCGGAGGCTTCCTCACCGGCCTGCGTGAGGGCGTGATCCACGGCGTGCGCCGAGCCGACGGCTCCGTGCTGTGTCCGCCGCTGGAGTACGACCCGATCACGTCGGCGCCCCTGTCCGAACTCGTCGCCGTCGGCACGGTCGGTACGGTCACGACCTGGACCTGGAACGGCGAGCCGCGAGCCCAGCAGCCGTTCACCCAGCCCTTCGCCTGGGCGATGATCACCCTCGACGGTGCCGACACGCCGATGCTCCACGCCGTGTTCGTCGATTCCGCCGACGACATGGCGACCGGCATGCGGGTCGAGGTCGTGTGGCGCGACGAACGCGAGGGCCACATCACCGACATTGCTGGTTTCGTGCCCGAGATGGCGGGCAACCCCGGCTTGCCTTCGCCCATGCCTGCCGACGTCGAGCAGGTGCAGTCGGTCCGCACGCCGATCCGGATGGAGTACACCTACACCCCGGGCCGGGCCCTCTCCCAGTACCTCCGGGCGATGAAGGACAAGCGCATCCTCGGCGACGAGTGCCCCGACACCGGCCAGGTCTCGGTGCCGCCCCGAGGCGTGTCGTCCGTCGCGGGCAAGCCGACGCTGCCCGAGCTCGTCGAGCTACCCGACACCGGCTACATCGAGTCGTTCAACATCACCCGCGTCCCGATCAAGATGCGTCCCGATCTCACCCCACCGTACGTATCGGCCTGGATCGTGCTCGACGGCGCATCGGTCGGCTTCATGGGCCTCGGCATGAACGTCGACCCCGAAGACGTCCGGGTCGGCATGCGGGTGCGTGCGGTCTGGAAGCCCGACGACGAACTCGAGATGAGCGCCCAGAACATCCTCGGATGGGAACCCACCGGCGAACCCGACGAGGTGATCACCGACTACTCCCGGGTCGGCCGGCTCGGAGAGAACGAGACAGACGGAGGCGACCAGTGAGGGACGTCGCCGTCGTCGCCTTCAGCCAGCGACAAGAGTCCATGATCAACACCGAGTCCGAAGTCGAGTTCATGGTGCCGCTCATGAACGAGGCCAAGGACGCCGTCGGCCTCACCCAGCAGGAGATGGGCTTCACCTGCTCGGGATCGTCGGACTTCCTCGCCGGCCAGGCCTTCTCGTTCGTGATGACGATCGACGGCACCGGCCCGGTCCCGCCGATCAGCGAGAGCCATGTCGAACAAGACGGCGCCTGGGCGCTGTACGAGGCGTGGGTGAAGCTGCAGTGCGGCGACATCGACACCGCCTTCGTCTACAGCTACGGCAAGTCGTCGCCCGGTTCATTGCGCGACGTGCTCGCCACCCAGATGGACCCGTACTACGTGGCGCCGCTGTGGCCCGATGCCTTCGCCATCGAGGCGATGGCCGCCCGCCAGATGCTCGACCAGGGCGTGGTCAGCGAGCAGCAGCTGGCCGAGATCGCCAGCCGCTCCCGCGAACACGCCGCGTCGAACCCGCACGCCGTGCGCACTACGCCGAAGTCCGTCGACGAGATCCTCGCCGAGGACTACGCGATGGCGCCGCTGCGGCCCTCCGATCTCCCGGCTTCGTCCGACGGCGGCGCCGTGATCGTGCTCGCCGCCGACGACAAAGCCCGGGAGCTCTGCGAGCGCCCAGCCTGGATTCGCGGCATCGACCACCGCACGGACGCCCACACCCTGGGCGTCCGTGATCTCACGACCTCGATGTCGGCCCGCATCGCCGCCGAGAAGGCTGGTGTCGGTGACGACAAGATCGACATCGCTGAGCTCCACGCCCCGTTCTCGACGAGCGAGGCTGTGCTCACGACGGCGCTCGGCCTCGGTGACGACACGGTGATCAATCCGTCGGGTGGCGCCCAGGCCGCCCACACGATGATGGCGTCGGGTCTGATCCGCATCGGCGAGGCCGCCCAGCGCATCAGCCGAGGCGACGCCGATCGGGCGGTTGCAACGGCCGCCAGCGGGCCCTGCCTGCAACAGAATCTCGTCGCCGTTCTGGAGGGGGAGTGACATGAGCAAGGAACGTGCGGCCGTCCTCGGTGTCGGCCAGACGAAGTACCAGACCACCTACCCGGGCTCGATGGCCGGGATGCTGCGTGAGGCAGCCACCAACGCGCTCGAGATGTCCGGCAAGAGCTGGGACGACATCGACGCGGTGATCATGGGCAAGGCGCCCGATTTCTTCGAGGGCGTGATGATGCCCGAGGTGTACCTCGCCGAGGCCCTGGGCTGTGTCGGCAAGCCGATCATGCGTGTGCACACCGCCGGTTCGGTCGGTGGCTCCACCGCTTGCGTCGCCACCTCGATGATCCAGTCGGGCGTGCACGAGACCGTGCTCACCATTGGTTGGGAGAAGCAGTCGGAGTCGAACGCGATGTGGGCGCTGTCGTTGCCGCAGCCGTTCGCCACGTCGGTCAACGCCGGCGCCGGCGGCTACTTCAGCCCGATCATCCGTCGCTACATGATGATGACCGAGGCGCCCGAGCTGATCGGCTGCATGGTGGCCCTGAAGGACCGCACGCACGCCCTCAACAACCCCTACGCCCATCTCCATCAGCCCGACCTCACCTTCGAACAGGTCGTCGAGTCGCCGATGTTGTGGGATCCCATCCGCTACAGCGAGACCTGCCCGTCGTCGGACGGCGCCTGCGCGATCGTGCTCGGCAGCGAGAAGGTCGCCGAGGCCCACGATGGTCCGGTCGCGTGGATCAAGGGGATCGCCATGCGTTCGGAGTCTGGCTCGTTCGCCGGTCGCAACATGGTGTCGCCCGCCGCGTCGGAGGCCTGCGCCGACGACGTCTTCGCCCAAGCCGGCATCCACGATCGCCGCGAGGAGATCGACGCAGTCGAGATGTACGTGCCGTTCTCTTGGTACGAGCCGATGTGGCTCGAGTCGCTCGGGTTCGCCGAGAAGGGCCAAGGCTGGCGCATGGTCGAGGAGGGCGCCACGTCGATCGACGGCGGCGATCTCCCCGTCAACTGTTCCGGCGGCGTGCTGTCGTCGAACCCGATCGGGGCATCGGGCATGATCCGCTTCGGTGAAGCGGCGATGCAGGTCATGGGCCTGGCCGGCGACCATCAGGTCGACGGCGCCAAGACCGCCTTGGGCCATGCCTACGGCGGTGCTGCGCAGTACTACGCCATGTGGGTGGTCGGCGCCGAGAAGTAGTGCTCGTCGAAAACCCGCTGCGGAGGAGCGGACGGTCGGCCACGATGACGTCATGACCGTCACCGTTCGTCGTATCCGTCCCGACGACGGTCCGCTGCTGAAGCGGGTTCGCCTGGCCGCGCTGCTCGACACGCCGTCGGCGTTCTCTCGGACCCACGAGGAGGAGTCCGCGTACACGGACGACGAGTGGGCCCGTCGTGCGGCCGACTGGTCGGCCGGTGGAGAGGCCATGACCTCGTTCGCCGAGCTCGATGGCGAGATCGTCGGGTTGGTCGGCGGGCACCGGACGATCCCCGGCACGACCGAACTGGTGTCGATGTGGGTCGATCCGGCGGCTCGGGGGAACAGGGTCGGGCAGGCGTTGATCGACGCCGTCGCCGAGTGGGCTGTCGGAGAGCCGATCGAGCTGTGGGTGACCCACGGCAACGACCCTGCGGTCGCCCTCTACGCGCGGGCCGGCTTCACCGTGACGACCGAGGTTCAGCCGCTGGCGTCGGACCCGTGTCGTAACGAGATCCGCATGCGGCGCAGCGGGGCCTGACACACGGGTATCGGATAGCGTTCGACGATCGGTGTGGACGCTCAAACCGAGTGGTTCCAGGCCGACGATCAACCCATGAGTCCAGACCCCGCTGCGCGCTCCGACATCTCTCGTTTCGAGCCCCGCTGCCTGCTGATCGGCGAGGAATCCCTCGTCGTGCAGTGTGCGGTGATGCTGCGGGGCGCGGGCGTCGCCGTGGTCGGCGTGGCGTCGGCCGCCGCCGAGGTCCGTTCGATGGCCGTTTCGGAGGGATTCGACGTCGTCGACACGGACGCCACCACGCTGCTCGACGCCCTCCGCGCCGCCGAGGCCACGGTGCTGGTCAGCGCCGCCCACCTCGAGATGATCCCCGGTGAGGCGCTCGACGCCGTCGAGGTCGCGATGAACTTCCACGACGGGCCGCTCCCGACGTACGCCGGGCTCAATGTCACCACCTGGGCGATCCACAACGGCGAATCCCGCCACGCAGTCAACTGGCACCTCATGGAACGCGCCGCCGACAGCGGCGAGGTGCTCGCCACCGAGGCGTTCGACATCACCCCCGACGACACCGCCTTCACGCTCAACGCCCGGTGCTATGAAGCCGGCGTCCGGGCGTTCGAGTCGATCGTGGCGATGCTCGCCGACGGGCGGGTCGTCACCTCGCCCCAACCCGCTGGCGAACGGCGCCAATACCGGCGAGCCGAGCGCCCGTTCCTGGTGCTCGATCCGGCCGGCGACGCCGCCGGTCAGATCCGCACGGCCCAGGCCCTCGATCTCGGCGACCGGTACGCCAACGGCGTCGGTGCACCCCGCCTCGTCATCGATGACACTGCGTACGCCGTGTCGGTGGTCGCCGCACCCGGTGACGCCCCGGCCGGGCGCATCCTCGCCGCCGACCAGACCCTCCGCATCGCCGTCGCCGGAGGCGCGTTCGACATCGCCGACATCCAGACCATGCCGGCCGGAGACGCCCTCCGCCCCGCCGATCTCCTCGCCCGCCACGGGCTGGCCATCGGTGGCGACTGGCCGAGCCCGCCCGACCTCTCCGGCGCCGTCGCCGCCGACGACGCCGTCGCCACCGCCGAGCGGGGCTGGGTCGCCCGGCTCGCTCACTTCGACGCAGCTGACCCGGCGATGCT
>JBCBYI010000001.1:0-48457 GCA_039815945.1 Actinomycetota bacterium | reverse complement strand
GGCATTGATCGCCGATCTGCGGCCCGATGTGGTGGCGGTCGAGCGGGTGCTGTTCCAGCACAACGTGTCGACCGCAATGGGCGTCGGCATGGCGAGTGGGCTGGCGATGGCCGAGGCGGTCGCGGCCGGCTGCGACGTCGCCGAGTACTCGCCCAACGAGATCAAGCAAGCCGTCGCCGGGTACGGCTCGGCCGGCAAGCACGAGATCGGGGAGATGGTGCAGACCCTCCTCGGCCTCTCGAAGAAGCTGTCGCCCGTCGATGCCGCCGATGCCACCGCCGTGGCGTTGTGTCATCTCGCCCGGGTCCCCGGCCGACGCACCCGCGCGTCGGTCGCCTCCTCGACCGCCTCGACGAAAGCGAGTCAACCATGATCGGATTTCTTCGTGGCCGTCTGCTCGACCGTGGGCCCGACGGCGAACTCCTGATCGAGGTCGGTGGTCTCGGCTATCGCGTGCAGGTCACCCCATCGACGTCGGTCACCATCGGCGAGCTCGACGGCGAGGTGTTCGTCCACACCCATCACGCCGTGCGGGAGGATTCCGAGACCCTCTACGGCTTTGCCACCATCGCTGAGCGTCGGGTGTTCGAGTCGCTGATCTCGGCCCACGGTGTTGGCCCGGCGCTCGGGTTGGCGATCCTGTCGGTCCACGGCCCCGATGCCCTGCGCCGGGCGGTCGCCGAGGACGATGTCGCCGCGCTGTGCCTGGTTCCCGGCGTCGGCAAGAAGACCGCCGCTCGTCTCGTGATGGAGCTGAAGTCGAAGCTCGATCTCCCCGAGGGCGAGATCGTGGTGCTGACCGAGGACGGCATGCCCGCCGCCGTCGGGGGTGGCGCCCGCGCCGACGTGCGCTCGGCGCTCGAAGGCTTGGGCTACGCCGCCGACGAGATCCACGCTGTGCTGGTCGATCTGCCCGCCGAGGGCGAGACCGGTGAGCTGCTCAGGGATGCCCTCCGTCGTCTCGCCTCGGGCGTCTGATCCCGTCCCCGTCGCACCCGACTGCTAGGAACTGCGCATGGCCCGCGAAGAGCTTCTCTCTCCCGACGATCAGCCCGAGGACGCCGGCCTGCTGCTCGACGAGCCGGGTCTGCGTCCCAAGACGCTCAACGAGTTCGTCGGCCAGTCTGAGCTGAAGGGCCATTTGGGCGTGATGCTCGGTGCGGCGGCTCGTCGTCGTGAAGCGGCCGATCATCTGCTCTTCGCGGGTCCGCCCGGTCTCGGCAAGACCACCCTCGCCAACATCATCGCCGCGGAGATGAGCACCAACCTGCAGGTCACCTCCGGCCCCGCACTCGAGCGAGCCGGCGACCTCGCGTCGATTCTCTCCAAGCTCGAGGACGGCGATGTGCTGTTCATCGATGAGATCCACCGCCTGCCCCGCCCGGTCGAGGAAGTGCTCTACCCGGCGATGGAGGATTTCCGGATCGACGTCGTGCTCGGCAAGGGCCCGGCCGCCCGGTCGATCCCGCTCGATCTCGCCCGCTTCACGCTGGTCGGCGCGACCACCCGCACCGGTCTCATCACCGGCCCGCTGCGCGACCGCTTCGGCCTCGTCGCCCGTCTCGACTACTACGAGGTCGACGATCTCCAGTTGATCGCCATGCGAGCCGCCGGCATCCTCGACGTCGACATCGACGAGGGTGGCGCCTACGAGATCGCCCGCCGTTCCCGGGGCACGCCCCGCATCGCCAACCGGCTGCTGCGCCAGGTGCGCGACTACGCCGAGGTCGAACGCGACGGCCACATCTCCGCCGAGGTCGCCAAGGACGGTCTGTCGTTCTTCGGTGTCGACGAGTTGGGTCTCGACAAAGCGAGCCGTGCCGTGCTCGATTCGGTGTGCCGTCGCTTCGATGGCGGCCCGGTCGGGCTGTCGACCCTCGCCATCTCGGTGAGCGAACCGACCGAGACGGTCGAGGACGTCTACGAGCCGTACCTCATCCAGCAGGGCCTGCTGATGCGCACCCCTCGGGGCCGCGTCGCCACCCCCGCCGCCTACGCACACCTGGGCATGGCGCCGCCACCGGCCACCCAGACCGGTCCCGAGCCGCAGCCCGGCCTCTTCGATTCCGGCGAGTAGCCGCCGCCACCGCCCTAGGCGGCCCGAGGTCTGGATCGTCGTTCGCCCCGGGACCCTCGGTGGGCCAACGCATGATCGGTGTGGCACTTCAACTCGAGGTTGTCGATGTCGTTGAGGCCGTGATGGCCCCACTCGTGCGGATGGTGCGCTTCGGTGAACGCAACGTCGGCGCCGCAGTCGACACACGCACGATCACGGGCGATCAGGGCGGGCCACTGATGCACGGTGGCGAGACGGTGCCGCCGGCCCGTCCAGAGCGGCTTGCCGGCGCCGGAGAACACATGGCCGACGACATCGGCGGTGCGAGGATCGAGCGAGTCGAGGAACGCCTGCGGCACGGGCTGGCCGTCGAGGAACTCGACCGAGTCGTCGTCGACGGTGGCGATCAGGTGCAGCATCGTGCGCACCGGCAGGGGAGCGTCAGCATCGACCTCCGTGGTCGCCATCAGGGCGAGCGCGTCGATCCGCCGCTGGGAGGGCGTGCGTACGTCGTTCGGTGAGCCGTCACGGCCGCCGTCCTCTCGCTACAAGCGGTCGACCAGCGCTCGCAGCGCAGCCTGGAACTGGCGCCCGGTGGCGTTGTCCATCCGGCCGTTGATCAGCAGCGCACCGTTCTCGGCGTCGCCACCCTCGAACCACACGCTCAGCTCGCGTTCGGCTCGCTGACGGCGGTGCTGCTCCTCGACGGCCTGCAACGAACGCCGACTCGACAGCCAGCGGTTGGACTTCTTGCGGAAGAGATCGGCCGGGGTCTGCTCGGCGAGCGGGATCAGCTCGGCGACCTGTTCGGCCGAGGTCTCCTGTACCAGCACCCCGAGACGCTCGGCGTGCTCGACGGTGATCGCACCGGCGGCCAGGGAATCCGCAGCACCGGGCACTGCCGCCAGCACCGAGGCCGTCTCGGCATCGCGGTCGCTGCTCCGGCTCGACCGGTGGGTGGTGACCCGAGCCTCGGTAGCCGCCGGCATGCCGTCGTCGCCCAGCGCATCGATTGCCGCCATCACGGCGAGCCGACGCTGCGCGGCGTGGGTCTCGACCCGGTGGTACTCGGCGAGCAACTGCCGCAGCTCCGGGCGCGAACAGGCGCGGAGATCGATCCCGTCGAGTTCGTCATGCACCGCCGTCAACATCTCCAGAACATACACGAACATACGTTCGTACTACAAGACGAATCGGGCGGAGTTCCAACGAAGACTCGTACCCTCGACGAGGTGACGGATCGCCCCGAGACGCTCGCCGACATCGACTACGACCTGCCGCCGGAGCGCATCGCCCAGAAGCCGATCGAGCCGCGTGACGCGGCCCGTTTGCTCGTCGATCGAGGTGATCACGTCGAGCACCGGCACGTCCGTGATTTGCCCGATCTGCTCCAGCCCGGCGATCTCGTCGTCGTCAACGACACCAAGGTCCTGCCCGCCCGTATTCCCGTGCGGCGCTCGACCGGTGGCGCCGCCGAGATCCTCCTGCTCGAGGAGCGCGATGATGGTTCCTGGGAGGCGCTCGCCAAGCCGAGCAAGAAGCTGAAGCTCGGCGATGTCGTGACGGCCGACGGTCTCGCTGTCGAGATGGGCGAGGATCTCGGTGACGGTCGCCGGGTCGTGCGTCTCGATCCGGGCGACAGCGATCTGCACAGTCGGCTCGCCGAGGTCGGCCTGCCGCCGCTGCCGCCCTACATCGAGAACCAGATCGACGATCCGTCCCGCTATCAGACGGTGTTCGCCGATCGTCCGCTCTCCGCCGCCGCGCCCACCGCGGGTCTGCACTTCACGCCCGCCGTGCTCGACGCGCTCGAGGTGAACGGCATCGGCATGGCGACCGTGGAGCTCGCCGTCGGGCTCGACACGTTCCGGCCGGTGATGGTCGACCGGCTCGACGATCACGTGATGCACACCGAGTGGTATCGGGTGCCCGACGAGACGGCCGCCGCCGTCGAGGCCGCCGATCGGGTCGTCGCGATCGGTACCACCGCCGTGCGAGCGCTCGAGTCGTGGAAGGGCACCGGCGAGCAGTCGGGCCGTAGCGATCTCTTCATCCGGCGCCCCTACGAGTGGAAGGCGGTCGACGTGCTGCTCACCAACTTCCACCTGCCGCAGTCGACGCTGCTCTGCCTGGTCGACGGTTTCGTCGGCCCCCGCTGGCGGGAGCTCTACGAGACGGCGATCGCCGAGAAGTACCGCGTCCTCAGCTTCGGCGACGCCATGTTGCTGGGGCTCTAGGCGTCCATGTCCGACGACGTCGCCGCCGCGTACGACGTGGTCGCAGAGCGGTACGCGTCGTTGTTCCTCGACGACCTCGAGAACGACGCCGACGCCAAGGGCTGGCTGGCCCGGTTCGTGGATCTCGTCGAGCCAGTAATGGGGCCGGTCGTCGACGTCGGTTGCGGACCCGGGCACGGCGTCGACGCGCTCGTTCGGGCGGGTCTCCCGGCCTTCGGCATCGATGCGTCGCCCGGAATGATCGAGCAGGCCCAGCGGGCGTTCCCGCAGCTGGCGTTCTTCGTCGACGACCTGACCGCGCTCGACGCGGCGTCGTCGTCGTTCAGTGGGATCTTCGCCCGCTACTCGATCATCCATCTGGCGCCCGATGCGCTGCCGGCCGTCTTCGCAGAATGGGAACGCGTCCTCGCGTCAGGTGCTCCCGTCGTACTGTTCTTCTTCGCGTCGCGGGAACCGGCTGCGCACGGCACGCCGTTCGATCATCAGGTGGCCACCGCCTACGAGTTCGATCCCGCCACGATCGGCGAGCTCCTCAGTGCCGCCGGGTTCGTCGGCGTGCAGCACGGCGCGGCGCCGGCCCCGGACGGCGGCCGTCCACTCGACAAAGGCGTGGTGCTCGCCCGGCGCCCGAAGGCCTGACCCGGGACGTGCGAAGCTCCACGGATGGGGACTCGGCCGATCGTCCGTGACGCGCTGCGGCTGTTCGTCGTCTGGCTCGTGGTCTTCGTCGTGGTGACGGCGGCGCTCTTCTTGACGACCGACGGCGAGCCGATCTGCGAGGGTCCACTGATCGTCGACGTCGACTCGTCGGATCCGCCGCAGTGCAACACCCCGGTCGAGGGCTTCGAACGGCAGCTGTGGGGCCTGCTCCTGGGAACGCTCATCGTCGCGGCGGTTGTCCGGGTCGTGATCGTGCTCGTCGCCATCGCCCGCAACGGCGGCCGGCGAGAACGAGATTCCGTCCCGGCCTGACCGGTCCGGTACCGTCGCCGCATGAGCGAGACGCCGCACATCGAGGTCGACACGCGAGGCGAGCAGCTCGAGAACGGCTGGTGGCGCGATGCCCTCGGCAACCTCGGGCCGCTCAAGCCGGGCGCGAGTGCCCGTTCGAATCCGGTCGGCTGGTTCCCGACCGGCCCCGAGGTGGGGGAGCGGTTGCCACCAGTCGTGGCGCCCGACCACACCGGGCGCATGGTCGACATCGAGGCCGACCGGGCTGGTCGCCCGACGGCGTTCGTCGTCTATCGATCGGCGGTCTGGTGACCGCCGTGTCGCACGCAGCTGGTCGAGCTGCAACAGCACGCTGAGGCCTTCGAGGCGGCCGGGGTTGCGCTCTACGCCCTGTCGTACGACGAGCCCGACGCGCTCGTGGCGTTCGCCGCCGACAAGGGCATCACGTTCCCGCTCTTGAGTGACCCCGACAGCGAGATCATCGACGCGCTGGGCATCCGCAACACGCTGGTCGATCCCGACGATCACCCCTACGCCGGCATCCCGTTCCCGGGGACGTACGTGCTCGACGCCGAGGGCGTGATCATCGCCAAGTTCTTCGACGAGCACCTCGGCGTGCGGGCCAACTCCGCCGAGCTGATCCGGGCAGCGCAGGGTGAGACTGTCGAGCTGGTGGGCGCTCCCGCCCCGGCCGACGGCGAGGTCACCGCCGAGATCCGCTACGACGGTGACCACATCGCCGCCATCGTGAAACACGACGTCGTGGTGCGGCTGGCGATCCCCGAGGGCCAGCACGTCTACGCCGATCCGGCCCCCGAGGGGATGGTGCCGTTCACGATCGAGTTCGACGACACCGACCAGATCGGCCTGCGGGCGATGGTCGGCCCTGCCGCACACGACCATCACCTCGACGGCACCGACGAGGTGTTCCCCGTCCATGACGGCACGGTCGAGTTCCGGCTGCCGATCGTCAACACGTCGTCGCCCAAGATCGAGTCGCTCACGATCACCGGCCGAGTGCGATGGCAGGCGTGCGACGCGCTCGCGTGCCGGATCCCGCAGAGCCAGTCGTTCTCGTTCGAGTTGCCGACGGCGAAACCCGACTGGCCGTTCGGGGGTGATGCGAACCCCGACGACACGATGGACTTCGCCCACCACTTCACCCGGATGGTGGAGCGGCGCAACCAGCCGACCGACTGAGCGTCAGACCTTCCGGCCGACGCCCATCAGCGGGCGCATCACCATGTCCCCGAAGGGCAGCTCGAAGCCGACGCCCACCTCGACATCGCGGAGGCCGGCGGTGCGGAGTGCGGTCTGGATCGCCTCAGTGGTGAGGCCGTACGGCTCGGCCTCGTCGGGATCGAGTTGCCAGTCCCACTGAATGAGCACGCCGCCGGGGGCCAGGAGCTCGACGAGTCGGGCGACCGTGGCCGGGTGATCGGGCACGAACGCCAGCACTGAGGAGCACACGACCAGATCGTGGCGGCCGGGTGACGTGGGGATCTCCGCCGATGAGCGGACGTTCGTCCAGCCGAGCCGGTCGGCCTTCGCGTGGAGCTCGGCGAGCATGGCGTCGGAGGTGTCGACCGCATCGACCGACGCGACGCCGGCGGTGACCAAACGCTCGGTGAGCAGGCCGGTGCCGCAGCCGAAGTCGCAGACGCGGAGCCCGAGAAGCGAGCGGCCGAAGCCGTCGAGCACGGCCACGAGCGACTCGAAGGCGGCACCGGCGTAGGCCCGGGCGGCGGGATCGTCGTCCCAGCCGTCGGCGGCGGCGTCCCAGGGATCGACGGCGCTCATGTCGGTGCTCCATCGATCCAGCCCGGGCGTTGGTCGAAGTAGTCGGCGAGCACGTCGTACAGGTCGGGTTGCTCCTCGTGGAGCTCTTCGGGGCGTTCGAAGAAGACCTCGACGATCTCGGCGAAGAACTCGACCTCGCTGGTCTTGCCGTAGGCGTCGATCAGCGCCTTCTTCTTGCGGCTGCGGCGATGGGTCTCGTACGACGACCCGACGATTCTTCGCCAGCGGCCCGGTTCGTCAACGCTCGGACGCCCGTCGACGAAGCCGTCGTAGCCGTCGAGGACGTGGGCGAACTCGTGGTACACGACGTTGCGGCCGTCGCCGTCGTACATCCCGGCGACCGTCTCGGTCCACGAGAGCGCCACATGGCCGCCGGAGTCGGCGGCACCGTTCGCCCGGACCTTGCCCTGCCGGGTCTCCATGTGAAACGTGCCCGGCACGAACGTGACCCGATGGACGTACCGGTACGGCTCGTAGCCGAGTTCGAGGATCAGCCGGCACGCCTGGAGTGCGGTGAGGCGGATCTTGCGTTCGTCGACATCGATGCCCTCGCGGCCGTCGAAGCGCACGACCGCTTCGAACATGCGGGCGAGCTGGACGAGGCGCTGCGTCTCGTCGTCATCGAGCGTGCCGACGAAGTCGAGCTCGGCCAGGTACGGCCGCCAGTCGGCGGGGATGTCGCCGCGGTAGCGCCACGACAACATGCGTTGCATCAACCGGTTGACCGCCATGGTTCGATCCTCGCTCAGACCCGCTCGAAGGTGCGTTCGGCCCGGCGGTAGCCCACGTGGCGCCCGTCCTCCACGATGCCGTAGCCGCAGGGGACGAAGGCTCGTTCGGGGGTGAGCTCGGCGAAGCCCGTCAGCGCCGAGCGAGCCACGAAGAAGGCGTTGATGCCGAGCGAATCGCAACCGACCAGGGCGAGGCCCTTGCGATCGGCCGCAGCCGCCAACGCGGCGAGCGACGCGCCGAAGTAGTCATTGACCTGCCACACGAAGGTCGGGTCGTAGGCGATCGTCAGCCGATCGGTCGGACCGAGCGAGGCGTTGTACTCGACGACGAGGATCCGCGGCGCATAGCGGTCGTCGATCGCGTCGAGCACCCAGTAGTCGTTGGAATCGATGTCGACCGACAGCACGTCGGGGTGGTCGGGCACGCCGTGCTCGGCGAACAGGTCGTTGATGTTCTCGGGGGTGATGAAGGCCCGGTGGACCCGGCTGTGCGCAGGTTGATCGGCACCGTCGAGCCACACGGCGGACCAGCCGTCCTCGTCGACGAGGCGCAGCGTGTTGCACTCGGTCGGTCCGACGCCCGCGCCGAACTCGACGGCGACCCGGTTCGTCGCACCGACGGCCTCGACGAGTGCGGCGAGGATGCCGTCCTCGCCGTTTTGCGACGTGACTCGACGTTCGTGAACGTGGAGCTGGGCGGACGAGCGATCGCGCACGCTCGGCAAGCTAGCCGCACGGCTCGGCACAAGGGTCGCCCGGCCCGTACGGTCGAGCGCCATGGCCGCCCCCACCCTCGAACGAGTCGCCACCGACCGGACGCTCGCCGCGACCGTCGCCGTGCACGCCGCCGCGACGATGGCGATGGTCGGACTGATCTGGACGGTGCAGGTCGTGCACTACCCGCTCTTCGAGAACGTCGGCGCCGATGCGTACCCCGCCTATCAGAGCCGACACATCGACCGGATCGGCGCGTTGCTGGTGGTCCCCTGGGGGCTCGAGGGCCTGTCGATCGTCGCGCTGGTCGTGCTCGCGAAGGACCGCACGATGCGCACACTGGCGATCGCGGGCGCCGCGCTCATGGGTCTCATCCTTGTCGTCACCATGATCTGGGCGGCGCCCGTCCACGGCGAACTCCTCGACGGGTTCGACCCCGAGCAGCACGACACGTTGATGACGTCGAACCTCGTGCGCACGTTGCTGTGGACCGCTCGCGGCGGCGTGGCGATGGCGATGGTGTGGGTGTTGCTCGACCGGCGGGCCGAGGTCACCTAGGAGGAGGCTCGGGTGGACAGCGATCGGTCGCGCTTCGACATCGATCGGTAGCCGTTGGCGACCTTGTCGTAGTCGATCCAGGAACCGAACGCTGCAACCCAGAGAACATGCAGGGTGCTCGATCGGCGAAGCGCCTTTTCGCCGATCGAGTAGGACGTCAGGGCGATCGCGAACATCATCCCGGCGACGAGGAGCACGGACCCGGCCCAGAGCACTCCCTGCACCGAACCACTGAGCGCTGCACTCGTCCACCGGTCCGTGCACGCCTTGCCGAGCAATGGCTCGTCTCCATCACAGATTCCCGGACGCTGTTCCTTCCCACCTGTCGTCAAGCCGGGCGAGGAACCTTGCGGCTCGCTGCAGGGAAGTCCGGTCGGCGTGTAGCCCGGGTCGATCGACTCGAGGACGAGCCACGCCATCGCACAGTGGCCACCCTCATTGGGATGCATCGAGCCGTTCTTCCACAGAAGGGGATTGATCGAATTCCAGATCGGTCCATCGGTCGGCAGCAGCTGAATCCAATTGATGAAACGTTCGTCGTTGCAGATTGCATGGCCTGCAGCTGCATCCCCCGTGCGAGGGAGCAGGAGTTCGGTACCGCGCTCGGTGTTGAAGGTCTTGACCGCGCTGGTGACCTGCAGATTGAGCCCGGCTCGGAACCGTCGGATGAAGTCGCCCTCGTCCTCGCCCAGCGTGAGGTTGCAGTCGACGCCTTCGTCGCCGAGCGGGTCTGGATACTGGCTGACGAGGATCGTGGGCATGCCGTTCGGCAGGTCCGCTTCGTGCAGCACGTCGAGTAGCCGGGTGTACACGGCGTTCAACGGGGTCGCCAGCTCGCCGAGTCGCTCGACGAAGGGCCTCTCGGCGTCCGCACAGTTCGCACTCGGCGTCAGGCAGGCGTTGATGACATCGCTGAAGCCCGAGTCGTTGCCGCCGATGCTGAGCAACACGATCCCCAGATCGGGTTGCTCGGACGTCAGCCACGACTCGAAGGCGTCGAGTTGTGGTCGAGAGCCGATGACCGTGGGGTCCGACTTCTGCGGTTCGCTCAGCAGATGCTTCGTCTCGGCACCGCTACACGCAAATGACAGGACCGACATGCCGAGCTCGCGGCCGACCAGCTGCGGGTACGCCGTCGGTGCGCGCCGACAGTCATTGGAGCCCGGCGAGTTCGTGCCGGCGAAGAAGTCATCGGCACCTTCCCCGGAGATGTAGGAGTCGCCGAGCGCAACGAGCCACGAGACCGGCTGAGGAACGGCCGAGTCGGACTGGGCTGTTCCTTGTCCACCGACGGCGAGGAGGGCGGTCTCGTCGTTGAACTCGTTCGGATCAGCCGCATCGGTGTCATGGGCCACCCACGTCACGAGAAGGCCGATCATCACCGTGGCGAAGACGAGCTCGCCGGGCAGCACGAAGAAGAGGCCGATCAACATGATGACGACGGCAACACCGATGGGGGCCGCAGCCGACTCGGTGAGCCGGCTCGTCAGCATGAGGCCGATCATGCCCAGGATGACTCCGGCGGCGATCGCATGCCGGGGGGACAGCAGCGCTTCGGTCCGCCGTTGCTCGTCCTGGGTGTGCGGATCGATTGCACCGAAGATTGGCTTCCCGGTGAGCGATTCCGGAAGCGCCACCGCGTTGTGGAGCAGGAGCCCGAGAACCGACAGGCTCGTCAGAACACCACCGGCGGCCCAGATGAGTGCGACGCGGCCACCAACGAACCCGACCACGACGCTGAGGGCAAGCACCCCGATCGTCCCAGTCCATGTCATCAGCCGGCGCCAACGCCCGGCCTCAGCGAACTGGATGATGCTGAGCTTCAGCAGAACGAGTCCGAGCAGATAGCCGAGGACACCTGTGGCCACGCCCGCGCCGAAGTCCTCCATGAACGACAGTGCGAGCAAGGAAGCGACGATCACGTCGAGGCTGAGGACCACGAATGCGGTCTTGTAGCGGTCGGAACCCTCACCAACGCGTTGGTTCATGAAGTCCAGAGCGAATGCGGTTCCATGAATGGCGAGGAGCGCCCCGAACGCCGTGACCGGTTGGTTCTCGATGGCATACCCAGCCAGGGTGAGGCCGATCCCGCCGACGGCGACGTGGGCGCTCGCGGCGCCGTAGGCAGCGGTGAGGCGCAGCGCACGCCCGTCGAGACGCCCGACGCCGCGCTGGGCGACAAGCCGCAGCGCTGCGAACACGCCGATCATGCCGAGCGCAGCGGCGAGCAGGATCAAGAACATGCCCAGAACGAATGCCGGTTGGTTGAGCGCAATCCACGACGAGATCACCGCGGCGAGGTGTGACCCCGTCCAGACAGCCCCGAGGAGCCAATCGGGCACGTCAGGTGTCGTCGAGTCCGTCGCCGTCGTGTCGTCCGCCATGTGCTTGTCTTCCATTCCCGCCCGGGAGGACGAGTATCTCACCTCGGGTCAGCGCCGTCTCGGCGCTGACCCGTCCCGGGGCGCTCTAGCCTCGTGTCGATGCGTGCGAGCTTCACCGAGACGGCCCGGGACGGCCAGGCCCGTTGCGGTGTGGTCACCACGGCGCGGGGCGAATTCACGACGCCCCGATTCATGCCGGTCGGTACCCGAGGCGCGATCGTGCACCTCGACGCGAGCGACGTCGAGGCTCTGGGCGCCCAGGTGATCCTCGCCAACACGTACCACCTGATGATGCGGCCGGGCGCCGACGTCGTCGAGGCGCTCGGCGGTATCCACGGCATGGCCGACTGGGACGGTCACGTGCTCACCGACTCGGGCGGCTACCAGATCTTCTCCCTCGGGCCCGAGCTCTCCGACGAGGGCGCCACCTTCAGGTCGACCTACGACGGCTCGACCCATCTCCTCACCCCTGAGGGTGCGGTCGACGTGCAGGCCAAGATCGGCGCCGACATCCAGATGGTGCTCGACGTCTGCCCGTCGTCGATCGCCGAACTCGACGTCGTGCGCAGCGCGGTCGAGCGCACCGGCCAGTGGGCCGAGCGGGGCCGGGCCGCCTTCCTCGACCATCCCAACGCGGCGACCCGCCAGAGCCAGTTCGGCATCGTGCAGGGCGGCACCGACGAGGCTCTGCGCGAGCAGTCGGCCCGCCAGATCACCGACATCGGCTTCGACGGGTATGCGGTCGGCGGCCTGAGCGTCGGGGAGGACCGCAGCGAGATGCTGCACGGCCTCGACGCGTGCATGGATCTGTTGCCGCTCGACCAGCCCCGCTACTTCATGGGCCTCGGCGACCCGATCGGCATCGTCGAGTCGGTGGCCCGTGGCGTCGACATGTTCGACTGTGTGTTGCCGACCCGCCTCGCCCGCCACGGCACGATTCTCACCGACGCAGGCCGGTACAACCTGACCCGTGCCGAGTTCGCCACGTCGACCGAACCGCTCGATCCCGACTGGCCCGGCAGCCCCGCCGCTCGCTGGTCGAAGGGCTACCTGCGTCACCTCTTGATGACAAAGGAACCGACCGCCGCCCGCATCGTCACGCTGCACAACGTCGCCTGGCTGCTGCGGTTCATGGATCGGATGGCCGACGCCATCGGCTCGGGAACCTTCGAGGACTTCCGGCTCGGCGTTCACGAGGTGTGGGGCGCCCGATAGCCTCCTCGGAGTCCGTCCACCAGCGTCAGGAACCTCATGGGCAGTCTGATCTTTCTCGCACTCCTGCTCGGCGTCATGTACTTCATCCTCATCCGGCCGCAGCAGCGCCAGATGAAGGAGCAGCAGGCTCGCATCCGATCGCTCGAAGCCGGCATGGTCGTCGTCACCAGCTCCGGCATCCACGGCGCCATCGCCGAGGTCGAGGACAAGGTGATCTGGCTCGAGGTCGCCCCCGAGGTCGAGCTGAAGATCTCCAAGGGCGCCGTCGCCGAGATCATCACCGACGACGACGAAGACGACGAAGACGGTGAGGACGCCGACGACCTCGCCGCCGCCGACGACGACGCCTGAGCGACGTGCGCCGTCAGGTCTCCTACGTCGTCGGGATCATCGTGATCTCGATCGCGGGGCTCGTCTACACGTTCGTGGCCGGCAACGAGCCGTTGCTCGGTCTCGACCTCCAGGGTGGCGCATCGGTCGTGCTCGAACCCGAGCCGCTGCCCGACGGCCAAGAGATCACCGAGGAGACCCTCGATCAGGCGGTCGACATCATCCGCAACCGTGTCGACGGTCTCGGTGTCCGTGAGCCCGAGGTGACCCGCCAGGGCGAGACGATCCTCGTCCAGATCCCCGGCGTCGACGATCAGCAGCGCGCGATCGACCTCGTCGGCCAGACCGCCGAGCTGCGGTTCCGGCCGGTCATCGGCCAGGCAGGCTTCGACGACGAGGCCGCGTTCAACGCCGCCACGGCGGCGATCGAGGCCGGCGAGCTCGAGGGCGCGGCCCTCGCGGAGGCCCAGGCGATCGTCGACCTCTGGACCCTCACCCCCGATGCGCTCACCTCCGAGCCGTCGGTGCTCCAGGACCGCACCGACCCGACCTTCCAGGGCCGCATCCGCATGGGCCCGGTGCCGCTCGTGCTCGAGCCCGAGGTCGAGGGCCAGCGCCTCACCGGCGAAGCGCTCGAGAGCGCGTCGGCGCGCTTCAACGTGCAGCAGGGCTGGTCGGTCGCACCGATCTTCAAGTCGGGCTCGCCCGGCATCGACGACTTCAACGCGGTCGCCCGGGCCTGCAACACCTTCCAGGCGTCGTGTCCGGCCGGCCGGGTCGCGATCGAGATCGACGGCTTCGTCGAATCGGCCCCCAACGTCAACGCCGCGTTCTTCGAACGCGATGAGATCACCATCTCGGGCGACTTCACCGAGGAGGAGGCCAAGGATCTCGCCCTCGCGCTGAACTTCGGCGCCCTCCCGCTCGAGTTGACCCCGCAGGAGAGCCGCATCGTCAGCTCGACCCTCGGCGAGGACGCGCTCGACGCCGGATTGATCGCCGGTCTCATCGGCCTGCTCCTCGTCTCGGTCTACCTGATCGCCTACTACCGGTACCTCGGTGTCGTGGCGATCCTCAGCCTGCTCATCTCCGGCGCGTTGCTGTGGACGATCATCGCCTGGCTCGGCGCCTCGCAGGGCCTCGCCCTCACCCTCGCCGGCGTCACCGGCCTGATCGTGTCGATCGGTGTGTCGGTCGACTCCAACGTCGTCTACTTCGAGCATCTCAAGGAAGACGTGCGAGGCGGCCGAACCGTACGCTCGGCGGTCGAGCGGGCGTTCCCGATCGCGTACTCGACGATCGTGAAGGCCGACGTCGCCAGCCTCATCGCCGCCGTCGTGCTCTACACGCTCACCGTCGGTCAGGTCCGCGGCTTCGCTCTCTTCCTCGGTCTCGCCACGGTGCTCGATCTGGTCGCCACCTACTTCTTCATGGGCCCGGCGATCCGCATCCTCGCCAACCTCGACATCGACCTGGCCCGACGGCCAGGCACGTACGGCATCCCGAAGGGGATCGACACGACGCCCGAACCGGCGGCGGGAGGTGCCTCGTGAAGACCATCCGCATGCTCTACCGCGGTGAGCACCACTTCGACTTCCCGGCCATGTGGCGCAAGGCGCTCGTCGGTTCCGCGGTGCTGGTGCTGATCAGTCTCGGCGCCCTCGTCGTCCGGGGCCTCAACCTCGGCATCGAGTTCGAGGGCGGCACGAGCTGGGAGGTCACCGCGCCGGACGTGTCGGTCGCCGACACCCGCGACGCCCTGGGCGGTACCGGCGCCGAAGGCGGCAAGATCCAGACCCTCGGCTCCGACGCGATCCGAGTCCGCGCCGACCTCGACACCCCCGACGAGGTCGCCGAAGTCACCGCAGCGCTGGCCGAACTCGCATCGGTCGACGTGACCGACGTGAGCGTCACCACCGTCGGCCCGTCGTGGGGTGATCAGATCACCGACAAGGCGCGCAACGCGCTGATCTGGTTCTTCATCATCGTCGCCGGCTACATCGCGGTTCGGCTCGAGTGGAAGATGGCGGTCGGAGCGCTGATCGCGGTCGCCCACGACATCATCATCTCGGTCGGCGTCTACGCGATCTTCCAATTCGAGGTCACCCCGGCCACCGTGATCGCCTTCCTGACGATCATGGGCTACTCGCTGTACGACACGATCGTCGTCTACGACAAGGTCCGCGACGTCGGCGGACGCCTCACGGTCACCGGTCGCTACACCTACAGCGAGATGATGAACCAGTCGCTCAACCAGGTGTTGATGCGCTCGATCAACACCTCGATCACGTCGGTCCTCCCGGTGCTGTCGATGCTGCTCATCGGTTCGGTCTTCCTCGGGGCGCTGACCCTGCAGGAGTTCGCCATCGCCTTGCTGATCGGCATTCTCGTGGGTACCTACTCGTCGATCTTCGTGGCGGCCGCCTTGGTCGCCTACATGAAGGAGCGCGAGGCCGAGAACCGGGCGGTCGCCGACAAGATCCGCTCGCGTGAAGGCGAGACCGGCACCCGTCGGGTGACCGACGACGACGTCGCCCTCGCCGGTATCCCGATCGGCACCACCCGGAAGCCGACGAGCGGTGGCACGAGCACGTCGAGCAGCCAGCGGGCCACCCGAGGTCAAGCCGCACAGCGCGGCACGGCCGCGAAGCGCACCCAGGCGTCGGCGCGGCCGGGTCAGCCGCCGAAGCCCCGGAAAAAGAAGAAGTCCTGAACCCGCTACGATCGGGTCATGGGACGCCTCTCCGTGGCTGAACTCACCGATCTGATCCGCGACATCCCCGACTTCCCCGAGCCCGGGATCGTCTTCAAGGACATCACGCCCTTACTCGCCCACGCCGACGGTCTGGCCTCGACGATCGAGGTGCTCGCCGATCCGTGGCGCGATGCCGGCATCGACGCGGTCGTCGGCATCGAGGCCCGTGGCTTCATCCTCGGCGCGGCGGTCGCGCAGTCGCTCGGCGTCGGGTTCATCCCGATCCGCAAGGCGGGCAAGCTGCCGGGCGCCACGATGGCCGAGGAGTACGGCCTCGAATACGGCACCGACACCATCGAGATCCACGCCGATGCGGTTACCACCGGCGAGCATGTGTTGGTGCTCGACGACGTGCTCGCCACCGGCGGCACCGCGGCAGCGGCGGCCGTGCTCCTCGGTCGGCTCGGCGCGACCGTCGCCGGCTTCTCGTTCCTGCTCGAACTCGGCTTTCTCGACGGGCGGTCCCGGCTCGACGACGCCCGCATCGAGGCCGTCATCGAGGTGGCCGGCTGATGGCGACCGTCACGCGGGTGCTGCCCTGGCGTCGAGCGGCCAACCGGCCGCCGTCGGCCGAGGTCGCGCCGTTGCTGGCCGAGTACGACAAGCACCATCCCAAGGCCGACACGACCCTCATCGAGGCGGCCTTCGCTGTCGCGCAGGAGGCGCACAGGGGCCAGAATCGCAAGTCGGGGGAGCCCTACATCCGTCACCCCGTCGCAGTGGCCACCGTCGTCGCCCGCCAGGGGCTCGACGACGTCTCGATCGCCGCCGCCCTGCTCCACGATGCGGTGGAGGACACCGCGATCAGTCTCGAAGAGCTCGAAGAGGAGTTCGACGCCGAGCTGGCCCACATCGTCGACGGTGTCACCAAGCTCGACCGGGTCCACTACGACTCCAAGGAGGAGCAGCAGGCCGCGACGATGCGCAAGATGATCGTGGCGATCGCCCAGGACATCCGGGTGCTGATCATCAAGCTCGCCGATCGTCTCCACAACCTGCAGACCATCGCCGGCATGCCGTCGTTCAAGCAAGAACGCACGGCCCGCGAGACCCTCGAGGTCTACGCACCGCTCGCGCACCGGCTCGGCATGCAGGAGATGAAGATGCAGCTGGAGGATCTCGCCTTCGCCGCACTCCACACCCGTCGCTACGCCGAGATCGACCAGATGGTGCAGCTGCGAGCGCCGGAGCGCGACCTCTATCTCGCCCAGGTCATCGGCGACGTGCAGGCCCGGCTCGCCGAGCTCGGCATCCGCGCCGAGGTCGAGGGTCGCCCGAAGCACCTGTGGTCGATCTACGAGAAGATGGTCGTGAAGGGGCGCCCGTTCGACGAGATCTTCGACCTCGTCGCCATCCGGGTGATCTGCGATTCGGTCCGCGACTGCTACGGCGCCCTGGGTTCGATCCACGCGACCTGGCGACCGGTGCAGGGCCGGTTCAAGGACTACATCGCGATGCCCAAGTTCAACCTCTACCAGTCGTTGCACACGACCGTGGTCGGGCCGCAGGGCAAGTCGCTCGAGGTGCAGCTTCGCACCAAGGAGATGCACGCCCGGGCCGAGCACGGCGTCGCCGCCCACTGGGATTACAAGGAAGACTCGCCCGGCGGTGATCTCGCCTGGCTGAACCGCATCGTCGAGTGGCAACAGGAGACCTCCGACCCGTCGGAGTTCATGTCGAACCTGAAGTTCGATCTCGATCAGGACGAGGTCTTCGTCTTCACGCCGAAGGGCAAGGTCATCGAGCTCCCGGTCGGCGCCACGCCGGTCGACTTCGCCTACACGATCCACACCGATGTCGGTCACAGCTGTGTCGGTTCGAAGGTCAACGGCCGCCTCGTGCCGCTCGACACCCGGCTCGAATCGGGCGACTCGGTCGAGATCTTCACGTCCAACGTCGAGGGCGCCGGCCCCAGCCGCGACTGGTTGAAGTTCGTCGCCAGCCGCCGGGCCGCCAACAAGATCAAGCAGTGGTACACCCGGGAGCGTCGTGAGGACGCGATCGAGGAGGGCCGCGAGGATCTCATTCAGGCGCTGCGTCGAGAGGGCCTGGCCGCTCGCCGCATCTTGAAAGAACCGGTCTTCGAGGCGGTCCGCGAGGCGATGAACTACGCCGACGAGGACTCCTTGTACGCCGCCATCGGCGAGGGCCACGTCACCGCCCACACCGTCGCCGAACGGCTCGGCCGGGAGCTGCGAGGCGAGGAGGAGACCGAGTCGGTCTCCGAGACCCAGCGGTTGCCGTCCACGGTCAACCGTCGCTCCGGTGGTCGTCGCCGGACCAACCAGTCGGCCGGGGTCCACGTGGAGGGGCTCGACGACATCATGATTCGGCTCTCGCGCTGCTGTTCTCCGGTGCCGCCCGACGAGATCATCGGCTTCGTCACCCGTGGCCGGGGGGTGTCGGTGCACCGCAGCGACTGCCTCAACGCCACCGAGCTGTCCGAGGGACAGCCCGATCGGCTCATCGACGTCGAGTGGGACGCCGAGCACGCCGGACGCTTCCCGACCACGATCGAGATCCGAGCCCTCGACCGGGCGTCGCTGCTCGTCGACGTCGCCAAGGTGCTCGCCGACCATGGTCTCAACGTCACCGGCGTCAGCACCGAGACCGGCGACGATGCGGTCGCCAAGATGCAGTTCGAGTTCGAGCTCGGCGACGTCAGCCAGCTGGATTCGGTGCTGTCGGCGATCTACGGCATCGAGTCGGTCTACGACGCGTACCGCATCATGCCGGGTGCGGCGCGAGCGTGAAGTTGGAGACACTTCGTGTCAGGTACGAAGTGTCTCCATTCCGCGTTCGATAACCCGCTGGGAGGGGAGGGGCGGCCGGTAGCCTGACCGTTCGTGGCCGAGCCGACGTTCAAAGCCCCCAAGGGCACGCGAGACATCCTGCCGCCCGAGTCGGGCCGCCGCCGGGCGCTGATCGACGCGTTCGCCCACCAGGCCGAGCTCGCGGGCTTCGGCGAGGTCATGTCGCCGATCTTCGAGGACCTCGGCGTCTTCAAGCGTCTCGGTGAGTCGACCGACGTCGTCACCAAGGAGATGTTCGACTTCTTCGACAAGGGCGACCCGCCGCAGCACCTCGCCCTGCGGCCCGAGCTCACCGCCTCGGTGTGTCGGGCCTTCGCCGAGCACCGGCCCACGCCGCCGTGGAAGGTCTGGTACGAGGGTCCGCAGTTCCGCTACGAGCAACCCCAGGCCGGTCGATACCGCCAGTTCTCCCAGGTCGGCATCGAGACCCTCGGCACCGACGACCCCCAGGCCGACGTCGACGCCATCGCGCTCGGCTGGCGGTTCTACGAGTCGCTCGGGCTGCGTGAGGTCACGCTGCTGCTCAACAGCCTCGGCGACCCGACCTGTCGCCCGGCGTACATGGATGCCCTGCGGGGCTACCTCACCGACAACGCCGCATCGCTGTCGTCGCAGAGCCAGGTCACGCTCGAGCGCAACCCGCTGCGCGTGCTCGACTCCAAGCGCGAGGAAGACGCCGAGATCATCGCGGCCGCCCCGCTGATGGTCGACTTCCTCACCGACGAGACCCGCGAGCACTTCGAGACGGTGCGGGCCGGTCTCGACCAGCTCGGCATCGCGTACGAGCTCTCTCCTCGCCTCGTGCGCGGGCTCGACTACTACACCCGCACCACGTTCGAGTTCGCCGCCGACGCCCTCGCCACCGCCCAGAACGCCGTCGGTGGCGGTGGCCGCTACGACGGCCTCGTCGAGGACCTCGGTGGTCCCGCCACCCCCGGCATCGGCTTCGCGCTCGGTGTCGACCGCATCCTCCTCGCCTGCGACGCCGAAGGTGTCTTCCCGACCCCCGAGCCGTCGGTGAAGGTCTTCGTCGTCGACGTCACGGGCGGCAGCCACGCCCTCGGCGTGTGCAACACCCTCCGAGCCGCCGGCATCGGCGCCGACCGTTCGTACGGCGGCCGCTCCATGAAGGCCCAGATGAAGGTCGCCGACCGCTCCGGCGCCCCCTTCGCCGCGATCATCGGCGAAGACGAGGTCGCCAACGGCGAGGTGACCCTTCGCGACATGCACGGCGACACCGGCCAGCAGCGCGTCGCCCTCACCGATCTCGTGGGCCACGTGAGTGGCCTGCTCTCGTAACCCGTTCTCACCTCAGCAACCTTCTCTCAGCAACCAGGAATCACCAGGACATGCAGGATCACACCACCTCGATGCGCACCGACATGTGCGGCCAGCTCACGGCGGCCGACGCCGGTCGGACCGTCTCCGTGTGCGGCTGGGTCGACCGCCGCCGCGAGCACGGCGAGCACCTTGCCTTCATCGATCTGCGCGACCGCACCGGCGTCGTGCAGTGCGTGGTCAATTCGAGCCACGACCTCCGCAGCGAGTACGTCGCCAAGATGACCGGCGAGGTCCGCCTGCGGCCCGACGACACCGCGAACCCCGACCTCGCCACCGGTGAGGTCGAGATCGAAGTCACCGAGATCGATATCCTGGCCGAGGCCGAGCCGCCGCCCTTCCCGCTCGACGAGCGCACCGACGTCGACGAGACCATCCGCCTGCGCCACCGCTACGTCGACCTGCGCAAGCAGCGCATGCAGAAGAACCTCCGCACTCGTGCCGCCGTGAACTCGGCCGTGCGTCGCGGCATGGAGGAACAGGGCTTCGTCGAGGTCGAGACCCCGATGCTGATCGCCTCCACCCCCGAGGGCGCCCGCGACTTCGTCGTGCCGTCGCGCAAGGAGCCGGGTTCGTTCTACGCCCTGCCCCAGAGCCCGCAGCTCTTCAAGCAGCTGTGCATGGTGGGTGGCGTCGACCGCTACTACCAGATCGCCCGCTGTCTCCGCGACGAGGATCTGCGTGCCGACCGCCAGTTCGAGTTCATGCAGCTCGACGCGGAGATGAGCTTCGTCAATCAAGAAGACGTCTTCACCACGATCAGCCACGCCGTCGCCAACGCGGCCGAGGCCGTCACCGGCGAGCGTCCCACCGAGTTCCCGCGCATGACCTGGCTCGACGCACAGGAGCGCTACGGCTCCGACAAGCCCGACACCCGCTTCGGCATGGAGCTCGTCGAGCTCACCCCGATCTTCGAGGGCACCGAGGCCCGCGTCTTTCAGGCGCCCTGTGTGAAGGGCATCCGGATGGAAGGCGGCGTCGAGGCGCTCAGCCGCAACCAGATCGACGCCCTCGTCGAGACCTGCCAGCGCTGGGGCGCCAAGGGCCTCGCCTGGATGAAGGTCATCGACGGTGAGTCGGGTCCGGCGCTCGATGCCGGCGTGGCGAAGTTCCTGTCGGCCGACGAGTCGTCGCAGGTCATCGCCGCCCTCGAGGCCGAGCCTGGCGACATGGTGTTCCTCGTCGCCGACGAGCGTCGACTCGTGCGCCACGTCCTCGGCCTGCTGCGCCTCGAGCTCGGCAAGCCGCCGGTCAACGAGGGCGGCCTGAACTTCCTCTGGATCGTCGACTTCCCGCTGTTCGAGACCATCGCCGACAACGGCAAGCCCGTCCCGGCGCATCATCCGTTCACGATGCCGCACGAAGACGACTGGGGTCTGCTCGACGGCACCGGCGAGGAGCTCCTCGAGGTCCGTTCGCAGGCCTATGACCTCGTGCTCAACGGCTGGGAGCTGGGTTCGGGTTCGATCCGGATCAACCGCTCCGACGTGCAGAACCGCATCTTCGAGCTGCTCGGCATCGGTGAGGAGGAGCGTCAGGCGAAGTTCGGCTTCTTCATCGACGCGTTCAAGTACGGCGCTCCGCCACACGGGGGCTTCGCCTTCGGCCTCGATCGCCTCACCGCGCTGCTGGCCGGCGAGACCAACATCCGTGAGGTCATCGCCTTCCCGAAGACCCAGTCGGGTGCCGATCCGCTCACGAACGCGCCGTCGCCGATCGACGACGGGCATCTCGAGGAGCTCGGGATCCGGGTGCTTCCGCCCGCGACCTGATCGCAGGTCGGGTCGCGCTCAGCCCAACTGGAAGTCGACCACGACCGCCGCGTCGGGGAGGGCCTGCCCGCGCTCGCCGAGCGCTCCGACGATGCTGGCCCGGTCGGGAAGGATCCGGACCTCCACGGACGCGTGCGGCTGGTCGACCCGGATCGCGGTGTCCTCGATCGGTGTGACCGCGAACCCGAGGCGTTCGAGTTCGTCGGCGAGGGCGGCACCGACCTCGCCGGGTGCGAAGGCGTCGGTGAAGAACTGCATGTGGCGCGGGTCGAAGCGGTCGGTGCCGAGGGGGATGAGATCGGCCGGCATCTCGATGCCTTCGAGCGCTTCGGCGAGCGTCAGCGCGCGCACGGCGTCGCCCACTCGAGGGGGCGAGGCCATGGCGGCGATCGGGCTCGGGTTGGCCATGATCGGCGCCGGTTGCTCGATCGGCGTCGGGTCGGCTTGTGGCGCCGCGCCGAGATCGCCTGCGGCCGGGGAGAACGCTTCGAAGCCGGGCGCAGGGGCGGCGGCCAGGTCGCCCGGCTCGGTCGTGGTGGGTATGACCGACTCGTCGGAGGTGGCCATGGCGGCGAGCTGGACCTCGAACGCCGCGTACGGGTCGTCGGGCTCGGCGGCGGGTTCCTCGGGTTTGGCGCCGCGCACCGAACCCGTGGTGAAGAAGCGGAAGGCGTAGATGCCGATCGAGACGGCGAGCCACAACCAGAACAGCAGGACGAGGAGACCAGGCATAGCGGTGTCCCATCGGCAGGTCTGCGGCCGGGCTGAGGAACTCGGCGGTAGGGTCCGGCGATGGCCGACGACCTGTTCGCCGCTGCCGCCGAGGAGCGGCTGTCGGGACGGTCGCCGCTCGCGGCCCGGCTGCGGCCGCGCAACCTCGATGATGTCGTTGGGCAGCGCCACCTGCTTGCGCCCGGCAAGCCGCTGCGGGCCCTGATCGAAGGCGACCGGCTGTCGTCGGTGATCTTCTGGGGGCCGCCGGGCACGGGCAAGACCAGCCTGTCTCGACTGATCGCGACCACCACCGAGAAGGTGTTCGTCGAACTCTCGGCGGTCACGGCGTCGGTGAAGGACGTGCGCGAGGAGATCGCGTCGGCTCGTCATCGGCTGGGGGAGCGGGGCACGGGCACGATCCTCTTCCTCGACGAGGTGCACCGCTTCAACAAGGCCCAGCAGGACACCCTGCTGCCGGCGGTGGAGGAGGGCCTCATCGTCTTGATCGGTGCGACCACCGAGAACCCCCACTTCGAGGTCAACCCGCCGCTGATGTCGCGTTCGACGCTGTTTCGGCTGCACGCCCTCGACGACACCGACATCGCCGAGTTGATCCAGCGGGGTCTCGAGGTCGAGGGGGCGAGCGCCGACGACGACGCGATCGAACACCTGGCCGCCCGAGCCGGCGGCGACGGCCGGCATGCGCTGACCAGCACCGAGGTGGCGGTCGCGTTGGCCGCCGCGCGAGGCCGGCCGATCCACGTCACGCTCGGCGACGCCGAGGGCGCGGTCGACGCCAAGGCGGTCCGCTACGGCCGCGACGGTCACTACGACGTGATCAGCGCGTTCATCAAGAGCATCCGCGGCTCCGACGCCGACGCCGCCGTCTACTGGCTGGCCCGCATGCTCGAGGCGGGGGAGGACCCCCGGTTCATCGCCCGACGCATGGTGATTCACGCCTCGGAGGACATCGGGATGGCCGATCCGCAGGCGCTGTTGGTGGCGACGGCTGCGGCCCATGCCGTCGAGTTCGTCGGGTTGCCGGAGGCGCAGCTCAACCTGGCCCAGGCGGCGATCCACCTCGCCACGTCGCCGAAGTCGAATCGAGTGACGCGAGCGATCTTCGACGCGCGTGCCGCAGCCCGGGAGGCGGGAGCGGGCGACGTGCCGCCCCATCTCCGCGACGCCCACTACAAGGGGGCCGAGTCGCTCGGTCACGGTGCCGGCTACCGCTACCCCCACGACGACCCCTCGGGGCACGTCGATCAGCAGTATCTGCCCGACGAGATGGTCGGTCGGGCCTTCTACGAGCCGACCGTGCACGGCCGTGAGGGTCGGCTGCGACAGTGGTGGCCGGGCCACCCTGACCGCGCGGACCGCATCAAGCGAGACGTGTGATTGACTGAGCAGCGATGAGCGCCACCGATCTCGCCGCCGTCATCGTCACGATCGTCTGCCTCGCGGTGGTCGTCGTGCTGGTGCTCGCCGTGCAGGCGTTGGTGCGCACGTTGCGGGAATTGCGCCAGACCGTCGACGAACTCCGGGCGAGCACCCTGCCGATGGTCGATGACCTCCACTCGACGGTCAACCGGGCGAGCGACGAACTCGATCGCGTCGACGGCGTGATCGATCGGGCCGAGCGGGTCACCGCCACCGCCGACGTCGCCTCGCGGCTCGCCTATCGCGCCTTCGCCCCCGGTCTGATCCGGGCGATGTCGGTCGTGGCCGGTGCTGGCCGGGCGGGCCGAGCCATCGCCCGCCCCCGCCGGCGGGGCGGCACGATCGACGTCCGCAGTACCACCCGTTCGACGCCGCGAGGAGAACTCCGATGAAGCGCACCTTCTGGGCCGCCGCCGGGTACACCGTCGGTCTCGGCACGAGTCTGTACGTGCAGAAGCGAGTGAAACGCACGGTGGAGCGCGTCGCCCCCGAACAGGTCCGGGCCGACGTGGCCGACCGAAGCCGACGCGCCGCCGGCAAGGCCCGCGAGGCGATGGTCGACATCCGCGATGCTGCCAACGAGGGGCTCACGGCGATGCGGGCAGAGAAGGCCGACCTGCTGGCCGAATTCGCCGGCGACGAGGCCCTCCACACCGGGCCGGCTCGTCGCATGGCCCGACCGGGCCGGGCCACGCAGAGCTTCCGGCCCCGTCACGGCGCCGGCGACTGAATCCGGTTCTCCGGGTCGGGCGCGCCGGTAGGCTGAGCGCCTCATGAGTACCGAGCCCACCCCGATGAAGGCGAACGAGGTTCGCAAGGCGTTCACCGACTTCTTCGTCGAGCGCGCCCACAGCCACCAGCCCTCGGCGTCGTTGATCCCGCACGATCCGACCCTGCTGTTCACCGTGGCCGGCATGGTGCCGTTCAAGACCTACTTCACCGGCGAGGAATCGCCGCCGTTCCCCCGAGCGGTGACCGTGCAGAAATGTGTGCGCGCCGGTGGCAAGCACAATGACCTCGACGAGATCGGGCGCACCAGGCGGCATCTGACCTTCTTCGAGATGATGGGCAACTTCTCCTTCGGCGACTACTTCAAGGACGACGCCTGTCGGTGGGCGTGGGAGTTCGTCACCGAGGCGCTCGGCCTGCCGGCCGACCGGCTGTGGGTCACCGTCCATCTCACCGACGACGAGGCCGCCGACATCTGGGAGAACCAGGTGGGCGTGCCGGCCGAGCGGATCCAGCGCCTCGACGAGGACAACTACTGGAAGATGGGCGACGTCGGACCGTGTGGCCCGTGCTCGGAGATCTTCTGGGACAAGGGGCCCGAATTCGGCGCCGACGGCGGCCCTGAGCACGGCGACGAGGATCGCTTCATCGAGATCTGGAACCTCGTGTTCATGCAGTTCGACCAGCAGGCCGACGGCTCCAAGACGCCGCTGCCCAAGCCGTCGATCGACACCGGCATGGGGCTCGAACGCACCGTCTCGGTGCTCCAGGGCGTCGATTCGGTGTGGGACACCGATGAACTCTTCGCCCTCCAGACCGCCGCTGCGAAGCTGACCGGACTCGACACCGCCACCGCGGAGCCCGAGCAGTTGGTCTCGCTGCGCATTCTCGCCGACCACGCACGCTCCACCTCGCTGCTCGTGAGCGATGGCGTCTTCCCGTCGAACGAGGCCCGTGGCTATGTGCTGCGCCGGATCCTGCGCCGGGCGGTCCGCCACGCCTACATCCTCGGTGTGGAGACCCCGGTCATGGGCGGCATGGTCGACGCAGTCATCGAGATCATGGGCGACGACTACCCCGATCTCGCCGCCAACCACCAGTTCGTCCGCGACGTGATCGACCGCGAAGAGGTCCGGTTCCGCGAGACCCTCCGCAAGGGGCAGGCGATTCTCGACGAGCAGCTCGACTCGCTCGCCGCCGGTACGCCGTTGCCCGGCGACGTCGCGTTCTTGTTGCACGACACCTATGGCTTCCCGTTGGAGGTCACCCAGGAGATCACCGGCGAGCGCGACGTCGAGGTCGATGTCGACGGGTTCGCCGCGGCGATGGCCGAGCAGCAGCGGCTGGCCAAGGAGGCCCGCAAGGTCGCGTCGGCCGGTGACACCACCCATCTCACCGCGCTGGTCGATTCCCACGGCGAGACCGACTTCGTCGGCCGTGACGAGGTCGCGACCGAGGCGACCGTGCTCTATGTCGACGACGACACCCTCGTGCTCGACCGCACCCCCTTCTATGCGGAGTCCGGCGGCCAGATCGGCGACACGGGCACGGTCACCGTGGCCGGATCGATCATCGACGTCACCGACACCCGGTACGGCGTGCCGGGCCTCCACGTCCACGAGATCAACGGTGCCGGCGGCATCGAGGCGGGCCAGACCGTCACCGCGGCGATCGACGACGACCGCCGCGCCGCGATCCGCCGCAATCACACCGCCACCCACATCCTCCACTGGGCGTTGCGCAAGGTGCTGGGCGAGCACGTCAAGCAGCAGGGCTCCTACGTGGGCCCCGACCGACTCCGCTTCGACTTCAGCCACTACGAGTCGATGACCCCTGAGCAGATCGCCGAGGTCGAGGACCTCGTCAACACCGAGGTGCTCGACAACGGCGCCTGCCGTCACTTCGAGACGACGATGGAGACCGCCGAGTCGCTCGGCGCGATCGCGTTCTTCGGCGACAAGTACGGCGATGTCGTGCGCGTGCTCGAGGCGGGTGCCAACTCCGTCGAGCTGTGCGGTGGCACCCACGTCCGGGCCCTCGGCGACATCGGGCAGTTCCGCATCGTCAGCGAGGGATCGATCGGGTCGAACATCCGACGCGTTGAAGCCCTCACCGGCACCGCCAGCCTCGAACTCGCCCGCGACGCCGAGTTCACCGTCGCCCTCGCGGCCGAGAAGCTCGGGATCAAGAACAAGAACGAGCTGCTCGAGATGGCGGAGTCGCGCATGGCGGAGATCTCCTCGCTCAAGAAGGAACTCGCCCAGATCAAGCAGCAGATGGCCGTCGGCCAGGCCCCGCAGCTCGCCGCCCAGGCGGTCGACGGTGTCGTCGTCGCCCGCGTCGACGATCTCGAACGCGACTCGTTGCGCGATCTCGCGGTGTCGATCCGTGATCAGGACGGTGTCCGTGCGGTCGTCTTGGCCGGTGCCCTTGCCGGTGGCTCTGGTGTCGCCATCGTTTCGGCGGTCACGCCCGACTCCGCGCTCAACGCCGGCGAGCTCATCGCCGACGCCAAGAAGACGGTCGGAGGCGGCGGCAAGCCGGCCGACGACCTCGCGGTCGCCGGCGGCAAGCACGTCGAAGAGATCGACAACGCCCTCGGGCAGGTCCGCGCGGCGGCCGGGATCGCCTAGTGCGGGCCCTCGGGCTCGACCTGGGCCAAAAGCGCGTCGGCGTCG
This sequence comes from Actinomycetota bacterium, assembly GCA_039815945.1. GTDB lineage: Bacteria > Actinomycetota > Acidimicrobiia > Acidimicrobiales > Aldehydirespiratoraceae > UBA11606. The sequence goes on along the minus strand of JBCBYI010000001.1, from coordinate 21,242 downwards.
CGGTGAGCGACAGTGCCGGCACGCTCGCCATGCCGATCGAGGTGCTGCCTCGGCTGGGCGATCGACCCCGCGAACACCGGGCGATCGCGGATCTCGTCGAGGAGTGGGAGGCCGAGATCGTCGTCGTCGGGCTCCCGTTCAACATGGACGGTTCGGCCGGTCCGATGGCCAAGAAGTACGCATCGGAAGCCAAGGCGTTGGGTGACACCCTCCGGGTACCCGTCGTTCTCTACGATGAGCGGCTGACGACCGTTTCCGCGGAGCGAGCCCTGATGGATCAGAACATGAACGCCCAGGACCGCCGCCAGGTCGTCGACAAGGTCGCCGCGTCGGTGATGCTGCAGTCGTGGCTCGACGCCGGCATGCCCCAGGTCGGGCCGGGTACCGACGCGAGGAACGGCCAGTGAGCGATCAGCAACCCTCCAAGAAGAAGCGGTCGCTCGGGGCGTTCCTCACCGGTGCGGTCGACAACGAACCGACCCCACCGCCCACGCCACCGTCGAGCGTCAGCGATGCGCCGCTCTATCCGCCGGCGCGCACCCGCCGTCCGGTCACCCGCGTCGCCCGGCCGGTCTCGGCGGCACCGCCCAAGGCCGAGGTCCCGCCCCAGCAACTCACCGACCAGACCGGGCAGCCGTTCGTGCCGATGGCGCTGCCGGATCATCAGGCCCCGCCCGGCGCCGTGTTGGTCGCCGGTGTCGACGAGCAGGGTGTGGAGTACGTCCTCGAGGACGACCCGCAGGCCCTGCCCATGGTCGATCCCCGCTACGACTACGACGACAAGAACTGGGTCCGCTACCGCACCAGCTGGGGTGGCTTTCTGCGGCTCGCGCTGTTCGTGCTTGCGGCTATCTGGCTCGTCACCACCGCTCGCGGGCGCATCTACGACTGGGTCGATGCCCAGATCGAACCCGACGGCGACCCGGGTGACCTGATCGAGCTGACGATCCCGTCGGGAGCGTCGACCAACAACGTCGCCACCCTGCTCGAGAACGAGGGGGTCATCTCCAACGCCACGGTGTTCCGCTACTGGCTTCGATGCGAAGGCGAACTGTCGATCACCGGCTTCCTCGGCTGCGACGCCGAGCGCACCTTCCAGGCCGGCGACTACGAGATCCAGCAGAACCTCGCCTTCGAAGAGGCGGTCGCCGTCCTCGACGAAGGCCCGGTCCCGGAGATCTTCGTCGACTTCACGATCCCCGAGGGCTTGCGTCTCACCGAACTCGTCGAGCGCCTGCTCGCGGTGAACTCCCAGTTCGATCGGGCCGATCTGCTCGACGCGCTGCGCAGCCCGAACCTCGTCTCCGAGTACGCGGACCCGGCCGTCCCGATCGATCTTCGACTCGAGGGCACGCTGTTCCCTGCGACCTACGACGTCGCCGAGGAAGACGTCGCCGACGAGGCCCGATTCCTGCAGCGCATGGCCGACACGTTCGACCAGCGGTACGAGAACCTGCTCGGCGAGGTCGGGCGTGATTCGGCGATCCTCGAACTCGGCCTGTCCGACTACGAGGTGATCGTGATCGCGTCGATGATCGAGCGTGAGGCTCGCGTCGACGTCGATCGGCCGCTGATGGCGCGGGCGATCTACAACCGACTCGCGCAGGGCATTCCGCTCCAGATCGACGCCACCGTCTACTACGCGGCCGGCAAGTCGTTCACCGAGCCGTTGTTCCAGAGCGATCTCGACGCCGAGTCTCCGTGGAACACCTACACCACTCCGGGTATCCCACCGACGCCGATCGCGGCGCCGGGTGAGGCGGCCCTACGAGCGGCGCTGGCCCCGGCCGAGGGTGACTACATCTTCTGGGCCCGAACCGACGAGAACGGCATCATCGGGGCGCACGCGTTCTCGGTCACGCTCGAGGAGCACAACCAGGCCGTCGTCCGCTGCCGCGAGCTCGGCTACTGCGGATGATCCCGATCACCGGCGCCACCGTCACGGTCGGCGTGATCGGCGATCCCGTGCGGCACTCGCTCTCACCGACGCTGCACAACGCTGCGTTCGCCGCGCTCGGCGTCGACGCCCGATCGCTCGCATTCCCGGTCGCCGATGGTGATGCGGCGGCCGCCGTCGAGGCGATGCGAACCCTCGGCATCAGGGGCCTGTCGGTCACGATGCCCCACAAGGACGTCGTGCTGCGCGCCGCCGAACGGTGCTCGCCGCAGGCCGACGCGCTCGGGGCCGCCAACTGCCTTGTCAACGACGACGGCGTGGTCACCGCGCACAACACCGACGGCGACGGCCTGGTCCGGAGTCTGCGGGTCGAGAGCGGTGTGGACCCGGCCGGCGCTCGCATCGTGGTGCTCGGCGCCGGGGGTGCCGCCCGATCCGTCATCGAAGCACTCGGGCGGGCAGGGGCCGCCGACATCGTCGTCGTCAATCGCACCGAGGCGCGGGCGCGGGTCGCGGCCGAACTCGCCAGCCCCGTCGGCCGGGTCGGCTCGGTCGACGCGATCGCCAACGCCGACATCGTCGTCAACGCCACGTCGGTCGGCATGGACGCTGCGACGTTGCCGTCGCCGGCGGATCTCTTCGTCGACGCCCACACGGTCGTCGATCTGATCTATCGGCCGTTGTCGACGCCATGGCTCGACGCGGCTCGGGCCGTGGGTGCCGCTGGGGTCAACGGCGTCGGGATGTTGCTGCATCAGGCGGCCATCCAGATCGAGCACTGGGTCGGCCAGGATGCGCCGATCGATGCCATGCGGGCGAGCGTCGCCGACGTCATCGGCTGAGGCTCCCCGAAACGTCGGGACAAGATCGAGCGGAGTCCTCACTTCGGTGTCGCAACGTGCCGATGGTCAGGTGTTCCTCAACGACGGAGGTCACCGTGGCGCTCTCGGGCACGCTTGACACCTTTGCCCTTCCTGATGTTCTCCGACTCCTCGCGTCCACCGCGAAGACGGGGCGGCTGCGGGTGTCGGGCAATCGCGGATCCGGCAGCGTCTGGGTCGTCGACGGCGAGATCGTCGCGTCGGAGCTGACGTCGATCAACTCGCTCAACCCCACCGCCCAGGACGTCGTGTTCGGCCTGCTTCGATTCGAAGTCGGCTCGTTCACCTTCGAGGCCGATGCCACGTCGCCGATCGCCGACTACGGCTCGCCGATGGAACCGATCCTCGCCGGTGCGGAGAACATGCTCATCGAGTGGCGCTCGATCGAAGAGGTCGTGCCGTCGCTCGACGTCTGGGTCGCGCTGCGCCCCGAACTCGACGGCCCCGATGTCATGGTCGACGCGAGTCGCTGGCGGGTCATCGCGGCCGTCGGCAGCGGCGTACAGGTCGGCCTGATCGCCGAGACCCTCCAGTTCAACGAGGTCGACTCGTGCCGCTTGGTCAAGGAGATGATCGAACTCGGGCTCCTCGAGAAGATCGATGCCCCTGTCCTCGCCGAGCCCGAGCCCCAGCGCGAGGTGCCCACGTCTGAGATGGCGGCGGAACCCGAGATCGACGCCGAACCCGAACCCGAACCCGAACTCGAGTCCGAGCTCGAAGCGGTCGACACCGTCGAGCCCGAGCCGGAGACCGAGTTCGTCGACCACATCGTCCCCGCCGAGCCCGCGCCCTTCATCGACGACGCGCCGAGCACGGTGCCGAGTCTCGCGGCGCTCGAGCCCTCGGAGGATCTGTCGACCAACGGGCATGCGCAACCGGCGCCCGTCGCCGGTGGCCTGTTCGCGGAGGCCTCCGAGGCCGATGCCGACGGCGATGACCTCAACCCCGCCGAGATGGCCCGCCAGCTCGCCAACCTGTCGCCTAAGGCCGCCAAGGCCGTGGCCGCTGCCGCCAAGGCGTCGACCGACGCCGAACGCGAGGCCGCCCTGGCGGCCGTCGAAGCCGAGGACGGGTCGGTCAACCGGGGTCTCCTGCTCAAGTTCCTCGGTTCCGTAGACTCCTGAGCTGTTTCGCCCGTCCCTGACGGGTCCGGCCGAGGAGGCATCCCATGCAGACGATCCTGGTGATCCTCGCGATCCCGTTCGGCCTGCTCGCCGGCGGCTTCGCCACGATGCTCGCCGACCGGACCCTCGACGACACCCCGCTCGGGTTCGGCTCGCGGTGCCCGCAGTGCGGTGCGTCGCTCTCGATCGTCGACACGATCCCGGTGCTCAGCTGGCTCCGGCTCGGTGGCTCATGCCGGCACTGTGGTGCGTCGATCACGGTCGGGTATCCGATCGTGGAGGTCGCCACCGCCGTGCTGTTCGTGTGGGTCGCGTTCCGCTACGACCAGACCGATTTCCTGATCGCCGTTCCCCTGATCCTGGTCGTGGCGGGTGCCGCACTGTCGGCGACCGACCTTTACGCCTACCGGCTGCCGAACCGGCTCGTCTTCCCCGCGTTCTGGCTGTCGCTCATCGCCATGGCCGTGCTGTCGATCCTCGAACTCGAGCGGCCCGACGCCCTGCTCGGCGCGCTCGGCGCCGCGGTCGGCTACTCGCTGTTCCTTTTCGTGTTCCACCTCATCAAGCCCGCGGCGATGGGCTTCGGCGACGTCAAGCTCGCGCTCCTGCTCGGGCTGCACACCGGCTGGATCGGGAGTGCGTTCTACGACGACACCCGCACGGTGTTCCGGCTCACGTTCTGGGCGCTGCTCACCGGCATGTTCGCCTACCTGGCGTTCTCGCTGATCGTGACCGGACTGCGCCGCTTCGTCGACGCGGACATCCTTCCTGATCCGCTCGACGACGGTGAGGAAGCCACGCCGCTGCGACGCAAGGCGATTCCGCTCGGTCCGGGCCTGATCGTAGGGGCGTTGTTCGTGGTGCTGTATCCCGACGCCGTGCTGGGCTGAGGCGCTCTAGCCTGGGCCCTGTGACGATCACGATCACCGTCGACCTCGGCGACCGCAGCTATCCCGTCCTCGTCGGCCACGGCGCCCGCGCCGAACTCGCCGCGGTGATCCCCGCGGGCGTCAAGCGCGTCGCCGTCCTCACCCAGGCCGGCATTCCCTGGCCGGTCGACCCGGGCGTCGAGTCGATCCGCATCGAACTGCCCGACGGCGAGGCCGCCAAGTCGCTCTCGGTCATCGAGGACGTCTGCCGACAGCTCGCCCGAGCCGGCTTCACCCGCAAGGACGCGATCGTCGCGGTGGGCGGCGGTGTCGTCACCGACGTCGGCGGGTTCGCCGCCTCGGTGTACCACCGCGGCATCCGGTTCGTGAGCGTTGCGACGACGCTGCTCGGCCAGATCGACGCCGCTATCGGCGGCAAGACCGGCGTGAACCTGCCGGAGGGCAAGAATCTCGTCGGCGCGTTCTGGCAGCCGTCGGCTGTCATCTGCGACACCGAGACGCTGGAGACGCTGCCCCGGCGCGAGTACCAGGGTGGTGTGGGCGAGCTGGCCAAGTATCACTTCCTCGGTGGCGGTCAGCTCGACAAGCTGCCGATCGACGAGCGGGTCGCCGCGTGCGTACGGATCAAGGCCGACGTGGTGACCGCGGATGAGCGCGAGGGCGGCCGACGGGCGATCCTCAATTACGGCCACACGCTCGCCCACGCGATCGAGACCGCCGGCGACTACGGCCTGCTGCACGGCGAGGCCGTCGCCATCGGCATCCGGTACGCCGCCGAGGTCGCCCATCGTCTCGGTCGCATCGACGACGCTCGCCTGGCCGAGCACGACCGGGTGCTCGCCGCCTACGAGCTGCAGAGCACCGTGCCCGAGCACCTCGGCGACGACGAACTGATGGCGCTGTTCTCTCGCGACAAGAAGGCGATCGACGGCGTGACCTTCGTGCTCGACGGCCCCGACGGGGTGGAGACGGTCGTCGGCATCGATCCCGACGTGCTGGCCGCCTCGTTCGCCGCCGTCCGATGACCCTGCCACCGCTGACCGTCGCCGGCCGGATCGACACGCTGCGGTCGGCTATGGCCGAGCGCGATCTCGACGGCTTCGTCGTCGTCGACCTGCCCAGCGTGCGCTGGCTCACCGGATTCACCGGCTCGAACGGGTTGGTGGCGGTCACCGCGGGGGCGGCGGTCCTCGCCACCGACGGTCGCTACGCCACGCAGGCCCCGGCGCAGCTCGAGGCCGCCGGCGCCGCAGTCACAGTGGTGATCGGCCAAGATCTCGTCGCCGGAGCCGCAGGATCGCTCGGCGGCGCAGCGCGGGTCGCACTCGAAGGCGACGTGGTCAGCTGGGATCAACAGCGCCGCTGGGCGTCGACCCTGTCCGAGATCGAACTCGTGCCGGTCTCCGGCCTCATCCGCGAGCTGCGCAGCGTGAAGGACCCCGCCGAACTCGCCCGCATCCAGGCCGCCGCCGCGATCGCCGACCACGCCCTCGCCGAGACCGAATCGTTGCGGATTCCCGGCACGACCGAGCGGGCACTCGGCCTCGCGCTCGACGACACGATGCGGGTGGCGGGTGCCTCCGGTCCGGCCTACGAGACGATCGTCGCATCCGGCCCCAACGCCGCGCTGCCGCACGCCCGCCCGAGCGACCGGGCCTTCGAGACCGGAGATCTGTTGATCATCGATGTCGGCGCACTCGTCGACGGCTATCGCAGCGACATGACCCGCTCGTTCGTCATCGGCGGCCCCGACGCGGCCGCCGACGTCGCCCGCGAGATCCTGCCCCTCGTCACCGAGGCCCAGGCTGTCGGTGTCGCAACCGTCGCCCCCGGACGTGAGGCGAAGGCGATCGACGCCGCCTGCCGATCGGTCATCGCCGACGCCGGCCTCGGCGACGCGTTCAGCCACGGAACCGGTCACGGCGTCGGTCTCGACATCCACGAGCTTCCGTCCATCCGCAAGGACAACGCCGCTATCCTCCAGGCCGGTCAGGTGCTCACGGTCGAGCCCGGCGTGTACCTCCCCGGCGTGGGTGGCGTACGGGTCGAGGATCTCGTCGTGGTCACCGACTCGGGCTGTCGCCCTCTCACCCTGTCGCCCAAGCTCAGCCTCTAGGAATCCGCCATGCCCACCATCACCACCAACGACCTGAAGAACGGCATGACGCTCGAGCTCGACGACGGGCTCTTCCAGGTCGTCGACTTCCAGCACGTGAAGCCGGGCAAGGGCCACGCGTTCGTCCGCACCAACCTCCGCAACGTCCGAGCGGGTGGCACGGTAGAGCGCACGTTCCGCGCCGGCGAGAAGGTCGAGCGGGCCACGATCGACAAGCGCGACTTCAGCTTCCTGTACCGCGACGGCGACGACTACGTCTTCATGGATTCCGAGACGTACGACCAGATCAACGTCACGCCCGAGGCGCTCGGCGACGCCGGTAACTACATCATCGACGGTTCGTCGGTCGTGCTCGAGATGTTCGGCACCGAGATCGTCGGTACCGACCTCCCGGCCGCGGTCGAGCTCACGATCGAGTTCACCGAGCCCGGTCTGCAGGGCGACCGGTCGTCGGGCGGCACCAAGCCGGCGACTCTGGAGACGGGCCTCGTCATCCAGGTTCCGTTGTTCATCGACAACGGCGAGAAGGTCAAGATCGACACCCGCAGCGGCGAGTACCTGAGCCGCGCGTGAGTGACGTCCCGGGGCTCAACCCTCGCCGGGAGGCCCGTGAAGAGGCGCTCGCGCTGCTGTACCAGGCCGAACTCACCAGCGCGCCCGTCGACGAGGCCCTCGACGCCCGCGAGGTGCCGCCGGCCGACTATGCCGTCGAGATCGCCATGGGCGTCGACGACGAGCGAGACGATCTCGATGTGCTCATCGGGCGCCATCTCACCAACTGGCGGGTCGACCGCATGCCGATGGTCGATCGGGTCCTCGCCCGCATCGCCGCATGGGAGCTCAGCGCTCGGCCTGACATTCCGACCGCGGTGGTGCTGAGCGAGGCGGTCGAGTTGGCGTCGCTCTACTGCGGCGAACGATCGGCTCCGTTCCTGAACGGCGTGCTCGACAGCGTCGCCGGCGAGGTCCGTGGCTGACGGTGTGACGCTGCGGGCGTGGGGTCGCGACGACGCCCCTGCGCTCGTCGCCGCCTGGCACGACCCGGCCATCATCGCCGGCTCGGCCCCACCCGAGGACCGCAGCCTTGCCGCCGCCGAGCGTTGGATCGCCGGCGTCGAGGTCCGCGAACGACGGCTCCTGGCGATCGACCGGGTGATCGATGTCGCCGGCGAGTGTGTCGGCGAGGTCGGGCTTTCCGACATCGATCAACGCCGGGGCGCCGCGCTGATCGGTTGGTGGGTCGGTGCTGGTCACCGCGGTCACGGCTACGCCGCCATCGGCGTCGAGCAGATGGTCCTCGATCTGGCGCCGAGCATCGGCGTGCATGCCGTGCTCGCCGAGATCGGTGTCGACAACCCCGCCTCGGTCCGCGTCGCCGAACGAGCCGGATTCACGCGGCTACGTGAAGGTGACACCGCGCAGCCGCACGTCTACGTGCATCGCTGACGGCGCGCCGAAGCGCCGCTGATCAGCGGATCTCGGTGCCGTCGCGCCGCCGTGTGTGCCATGTACCCGATGGGTCGCCAGTCCCCGGCCGAAATCCACAAGCGGGCGCGCGCCGCGCGTCGACGCGAGGCGTGTATGGTCCGGTCTCGACCGTGAAACGGGTCCCGTGAGGCTCGAACGGACGAAAGAGAGATCAGTGGCAGAGCGTGAACGCCTGCTTGCGGGGCAGCCTGCGAGCGGGATTTTTCGAGCACGAACGCAGGTCATGTCGGCCGACGACGTGGCCCGAGCGGTTCGTCGGATCGCCCATGAGATCCTCGAGCGCAACCATGGCGCCGACGACCTGATGATCGTCGGGATGCAGACCGGCGGCGTCGATCTGGCCCGTTCGCTCGCGGTCGCCGTGACCGACATCGAGGGATCCGACGTGCCGACCGGCACGCTCGACGCCACGATGCATCGTGACGACTTCGGCCTGCGCCCGGTGATGCCCGAGGCCGCGACCGACATCCCGGGCGATCCGACCGGCAAGACGATCGTGCTCGTCGACGACGTGCTCTTCACCGGCCGCACGGTGCGGGCGGCGCTCGACGCGATCCACACCTACGGGCGCCCGACCGCGATCCAGCTGGCGGTGATGGTCGATCGGGGGCACCGCGAGCTGCCGATCCGGCCCGACTACGTCGGCAAGAACCTGCCGACGCGGCGAGACGAGATGGTCGACGTGCACGCCGACGGCGTCGACCTCGGAGAGGTCGCCAAGCACGGGGACCTCGGAGAGGTCGCCAATCACGGGGACCTCGGAGAGGTCGCCAAGCACGGGGACCTCGGAGAGGTCGCCAAGAACGGGGAGGGGGAGGCGTGATGCGACGTAGCGGCGCCCGCCACCTGCTGTCGATGGCCGATCTCGACCGCGCCGATATCGAGCAGATCCTGAACCTCACCGAGTCGTTCGCCGAGGTGGGGGAGCGGAGCATCCCGAAGGTCCCGGCCCTGCGCGGCAAGACGATCGCTTGGCTCTTCTACGAAGACTCGACCCGCACGCGACTCAGCTTCGAGACGGCGGCCAAGCGGCTGTCGGCCGACACGATGAATTTCAGCGTCAGCAGTTCGTCGGTCAACAAGGGCGAGTCGCTGCGCGACACGGTCGAGACGATCGCGGCGATGGGCATCGACGGGGTGGTCGTGCGGCATCGGGCGGCCGGCGCGCCCCGGCAGGTGGCCCAGTGGACCGACGCTGCGGTGATCAACGCCGGCGATGGCTGGCACCAGCACCCGACCCAGGGCCTGCTGGATCTCTACACCGCGACCCGCCATCTCGGTGATCTCGACGGCAAGCACGTCGCGATCGTGGGCGACAGCAAGCATTCCCGGGTGGCCCGCTCCAACGCGATCGGCTTCGCCACCCTTGGCGCCCGGGTGACCCTCGTTGGTCCGCCGACCTTGTTCCCGCCGAGCCTCGAGGGCTGGCCGGTGGAGGTCACTCACGATCTCGACGCGGTCGTCGACGATCTCGACATCTGCTATCTGCTCCGGATGCAGCTCGAGCGCCAGAAGCAGGCGGTCGTGCCGACGCTTCGCGAGTACCACCACGAGTACGGCCTCACCAGTGCCCGAGCCGATCGTCTCGGCGCCGATGCGCTGATCATGCATCCCGGGCCCATGAACCGGGGCGTGGAGATCGCTGGCGAGGTCGCCGATCGCCCCAACGCCGTCATCACCGAACAGGTCGCGAACGGCGTCTCGGTGCGCATGGCGGTGTTGTTCCTGCTGCTCGGAGCCGGGCTCGAACCGGTCGATGGCGCGGTCGCCGGCGGCGGGTTGGCGGTGGCGTGATGAGCTCGATCGCGATCACCAACGGCACCCTGGTCGACGGCTCGGGCACCCGCCGAGCCGACCTCGTCATCCAGAACGGCGTGATCGCCGAGGTCGGAGAGAAGCTCGACGGCGACACGGTCATCGACGCCGACGGCCTGGTCGTCACGCCCGGTTTCGTCGACATCCAGGTCGACTTCCGCGAGCCCGGTGGCGAAGAGGCCGAGACGATCCAGACCGGTTCTCGGGGCGCCGCCCTCGGTGGCTTCACGGCCGTGGTCGTGATGCCAAACACGACGCCGACGATCGACAGCGCCGCAGTCGTTCGTCAGATCCATGATCTCAGCCTCGACGCGCTCTGTGAGGTGCTGCCGTCGGCGGCGATCACCGTCGGACGCGAGGGCGAGACGCTCAGCCCCATGGCCGAACTCGTGCGATCGGGCGTGCGCATGTTCACCGACGACGGCGACGGGGTGCAGGACGCCCGGGTGATGCGCACTGCGCTGGAGTACGCCCGGGGCCTCTCGCATCTCGCCGACGGCTTCGAGATCGTGCTCGCCCAGCACTGCGAGGTCGATTCCCTGTCGGCCGACGGCGCGATGCACGAGGGCGACTGGTCGAGTCGGCTCGGCATGCCCGGCCAGCCGGCCGAGGCCGAAGAACTGATGATCTCCCGAGACATCGCCCTCGCCCGCCTCACCGGGGGTCGCGTGCACTTCCAGCACGTCACCACCGCCCGCGGCGTCGACCTGATCCGTGCGGCGAAGGCTGAGGGCCTGAAGGTCACCGCCGAGGCGACGCCCCACCACTTCTGCCTCGATCACTCGGCGGTTGCATCGTTCGACACGGCGTTCAAGGTCAACCCGCCCCTGCGAACCGCCGACGACGTGGAGGCGATCAAGGCGGGTCTGCTCGACGGCACGCTCGATGCGATCGCCACCGATCACGCGCCGCACACGCGACAGGACAAGGAACGTCCGTTCCTCGACGCACCTCCCGGCATGCTCGGGGTCGAGACCGCCTTCGCAATCGCCAACACCGAACTCGGTGCCGGCATTTCGAAGCTGGTCGAGCTGCTCTCGATCAATCCGGCCCGCATCGCCGGAATCGACGATCGCCACGGCGGCCCCATCAAGACCGGTAGCCCCGCCAACCTCGCCCTGATCGACCTCGACCAGGAGTGGACGATCACCGGCGCAGCGATGGCGAGCCGCAGCACGAATACTCCCTTCGAGGGGCGGGCCGTTCGCGGCAAAGTACGACACACGATCTGGAACGGTGATCTCGTGGTAACCGATGGAGAGGCAACGCGATGAGCATTCGTGAGTACCAATTGGTCCTCGCCGACGGCGAGACCTTCGAAGGGGAGGGCATCGGTGCCGAGCTCGAACCGAACGGGTTCGCCACTGGTGAGGTCGTGTTCAACACGGTGCTCTCGGGCTACCAGGAGGTCATCACCGACCCCAGCTACGCCGGACAGATCATCACCTTCACCTATCCCCACATCGGGAACTACGGGGTCAACGCCACCGACGACGAAGCGGCCAAGCCGTTCTGTCGTGGCGTGATCATCCGCGACCTCGCTCGCCGCCAGAGCAACTGGCGCAGCGAGGAGCACCTCGACGACTACCTGCGCCGCCAGGGTCTCGCCGGCATCGCCGGGATCGACACCCGCCGCCTCACCCGCCACATCCGCGACACCGGCGCCATGCCGGGGGCCTTCGGTCCTGCCGACCACGCCACCCTGCTCGCCGCCGCCCAGGCCGAGCCCGGCACCGCCGGCATCGACCTGGTCAGCCTCGTCACCACCGATGAGCCGTACACGGTCGGCAACGGCCCACGGAAGATCGTCGCCTACGACTTCGGTGTGAAGGCCACGATGCTGCGCCACCTGGGCGAGATCGGCACCGTGACCGTCGTTTCGGCCCACACCACCGCCGAGGAAGTCCTCGCGATGAACCCCGACGGGGTGTTCCTTTCCAACGGGCCCGGCGATCCCGAGGAAGCGGGCCCGATCGTCGACGAGTTGCCCAAGCTGCTCGGCAAGGTGCCGATCTTCGGTATCTGCCTCGGCCATCAGGTCCTGTCGCTCGCCCTCGGCGGGCGCACGTACAAGATGAAGTTCGGCCACCACGGCGGCAACGTCCCGGTGCAGGACTCCCGCACCGGCAAGGTGGAGATCACCGCTCAGAACCACAACTTCGCGGTGGAGGCCGGTTCGGTGCCGAACGTGACCGAGAGCCACGTCTGCCTCAACGACGGCACCCTCTCGGGCCTGGTCCACAACGAGTACCCGGCCTTCAGCGTCCAGTACCACCCCGAAGCGGGCCCCGGCCCGCACGATTCGGCCTACCTTTTCACCGAGTTTGCCGAACTCATGGACGGCTTCCAGGGAGCGGCAGCGTGATGCCGACCCGAACCAACACCAGGGCGGTCTCGGCCGCCGCGCCGAGCGAGGACAACTGATGCCGAAGCGCACCGACATCCACTCGATCCTGATCATCGGCTCGGGCCCGATCGTGATCGGCCAGGCTTGTGAGTTCGACTACTCCGGAACGCAAGCCTGCCGAGTCCTCAAGGAAGAGGGCTATCGGGTCATCCTCGCCAACTCGAACCCGGCGACGATCATGACCGACCCGACCTTCGCCGACGCCACCTACGTCGAGCCGCTCGACCTGCAGATCCTCGAGAAGATCATCGAAAAGGAGCGCCCCGACGCGGTGCTGCCGACACTCGGTGGCCAGACCGGTCTGAACCTGGCTATGGAACTCCAGCAGGCCGGCGTGCTCGACAAGCACGGGGTCGAACTGATCGGTGCTGATGCGGAAGCGATCGAGACCGCGGAAAACCGTGAGAAGTTCAAGGTCGCCATGACCGAGATCGGGCTCGAATCCGCCCGATCTGCCATCGCGCACAACATGGACGAGGCCCGGGTCGCCGTCGAAGAGGTCGGCCTGCCGGTCATCATCCGGCCCGCCTACATCCTCGGTGGCCGGGGGACCGGTATCGCCGAGACGATGGAGGAGTACGAGCGCATGGCCGCCTACGGCCTCGACGCCAGCCCCATCTCGGAGATCCTGATCGAGGAGTCGATCAAGGGCTGGAAGGAGTACGAGCTCGAGGTCATGCGCGATCGTGCGGACAACTGTGTGATCATCTGCTCGATCGAGAACCTCGACCCAATGGGTGTGCACACCGGCGACTCGATCACCGTCGCCCCCGCCCAGACCCTCACCGACGTCGAGTACCAGAAGATGCGCGACGGCTCGTTCGCCTGTATCCGTCGCGTCGGTGTCGAGACCGGCGGTTCGAACGTCCAGTGGGCGGTCGATCCCGAGACCGGTCGCCAGATCGTCATCGAGATGAACCCGCGCGTGAGCCGCAGCTCCGCGCTCGCGTCGAAGGCCACCGGCTTCCCGATCGCCAAGATCGCCGCCAAGCTCGCCATCGGCTACACGCTCGATGAGATCCCCAACGACATCACCGAGAAGACGCCGGCGAGCTTTGAGCCGTCGATCGATTACGTCGTCACCAAGATCCCGCGCTGGGCGTTCGAGAAGTTCCCCGGCACGTCGGGCGTGCTCGGCACGTCGATGCAATCGGTCGGCGAAGTCATGGCGATCGGCCGCACCTTCCCGGAATCGCTCCAGAAGGCGCTGCGATCCCTCGAGCAGGGTCGGCATGGCCTCAACGCGGATCCCGGCGAGGCCGCCCTCGACGACATCCCGACCGAAGAGCTCATGAAGATGGCGGCGATCGGCACGCCCGACCGCCCCTTCCAGCTCGAAGCGCTGTTGCGCCGCGGCGTGAGCATCGACGAGGTCTTCGAGGCCACTGCGGTCGACCCGTGGTTCCTCGACCAGATGTCGATGATCACCGAGGAGCGGGCGCATCTCGAGATGCTCTCGCTCGACACCATCACCCCGCGGGGTTTCAAGCGGGCGAAGCAGCTCGGCTACTCCGACCCGCAGCTGGCCTACCTCTGGGGGGTCTCCGAGGCGGAGGTGCGGGCGGCTCGCCTCGCCGCCGGCGTGCGCACGACCTTCAAGACGGTCGACACCTGCGCGGCGGAGTTCGAAGCCACGACGCCGTACCACTACTCGACCTATGAGGACACCGACGAGGTCAGCGACGGCGATCGCGAGAAGGTCGTGATCCTCGGTTCGGGCCCGAACCGCATCGGCCAGGGCATCGAGTTCGACTACTGCTGTGTGCACGCCAGCTTCTCGCTCCGAGACGCCGGCTACGAGACCATCATGGTCAACTGCAACCCCGAGACCGTCTCGACCGACTACGACACGTCGGATCGGCTCTACTTCGAACCGCTCACCTACGAAGACGTCATGGACATCATCGAGCGGGAGCAGCCCAAGGGCGTCATCGTCAGCCTCGGCGGGCAGACCCCGCTGAAGCTCGCCGACCGCCTGCCCGAGGAGCTCGTGCTCGGTACGTCGCCGGCGTCGATCGACCTGGCCGAGGACCGCGAGCAGTGGAACGCCATGTGCGCCCGCCTCGAGATCCCCCAGCCGGCCGGCGGTACCGCCGTCGACATCGACCAGGCCCTCGAGATCACCGCCAAGATCGGCTACCCGGCCCTCGTCCGCCCGAGTTACGTGCTCGGCGGTCGGGCGATGGAGATCGTCTATGACGACGACCATCTGCGTCGGGCGATGGCCGAGCTCGCCGGCTTCGGCAGCCTCGGCAAGGAGGGCGGTCTGTCGGCCGAGCGCCCCGTGCTCGTCGACCGCTTCCTCGAGGACGCCACCGAGGTCGACGTCGATGCCCTGCGCGACCACACCGGCGACGCCACGATCGGCGCCGTCATGGAGCATGTCGAGGAGGCCGGTGTGCACTCCGGCGACTCCGCCTGCTCGATCCCGCCCACCAGCCTGTCGGCCGAGACGATCGCCGTCATCGAGGACTACACCCTGAAGATCGCCGAGGCGCTCGACGTCAAGGGCCTGATCAACGTGCAGTACGCGGTGAAGGGCAACCAGGTCTTCGTGATCGAAGCCAACCCTCGGGCCAGCCGCACGGTGCCGTTCGTGGCCAAGGCCACCGGCGTGCCGCTCGCGAAGGTCGCCAGCCGCATCATGGTCGGCGCCACGCTCGCCGAACTCCGTGACGAGGGACTGATGCGCGACCCCGTCGAGGGCGACCATGTCGCCATCAAAGAAGCCGTGCTGCCGTTCAACCGGTTCCCGGAAGCCGATGCCGTGCTCGGTCCGGAGATGCGCTCGACCGGCGAGGTGATGGGCATCGACCTGACGCCGGGCCTCGCCTTCGTGAAGTCCCAGCTCGCCGCCGGCACCCGGCTGCCCGAGGACGGCATGGTCTTCTTGTCGCTCGCCGACCGGGACAAGGCGTCCGGTGTCGAGGCGGCCCGCCTCCTCACCGAGATGGGCTTCACCATCGCCGCCACCAGCGGCACGGCCGGGGCCGCCCGCGACGCCGGCGTCGAGGTTGCGATCGAGGTCGCCAAGCTCGGCGACGAGGGCGGCGTCAACGCGGTCGACCTGATCAACGCAGGCGAGGTGAAGCTGGTCGTGAACTCGCCCCGGGGGCGAGGACCCCGCGCCGACGGCGATCACATCCGCTCGGCTGCCGGTCGGGCGAGCGTTCCGCTCCTCACCACCGGCGCCGCAGCGCTCGCAGCGGCCCGCGGCATGCAGGACTGGAAGGCCCACAACCTCGCCGTGCGGAGCCTGCAGGAGTACCACCAGGGCGTCGCAGCCAGCGCGCTGGAGCCCAGCGACGACGGAGCATCCAGCTGATGGATCTCGGCACGACGGTCGGGTCGGTGGCCCTCCGGGCGCCGGTCATGACCGCGTCCGGCACCGCCGGTCACGGTGCGGAGTTCGCGAACTATCTCGACCCGGCATCGCTCGGCGCCGTGGTGGTGAAGTCGATGAAGGCCGAGGAGTGGGCGGGCAACCCGTCGCCTCGGGTCCACCCGACCGCGTCGGGGATGATCAACAGCGTCGGGCTCCAGGGCAAGGGCGTGCCCCACTGGCTCGAACACGACCTGCCCGAGTTGCTCGCCACCGGCGCAACGGTCGTCGCATCGATCTGGGGAAGCAGCGTCGACGACTACGCCCGGGCTGCCGCCGCGCTGGCCGACGCTCCCGACGGTGTCGTCGCGGTCGAGGTCAACGTCTCGTGCCCGAATCTCGAGGACCGCGGATCGATGTTCGCCCACAGTCGCACCGCGACCGCCGAGGTGATCGACGCGTCGAAGGTCGTCGGCCGGCCGATGTGGGCCAAGCTCAGCCCCAACGCCGCGGATCTGCCCGAGATCGCGGCGGCGGCCCACGGTGCCGGCGCCGAGGCGGTCGTGCTCACCAACACCTTGCTCGGCATGGTGATCGACATCGACTCCCGCCGACCCGTCCTCGGGGCCAAGAAGGGCGGCCTGTCGGGAGCGGCGATGCATCCGGTCGCCGTCCGGGCGGTGTACGACGTGCACGAGGCCCTGCCCGACCTGCCGATCATCGGTGTGGGTGGAACATCGAGCGGAGCCGATGTCGTAGAGTTCCTGCTCGCCGGAGCGTCGGCGGTCGAAGTCGGCACGGCGACGTTCGCGGATCCGCGTGCACCACGGCGGATCCTCGGTGAGTTCGAACAGTGGTGTGACCAAAACGGCGTGGGTTCCGTGGCGGAGTTGATCGGAGGAGCACATGCCTGAAACCGGTGAGTCGGCGACCGAAATCGATCCGGTGATCAAGGATCGGCTCGCGCTGGCGCTCGACGTCGACGATCTCGTGGCCGCCATCCGCCTCGGTCGGACGTTCAAGGACTACTTCGGCGTCGCCAAGATCGGCCTCGAACTCTACTCGGCGGCCGGCCCCGAGGCGATCGGCGCCATCTCCGACCTCGGCTACAAGATCTTCCTCGATCTCAAGCTGCACGACATCCCGACGACCGTCGGCAAGGCCGCCCGGGTCCTGGGCGCCTTCGGGGTGCAGTACCTCACGATGCACGCCCACGGCGGCGTCGACATGCTTCGCGCCGGCGTGCAGGGGCTCGAAGAGGGTGCGCGCAACGCGGGTCTCGAAACGCCCCAGTCGCTGGCGATCACGGTGTTGACCAGCGACGGCGACGCGCCCCCGCACATCATGCCGAAGCGGGTCATGCTCGCGGCCGAGGCCGGTTGCACCGGCATCGTGTGTGCGGTGGGCGATCTCGAGGAGGCGCACCACTACGCGCCGCGCCTCACCCGGGTGACGCCCGGCATCCGCCTCGCCGGCGACAACGTCAACGATCAGGCGCGGGCCGCGTCGCCGGCCGATGCCCTGGCCGGCGGGTCGGACCTGCTCGTGGTCGGCCGCGCCGTGACCCGCGCCGACGATCCGATCGCCGCCGCCCAGGCGGTTCACGCGTCCGCGGCGTCGGCGGGCTGACGGGCCTCCCGGTACGCTCCCGGGATGGCCACCCCGCCACCTCTCACCGACGAAGCCCGCCGGGCGGCGCTCGCCAAGGCCGCCGAAGCCCGGCGGGTGCGCGCCGAACTCAAGGCCGCGTTGAAAGACGGCCAGATCGTGTTCGCCGACGTGTTCGCCCGAGCCGAGACCGACGAGCTGGTGGCGAAGACCAAGATCCTCACGATCCTCGAGTCGTTGCCGGGCGTCGGCAAGGTGAAGTCGCGACGCACGATGGAGTCGATCGGCATCGCCGAGAGCCGCCGCATCCAGGGGCTGGGCGACAACCAGCGCCGGGCGCTGTTGACCGCCTTCGGCGACGGGGACGCCGATCCGGCCGATGGCTGAGCTCGACGACCGGGTGATCGTGGTCATCTCGGGTCCGGGCGGTGTCGGCAAGGGCACGATCGTCGCCCACCTGCTCGACCAGGATCCGGGCCTGTGGCTCTCGCGGAGCTGGACCACCCGAGACCGGCGCCCCGGTGAGGCGATGGAGGCCTACCACTTCACCGATGCCGAGCGGTTCCTCGCGCATGTCGCCGACGGCGGCTTCCTCGAGTGGGTCGAGTTCCTCGACTACTACCAGGGCACCCCGGTTCCGGACCCGCCGCCCGGCCACGATGTCGTGTTCGAGATCGACGTGTACGGCGCCGAACAGATCAGGGCCCGGTACCCCGACGCCGTGCTGCTCTTCGTCGACGCCCCCTCCGACGAGGCCCAGGAGGCCCGCCTGCGTGGCCGCGGCGACCCCGAGGAAAAGGTGCAGGCCCGACTGGCCAAGGCCGCCGAGGAGAAGGCCAAGGCACTCGAGCTCGACATGGTCGTTGTGATCAACGACGAACTCGATCGGGCCGTTGAGGAGATCCAGGGCCTGATCGAGCAGCGCCGATCCGCGACACACGGCTGCTAGCCTGACCCTTCGGAATTCGGCCCATCCGGGCCCGACGAGAAGGCACATTCATGGCGCACGGCTACGACACGATGATGAACCCCTCGATCGAGGATCTCCTCGAGAAGACCGGGTCGAAGTTCCGTCTCGTCTCGCTCTCGGCGATGCGGTCGCGCGAGATCACGAACTATGTCGGCCAGCTGAGCCAGGGCGTCGGTTCCGCGGTGCCGCCGCAGGTCACCTCGACCGCCGCCAAGCCGCTGTCGATCGCCTTCGAAGAGATCTCGGCCGACAAGATCACCTCGATCGAGATCGATCCCGAGGCCGAAGCCGAGGCTGCCGCCCTCGCTGCCGCCGAAGCCGCTGCCGCCGCCGAACTCGGCGACGACTCCGCCTGATCCGAGGGGCACGGTGACCACGCTCGCCGGCCGCCGCATCGTTCTCGGTGTCACCGGCGGCATCGCCGCCTACAAGGCCGTCGAGGTGTGTCGTCGCCTGGTCGACGCTGGCGCGCACGTCAGCCCGGTTCTGACCGACGGCGCGCAGCGCATGGTCGGCGCCACCACCTTCTCCGCGCTCGCCTCCGAACCGGTCCGCACCGAGTTGTGGGACGACCCGGAGACGCCGATCCCGCACACCAAGATGGGCCAGGCCGCCGATCTGATCCTCGTGTGCCCGGCGACCGCCCGCCTGATCAGCGATCTGCGCACCGGGCGTTCGGCCGATCTGTTGATGGCCACCATCCTGGCCTCGCGTGCGCCGGTGATGATCTGCCCGGCGATGCACACCGAGATGTGGGAGCAGGCGTCGGTGCAGGAGAACCTCGCCGTGCTCGAGGAGCGCAGCGTGTTGATCGTTCCGCCGGAGTCGGGTCGGCTCGCCGGTGGCGACATGGGTCATGGCCGTCTCGCGGAACCCGCCACCGTGGTCGCCGCGGTCGAGGCTGCGCTCACCGAGGGTGATCTCACCGGCCGTACCGTGCTCGTGACCGCCGGCGGCACCCGCGAACCGATCGACGCCGTGCGCTACATCGGCAACCGTTCCTCGGGCAAGCAGGGACATGCCGTCGCCGCCGAGGCGGCCCTGCGGGGCGCCGACGTCGTACTCGTCACCACCCGTCCCGATCGGGCGCCCGCCGGTGTGCGCGTCGTCGAGGTCGAGACCGCGGCGGAGATGGCTGCGGCCTGCGACATCGAGGCGCCCGACGCCGACATCGTCGTGATGGCCGCAGCGGTCGCCGACTTCCGGCCCGCCGACTCCGCCGAGGGCAAGCTCAAGAAGGCCGACGGCGCACCGTCGGTCGAACTCGTGCCCACCGTCGACATCCTCGCCGGGCTCGGCGAGACGAAGCTCGACAGCCAGATCCTGATCGGGTTCGCGGCCGAGACCGACGACCTGATCGACAACGCGACCGCCAAGCTGGCCCGCAAAAACCTCGACGCGATCGTGGCCAACGACGTGTCCAAGCCGGGTGTCGGCTTCGAGCACACCACCAACGAGGTGGTCATCCTGCTCGCCGACGGATCCCGGATCGATGTCCCTCTGACAGAGAAACGCGATGTCGCACGGCGCGTGCTAGACACCGCAGCGGGCCGACTCGGCCAGCGATGAACCAGGAGCAACCGTGACCCGTTGGACCTTCACCTCCGAGAGCGTTTCGGAGGGCCATCCCGACAAGATGGCCGACCAGATCTCCGACGCCATCCTCGACGAGATGCTGGCGCAGGACCCGATGAGCCGGGTCGCGTGCGAGACACTCGTGACCACCGGCCTGGCGGTCGTCGCCGGTGAGATCACCACCGAGGCCTATGTCGACATCCCCGGCACCGTTCGTCGCACGATCAACGAGATCGGCTACAACAACGAGGCCTTCGGCTACGACGGCAACACCTGCGGCGTGATGGTCACCCTCGACGAGCAGTCGCCCGACATCTCCCAGGGCGTCACCGCCTCCGAAGAGGTCCGGTCCGGTCAGTCCGGTGACGAGGACGATCTCGACCTCCAGGGCGCCGGCGACCAGGGCATGATGTTCGGCTACGCGTGCGACGAGACCGACGTGCTCATGCCGCTGCCGATCCATCTCGCCCACCGCATGGCCGAGAAGCACGCCGAGGTCCGCAAGGCCGGCACCATCCCGTACCTGCGGCCCGACGCCAAGACCCAGGTCACCTTCGAGTACGAGGGCAACACGCCGGTCAAGCTCAAGACCGTGCTCGTGTCGACGCAGCACAACGACGGCATCGATCGCGACACGATGATCCGGCCCGACCTGATCGAGCACGTCATCCGTCCGGTGATCCCCGAGCAGTTCGCCGACGACGACTACGACGTCTACGTGAACCCGACCGGTCGGTTCGTGATCGGCGGTCCGGTCGGCGACGCCGGTCTCACCGGTCGCAAGATCATCGTCGACACCTACGGCGGCATGGCCCGCCACGGCGGCGGTGCTTTCTCCGGCAAGGACCCGTCGAAGGTCGACCGCTCGGCCGCCTACGCGACCCGCTGGGTCGCGAAGAACCTCGTCGCCGCCGGTGCGGCCAGCCGCTGTGAGATCCAGGTGGCCTACGCCATCGGGATGGCTCGTCCGATGTCGGTGCTGGTCGAGACCTTTGGCACCGAGACGGTCGACAAGGCGGCCATCGAGTCCGCCGTCGACGAGGTGTTCGACCTCCGCCCGGCCGCGATCCTGCGCGACCTTGACCTCCGCCGGCCGATCTACCGCAAGTCGGCCGCGTACGGGCACTTCGGTCGTGAGCCCGAAGACGG
>JBCBYI010000019.1:0-29813 GCA_039815945.1 Actinomycetota bacterium | reverse complement strand
GAGACCTCCATGCGGGCACCGGCCATCGCCAGCCCGGCCAGGTGCTTCTCGACGGCCGAGGTGCTCGCGGCCCGCACCGAGGCCGCGCCGCGTCTGGCCTCGGCCGTCGAGAAGCACCTGGCCGGGCTGGCGATGGCCGGTGCCCGCATGGAGGTCTCGGTTGCGGGAGCGGCCGGCGACGAGGTCGCGTTCCGGCTCGCCGCCAACGCAGGGCACGACCCCCAGCCCCTCACCCGGGTCGCGTCGGGTGGTGAGCTCGCCCGCACGATGCTCGCGCTCCGCCTGGTGTTGAGCGCGGGGCCGCCGACGCTCGTGTTCGACGAGGTCGACGCCGGCATCGGTGGCGACGTCGCCAACACCGTCGGTGCGTCGCTCGCCGATCTCGCCTCGACCCACCAGGTCCTGGTCGTGACCCACCTCGCGCAGGTGGCGGCCTTCGCGGATCACCACGTGGCGATCATGAAACGCGACGTCGACGGCCAGACGGTCAGCGAGGCCACCCAGCTCGACGACGAGGCGAGGGTGACCGAACTCTCGAGGATGCTGTCGGGTTCGCCCGATTCGGCATCGGCGCGCGAGCACGCCACCGAGCTTCGGTCGGCGGCGGGCGCAGCCCGCCGGCGCTGATCGATCGCGATTTCCCCAGGGGGCAAACGCGCGCTCGTCACACCCCGGGGTTATGGTGAGATCCCGATGACGAAGCACATCTTCGTGACCGGTGGCGTGGTGAGTGGCCTTGGAAAGGGCCTCACCGGATCATCGCTCGGGCGCCTTCTGAAGGCCCGTGGCCTCCGTGTCACCATGCAGAAACTCGACCCGTATCTCAACGTGGATCCGGGCACGATGAACCCCTTCGAGCACGGCGAGGTGTTCGTCACCGACGACGGTGGCGAGACCGATCTCGATCTCGGCCACTACGAGCGGTTCATCGACGAGAACCTCACCACCGACTCCAACGGCACCACCGGCTCGATCTACAGCTCGGTCATCGCCGCCGAGCGGCGAGGCGACTATCTCGGCAAGACCGTGCAGGTGATCCCCCACATCACCAACGAGATCAAGCGGCGGATCAACCGGCTCGTGAGCGACGACGTCGATGTCGTCATCACCGAGGTCGGCGGCACGGTCGGCGACATCGAGATCCTCCCGTTCCTCGAAGCGATCCGGCAGTTCCGTCTCGACGTGGGCCGCAACAACGTCTGCTATGTCCACGTGACGCTGGTGCCCTTCATCGGGCCGTCGGGCGAGATGAAGACCAAGCCGACCCAGCACTCCGTCACCGAACTCCGCAGCCGAGGCATCCAGCCCGACGCGATCGTGTGCCGCTCCGAGGGGCCGATCGGGTCGGATCTGCGGCGCAAGATCTCGAACCTGTGCGACGTGCCCGTCGCGGGTGTCACCAACGCCGCCGATGCGTCCAGCCTCTATGAGATCCCGCTGGTGCTCCACGACGAGGGGCTCGACTCCTACGTGTGCGACATCCTCGGTCTCGGCGACGAGGCGGTGGATCTCACCGCTTGGCGCGAACTCGTCCGGCGCGTCGAGGATGCGACCACGCCGATCCGCATCGGCATGATCGGCAAGTACGTCGCCCTGCCCGACGCCTACCTGTCGGTGGTCGAGTCGCTCAACCACGCGGGCATTCATCACGGCGCCGACGTCGAGATCGAGTGGATCCAGGCCGAAGAGGTCGAAGGGCTGCTCGCCGCGGGCCGCCTGCGAGACCTCGACGGGATCGTCATTCCGGGCGGATTCGGCGAGCGCGGTGTCGAGGGCAAGGTCGCCGCGGCGGCCTACAGCCGAGAGCACGACATCCCGTGTCTGGGCCTCTGCCTCGGCATGCAGGTGATGACCATCGAGTACGCCCGCAACGCGCTTGGTCTGGCCGGCGCCAACTCCACCGAGTTCGACCTTCGCACCCCGCACCCCGTCATCGATCTGATGGAGAGCCAGCGCGACGTCACCGACATGGGCGGCACGATGCGGCTCGGCGCCTACGTCGCGCAGCTCAAGCCCGGGAGTCGCGTGGCCGAGGCCTACGGCGAAGAGGTCGTGTCGGAGCGCCATCGCCACCGCTACGAGTTCAACCCGAAGTACCGCAGCAAGTTCGAAGAGAGCGATCTGGTGCTGTCGGGCGAGTCGCCCGACGGACGCCTCGTGGAGTTCATCGAGCTCGAGGGTCATCCGTTCTGGGTGGCGACCCAGGCCCACCCGGAGTTCAAGAGCCGCCCCGATCGACCGGCGCCGCTGTTCCGGGAGTTCATCGGCGCGGCGCTACAGCGAGCGGCCGGCCGCAACCCGCAGTTACCGTCGATGAACGACGATCTCACCGCGGCCGAATCGTGATCGAACCGGGCTCCACCTCGGCGTCGGGCTTCACCTTCATCGGTGAGACCGTGCTGCACGAGGGCTTTGTGATCTCGGTCGCCCAGGGCGAGTTCGAAACGCCCGAGGGCGAACGCATCACCCGGGACATCGTGCACCACCCCGGGGCGGTCGCCGTGGTGGCGATCGACGGCGACGACGTGATCCTGGTCCGCCAGTACCGGGCCGCGCTGCATGCGGACCTGGTCGAGATCCCGGCCGGTAAGCGCGACGTGGCCGGTGAATCGCCCGAGCTCACTGCCGCTCGGGAACTGGAGGAGGAGGTCGGCTTGCGGCCGCTCGATCTCGAACCGTTGACCGGTTTCAACAACTCGGTCGGGTTCTGCGACGAGTACGTGCACATCTTCGTCGCCACCGAGTTCGAGGTGGTCGAGACCGCCCACGACGGCCCCGAGGAGGCGCACATGACGATCGAGCGTTGGCCGCTCGACGACGCTCTCGCAGCGACCATCGATGGCCGCATCACCGACGCCAAGACCCAGATCGGGATCCTGACCGCCGCCCGTCGCCTCGGCCGATAGGCGATGATGGGCCGATGAGCCGCACCGACGACGTCGACATCGACCTCGTCGCGCTGGAGGCCCGGCGCCACCCCGCGATCGAGGACTTCATGGTGTGGTTGACGGTCGAGCGCGGTCGTTCGGCCAACACGCTTGCTGCCTACGGCCGTGATCTCGCTCGCTACCAGGCCCACCTGGCTCGCCGGGGGGTCGACCCGCTGACGGCCATCGATGACGACGTGTTGGCGTTCGTCCACGTGTTGCAGGGCGAGGGCCTGGCTGCGTCGTCGGTGACCCGCACCCTGGTCGCCGTGCGGGGGATGCACCGCTTTCTCGTGGCCGACGAGGTCCGCCCCGACGACCCTGCCGCCGATGTTGAGATCCCGTCGATCCCGAAGGGGCTGCCGAAAGCGCTCACCCTCGACCAGGTGACCCGACTGATCGAGTCGGTCGGCGGCGACGACCCCGTCAGCCGCCGAGACGCCGCCCTGCTCGAGACGCTGTACGGCACCGGTGCCCGCATCTCGGAGGTGGTCGGGTTGTCGGTCGGCGACATCGATCTCCACGACGGCCTCGTGCGCCTGATGGGCAAGGGCTCCAAGGAACGCATCGTCCCGCTCGGGCGGATGGCCGCGTCGGCGCTCGAGCGCTGGTTCGAGATCGGCGGTCGCGCCGAGCTCGTGCCCGATCGGTGGGCTCGTCGGGGCGATGCCGAGGCGGTGTTCCTCAACCAGCGGGGCGGACGCTTGAGCCGGCAGGGCGCCTACGGCATCATCCGCGACCGGGGGGCAGTGGTCGGTCTGACCGACGAGCTCTCACCCCACGTGCTGCGGCACTCGTGCGCGACACACATGCTCGATCACGGGGCCGACATCCGTACCGTGCAGGAATTGCTCGGTCATGCCTCGATCTCGACGACCCAGATCTACACCAAGGTCACCACCGAGCGGCTGGTCAACATCTACCGCTCGGCTCACCCGAGGGCGGTGGGCCGCTGATGGGTGGTGCGTGGCACTTGACCCGCCGATTCTTCGGTGCGCTGCGCCCCGGGGGCCCGCCCGAGGCCGACCGGGCCTGGGTCGAGGAAGTGCTCTCGGAGGCCGAGTACGGGCTCTGGAAGCGCCAGTACGGTCCTGACCGTCGGCACACCGTGCAGGTGGCCCGCGAGGTCGAGCGTCGACTCGGCAACGAGGCGACCCCTCCGGTGCTCGCGGCGGCGCTGCTGCACGACATCGGCAAGATCGACGCCGATCTCGGAACGTGGGGGCGGGTGGTTGCCACCATGTCGGCCAAGGTCGCCGGGCGCGACACCGCCAAGCTCTGGATCCGGTCGAGCGGCTTCACCCGGCGAGTCGGGCTCTACCTGCACCACCCCGCGATCGGGGCGGACATGCTCGAATTGGCCGGTAGTGATCCGCTGACCGTGTCGTGGG
Organism: Actinomycetota bacterium; assembly: GCA_039815945.1. GTDB lineage: Bacteria > Actinomycetota > Acidimicrobiia > Acidimicrobiales > Aldehydirespiratoraceae > UBA11606. The sequence continues at coordinate 25,495 of JBCBYI010000019.1, read as the reverse complement.
CCGAGGAGCACCACAAGCCGGCCGACGAGTGGACGATCGATCCGGCGATCGCCCAGGTGTTGCACGAGGTCGACGACGACTGACGCCGACCGGCGCTGGCCGAAGTCGCAACAGCCGGATCAGTCGGTCAACAGTCCGACGTTGGCGCGAACTCGCTCCATGGTGATGGCTGCGATCTCACGGGCCTTGTCGGCGCCGATCTGCAACAGCCGCGCGGTTTCAGCCGGGTCGGCCTCGAGCTCCCGGTAGCGGGCCTGAACCGGCGCCAACAGCTCGATCACGGCCGCGGCTGTGTCGAGCTTGAGCGGCCCGTACTGCTCGTACTCGTTCGCGAGCGACGCCGGGTCGCGGTCGGTGGCGGCGCCGAGGATCGACAGGAGGTTCGACACGCCGGGCTTCTCGGCGATGTCGAACCGGACCTCGCCGTCGGTGTCGGTCACCGCGCTCTTGATCTTCTTCTCGATCTGCTTGGGCTCGTCGAGCAGACCGATCGTGCCCTTGGGCGAGTCGAGCGACTTCGACATCTTCGACGTCGGCTGCTGAAGATCCATCACCCGGGCGCCGGCGGCGGGGATGACCGCCTGGGGAAGCACGAACGTGTCGCCGTAGTGGGAGTTGAAACGCTCGGCGATGTCGCGGGTGATCTCGATGTGCTGGCGTTGGTCGTCGCCGACCGGCACCTCGTTGGTGTCGTACAGCAAGATGTCGGCCGCCTGGAGCGCCGGATAGGTGAACAGCCCGGCCGAGATGAAGTCGTGCTGGCCGCTCTTGTCCTTGAACTGGGTCATGCGGCTGAGCTCGCCGTACGACACGTTGCACTGCATGATCCAGCCGAGTTCGGCGTGCTCTCGCACGTGGGACTGCACGAACAGTGTGCAGACCTCGGGATCGAGGCCGACCGCCATCAGCATCTGGGCGAGCCGGACGGATCCGTCGCGCACGGCCGAGCGGTCTTCGTGACGGATCGTGATCGCATGGAGATCGACGACACAGAAGAAGGCGTCGGTCTCGTGCTGCATCTTGGCCCAGTTTCGGGTGGCGCCGAGGAAGTTGCCGAGATGCTGCTCGCCCGTGGGCTGGATACCGGAGAAGACGCGGGTCATGGCCCGCCAGCGTACGGCGTCGGCGCCACCGCGAGGGCGGATTTGCTACGTGCCGAGGGCGGCCTTGTAGGCGGCCAGGGTGCGATCACGGGCGAACGAATGGTCGACGATCGGCTCGGGATAGGTGTCGCCGAGGATGACCCCGGCGGCGGCGAGATCGAGTGGAGCGGCGGCCGCCGGTTCGTGGATCGTCTTGGCGTCGAGCGCCGCCAGCTCGGGTACCCAGCGGCGGATGTAGTCGCCGCTGGCATCGAACTTCCGGCTTTGGCTCCAGGGGTTGAAGATGCGGAAATAGGGAGCGGCATCGGCACCGGTGCCAGCGACCCACTGCCAGTTCCCGGCGTTCTGCGACGGCTCGGCGTCGGAGAGCAGATGGCGGAAGTGGCGTTCGCCTCGTCGCCAGTCGATGAGGAGGTCCTTCACCAGGAACGAGGCGGTGATCATGCGCACCCGGTTGTGCATCCAGCCGGTTTCGGCCAGCTGGCGCATGCCGGCGTCGACGATCGGATAGCCGGTGCGGCCCTCGGCCCAGGCGGCGAACTCCTCGTCGGCGTCCGGTCCGGTCTGCCAGTCGATGCCGTCGTACTCGGGTCGGATCGCCCGCCGATCGATGTCGGTGAACTGATGGGTCAGGTGGGCGTACCAGTCACGCCAGGCGAGCTGGCGGACGAAGCCGTGGCGGCCGGGGGAGTGGGTGCCGTAGACCTCGGTCAGCGAGCGCGGCGAGACCGTGCCGAAACGCAGCGCGGTCGAGAGGCGACTGGTGCCGTCGACCGCGGGAAGGTCGCGGGTCTCGTCGTAGCGGTCGACGTCGGCCTGCCAGTCGTCGATGCGCTGCTCGGCGAGCACGGCGTTGGCGGCCCCGTCGTGGTCGGGGAGCCCATCGCCCGGGTCGTCGCTCACGCGGGCCTGGCCGCTCATCGCTTCGGGTCGCATGGAGACGTCGAACCATCGGTTCGAGAAAGGGGTGAAGACCCGCGACACGGTGCCGGCCTTGGTGAGCACGGTGCCGGGGGCGTGCACGAGCGTGCCCCAATGCCAATCGATCGGCGCGTCGAGTGCCGCCTCGACCTCGCCGTCGCGGCGTTGGGCCCAGCGCGACACGTCGGCGTTGGCGTAGACGCCGCTCGCGTCGGCCTCGTCGGCGATCGCGGGGATGATCCGAGCGGGGTCGCCGGTGCGGACGTGCAGCCGTCCTCCCCGCTCGGCGAGCTGGTGATCGAGTGCTGTCGCAGCGGCGAGGAAGGCCCGACGTCGGTGGGGGCCAGCGGTGTCGAGCAAGCGGGGCTCGATCACCAACACGGGCACGACCTCGTCGTGGGCGGCGGTGGCGGCCGCCCAGGCCGGGTTGTCGTCAAGGCGGAGATCGCGGCGGAACCAGGCCAGTGCGGTGGACATCGAGAGGACTACGGCGGGGTGGTGGCGTTCGGATGCTCGTCGTCGAAATGATCGGCGATGATCTCGCGCAGGACCTCGTCGGTCAGCGACTTCGTACGAATCCCGTCGACGACGTCGTGACGGGCGGCCCGCTCGTGGTCGGCCGCGTTCGATGTGGCGCTGAGGAGGTAGAGCACGGTCCGGGCCCGGTGCCCGGCGGGCAGGGTGCGATAGGCGTCGAGGAACTCCCACCCCGTCATCCGCGGCATGTTGATGTCGAGGAGCAGGAGATCTGGCGGCTCCGCGCCATCGGCGGCGAGGCCGCGGAGGTGCTCGAGGCCGCGCTCCGGATCCGGGTGGATCACGATCTCCGACACGAGCCCCGACGTCTCCAGCGCCCGACGATGTAGGAAGTTGTCGGCTTCGGAATCGTCGATGAGCACCACCCGGATCTGCCGGCCGGTCATGCCTCACCGTTCGATGAGAGCGTGAACCAGAAGGTGCTGCCGACCTCGGGATCGGACTCGACCCCGATCTCCCCGCCGTGGTTCGCCACCGCACGCTTCGCGTAGGCGAGCCCCATCCCGGAGCCCTCGTAGGTGTCGGCGGCGTGCAGCCGTTGGAAGATCGCGAAGATGCGTTCGACGTGGCGATCGGCGACGCCGATGCCGTTGTCGGTGACCGAGAACCGCCAGCCGTCCGCCGTGGCGGCGGCATCGACGGTGACCTCGGGGGTTCGGTCCGGGTGACGGAACTTGATGGCGTTGCTCACCAGGTTCTGCACGATCAGCCGGAGCTCGGTGCCGTCGCCGCGCACCACCGGCAAGGTGCCGACGTGGATCATCGCGTCCTCACGCGAGATCTGATCGGCGAGGTCGTCGATGAGCCCGGTGACGAGTGCCGCCATGTCGATGTTGCGGACGTGACGACCCGGTCCGATCCGGCTGTACTCCAGCAGGCCCTGCACGAGCGAACGCATACGACCGGCGCCCTGCCGGATGAACCGCAGCGACGCCTGGGCGTCGTCGGAGAGATCGTCGGGCAGTTCGAGGCTGAGCAGATCGGTGAACGCCGACAGCGTCCGCAATGGCTCCTGCAGGTCGTGGGATGCGATGTAGACGAATTCCTGGAGATCGCGGTTGGCCCGCTCGAGCCGGGCCCGCTCCGCCTCGAGTGCAGCCTCGGCGGCTCGGCGCTTGGTGACGTCGATGGAGGTGATGACGACGAGGCGCTTGTCGAGGCCGAGGGGGTCGGGGAAACGGGCGACGTGCGACTGGAAATGACGCAATGTGCCGTCGGAACGACGGAATCGGTGGGCGACCACCTGCGGTGTGTCGTCGCGCACCACCGTCGCGACGGCGACGCCGAGCAGCGGGAGATCCTCCGCCGGGACGTTGTCGCCGAGCACGGGCATGTCGACCTGCGGCGCCTTGACATCCGTCGCCCCGTTGAATTCGAGGAAGCTGCGGTTGGCGTAGATCAACGTCTGGCGATCGATGTCGACCACGATGGTCATGGCCGGACTCGACGAGAGCACGGCGTGTTCGCGGCTCTCCGCTTCGAGGCGGTCGGTGATGTCGATCGAGCTCACGAGGATTCGTTCGGTCGGCTGCCCCTCGACGTCGCGAAGCGAGGTGTATCTCGAGTCGAAGGAGCGGATCCGCCCGTCGGCGTCGCGGAGCCGGTGGCGGACCTCGATCGACTCGCCGGTGCGCACCGCCTGCTCGATCGCGTGGTCTTCGATGGCCCGATCGTCGGCGAGCGTCATGGTGGGGCGGCCGTCGGCGGTGTGAGCGTTGAGTTCGTCGGCGTCGAAGCCGGTGGCGTGGACGAACGCCGGGTTCGTCCACTCATAGCGTTGCTTCGCCTGGTCGTAGACGGTGAACGACACCGGACTCGCTTCGACGATCGAGCGGGTCAGGACCTCGGCCGCCAGCAGGTCGGTGACGTCGGTGCCCGTGATCAGCACACGGCGGGGCTTGGCGCCGGTCGGATCGGGGAGGTGTTGGTAGAGCGACTGCAGCCATCGGTACTCGCCCCCAGCCGTACGGACCCGAACCGTCAACGACACGGGTTCTCCGCCGGCGACGGCCTGGTCGATCGCGTCGGCTTCGCGCTGATCGTCGGCCGGGTGTAGCAGCTGGTGCGCTTCGGCCCGATCGATGGCGGCGAGGTCGTCGAGATCGAAGCCGGTGATCCGCATAAAGGTCGGGTTCGCGTACTCGGTCGAGCGCCCGTCGGGGTCATAGACCACGATGATGTTGGGGCTGCTCTCCAGGATGGTCTGGCTGCGGGCCTCGGCCTCCATCTGGGCGGTGATCTCCACCGAGGACACGAGCGTGCGTTGGCCGGGATCGTCTTCGGGGAATCGCCGAAGGGTGGACTCGTACCAGGCGTAGGAGCCGTCGGCCTGCCGGATGCGGTGGCGCACCGAGCGGGACTCACCGGTGCGGCGAGCGAGGATCGATGCCGACACCATCGTCGTGCGCTCGGGCTCGGGGACGAGATGGGTGAAGGCCGATGGCAATGCGGCGAGATCGTCCCGGGAGTGGCCGGTGAGCTCGATGAACGCGGCGTTGACGTAGTCGATCCGGTCTTCGAGGAAGTCGTACACCGTGATACCGGCCGGCGATGCGTCGAGGATCGACTCACGGAACGACTCGGCATCGACCCGATCGTGGACGTCGACGGCGCTGACCATGATCGTCTTGAGCGAGCCGTCCGACTCGGTCTCGAGTACCCGGGCCTCGGTCGTGACCCAGCGCCAGCCGTCGACTGTCTGGAGGCGGTACATGACCTGATCGCCGGTCGTGCCGTTCGACGCCGCGAACGCCTGGGCCCGGGCCAGCACCTCATGGCGGTCGTCGGGATGGACGAGGGCTCGCTGCTCCTCTCGACTCAGTGCGTTGTACTGATCGAGGGTGTAGCCGGTGACCCGGGTGAACTCGGGGCTGACATACGTGCGGATCCCGCTCGCCACGTCGCCGATGGTGACGAGCACCGGCGCACTCTCCAGCAGCGCAGAGTGCTGGGCAGCTGCGCTGATCTCGTCGGTGATGTCGGCGGCCGTCATCAGCACCCGCCGGGCCTCGGGATTGAGTGGATCGGGGAAGGCCTGGTAGCGGCAGTCGAGCCATCGAGTCGTGCCGTCGGCGTGGCGCCACCGCCGCCGCACACTCGTGGCCGTGCCGGTCGAGAACGCCTCATCGATCGCGGCGAAGATGGCGGAGCGGTCCTCGGCCGGTGTCCCGATGCGTTCGGCGCGGACGTCAGGTGGGCCCAGGTCGTTCCATTCGTCCATCGTGCGCCCGCTCAATTCCGTGAGGGCGTCGTTGGCGTACTCGATCACGTTCGAGTCGAGGTCGAAGATGACGTGGGCGACCGGACTCTTGCCGATCATGGCGTCGGCACGGGCCTGGCCCTCGAGCACGTCGGTGATGTCGGTCTGGAAGACGAGGAGTTGGTCGGGGCGACCGTCGCCGTTCGAGTCATGGCGACGGATCGCGGCTTGGAACCATCGGTAGTCGCCACCGATCGTGCGGAATCGAGCGACCGCAGGGCCACGCTCCGGGCCGCGAACGGCATCGCGGACGATCTGATGGTCGTCAGGGTGAATGAGCGCGAAGCCGTCGTCGCCGTGCACGGCGTTGTAGCCGGCCGCGTCGAGTCCAGTGAGCCGGGTCCACGCCGGGTTGACGTAGACGAGTTCGTCGGCGTCGATCGTCCGCACCGCCGCCGGGATCGGCGAGGCGTCGAGCATCGAGAGACGCCGGCGGTCGCTCTCGGTGCGTTCGTGTTCGTCGGTGACCGACTCGACGCGCAGCGGAGGACCCTCGCCGGCGTCGAGCCGGGTGAACTGGACCCGGCACCAGCGCCAGCCGGCCGTGGTTCGGAGCCGATGGACACCCCCGACGTCGTCGATGCGCCCGGCCTGGACGTCGGCGATCCGCTGCTGCTCGGCCGCTCGGTCGTCGGGGTGGATCAGCGCCCAGCGCTCCTCGTCGGCCATGGTGTTGAACTGTTCGGGGGTCACGCCGAGCAGGTCGACGAGGGCCGGACTCGCCCAGATCCGTCGGCCGGTCGTGCCATCGATCACCGAGACCATCAGCGACGACGCCCCGAGCACGCGCTCGTAGAAGGCCGTGGTTGCGTCTCGTTCGCGCTCGGCGACCGAGCGCAATGCAGCCACTCGTTCGCCTTGGAGGAGGTACGCGATGAGCATCGCCCCGAGCGCGATGAGGATCGCGGTTCGGGCGATGAGGCTGACCGTTGCGTCAGCAGGTTCGGGCTCGATCACGTCGAAGCGTTCGAGCACGTAGAGCGTCACCGCGCCGAGGACCGACACGGCGATCGCCACGACGGCGGCCCGCCGACCGAGCATCACCGCCGCGAACGCGATCGCCACGAGCGACACGAATCCTGCGGGGTCGCGTACACCGCTCTGCGTGGCTTGGACCACCAACGGAACGAACAGGAACGTCGCGGTCACGATCCAGGCGACCGGTCGGGCGCCGAGGCGCCGCAGCGAGCCGAGTGCGAGCAACGATGTGGTGGCGAGTCCAGCCGGCGCGATGGCACGATCGTTCGTCCCCGTGGCGAGCAGGACCACGGACGCCGAACCCGTGGTGAACACCAGCGTCACCAGCACGCTGCGGACGATCGCCCGGTCGAACTGGTCGTCATCGGAGACTCGCGTCGTGGCGATCATCGCCGCCCGGAGCCGGGCCCAGACCCCCGACAGCCCTGCCATCTTTAGAAAAGTAGCGCGATCGGCGGTTCGGCGCCGCGTCCTCGGGTGATGCGTCTAGGGTCCCTCCGATGCCCTACGAGGTCCACACGCCGGTCTTCGACGGTCCCTTCGACCTGCTCTTGCACCTGATCTTGCGCGAACAGGTCGATCTCTACGAGATCAATCTCACCGAGATCGTCGACGCCTATCTGGGCGAACTCGAACGCATGGAACAGCTCGATCTCGAGGTCGCGACCGAGTTCCTGCTCATCGCCGCCACGCTGGTCGAGCTGAAGGCCCGGCGCCTCCTCCCCGACGACGACGAGATCGATCTCGACGACGAACTCGGTCTCTGGGAGGAGCGCGATCTGCTGCTCGCCCGCCTCGTCGAGTGCAAGACCTTCAAGGACGCGGCGCTCATCCTCCGCCAGCTCACCGCCGTCGCGGCCCGCAGCTACCCGCGCCAGTGCGGCCCGGTCGAGGAGCACTTCTTGTCGCTGGCGCCCGACCTGCTCGAGAAGACCACGCCCGAAGACCTGCGGGCGGCTTTTCTCACCGCGACCGCCCCAAAGCCGGTGGTACGGGTCGACCTCTCCCACGTCACCCCCATCAAGGTCACGGTGGCTGAAGCGGTCGAGGAACTCGTCGACGAACTCCCGCGGGTCGGACGCATGACCTTCCGGGCGCTCACCTCCGAACTCGTCGACCGCATCGAGGTCGTCGTGCGCTTCCTCGCCGTGCTCGAACTCTTCAAGCAGGGCGTCGTCGAGCTCGACCAGGCCGCAGCCTTCGGCGACATCACCGTGATCTGGACCGGTGGCGAGGGCGTGACCGCCGACGCCATCGCCATCGACACCTACGAGGGCTGACATGGCCGACCACGTCGCACCCGCACTCGAAGCCATCTTGCTGGTCGCCGAGGAGCCGCTCCCGCCCGCGCTGCTGGCCAAGCTCGTCGGCGCGCCGATCGACGAGGTCGAGGAGATCTGCGAGACCCTCGCCGCCGAGTACGTCGCCGACGGTCGAGGGTTCATCCTCGCTCGCGTCGCCGGCGGCTACCGCTTCCAGACCGCCACCGAGCAGGCGCCCTACGTCGAGCGGTTCGTCCTCGACGGCCAGTCGGCCCGGCTCTCGGCTGCGGCGCTGGAGACCCTCGCCGTCATCGCCTACAAGCAACCGGTGAGCCGCAACCAGATCGCGTCGATCCGGGGCGTCAACGTCGATGGCGTGATGCGAACCCTCCAGCAGCGTGGGTATGTCGACGAGGTCGCCCGCGATCCCGGCCCCGGCCAAGCGGTGCTCTACGGCACGACCCCGACCTTCCTCGAACGGCTCGGCCTCGACTCGGTGGAGGATCTCCCGCCGCTCGGTGAGTTCTTCCCCGACGCCGACGTCGTCGAGGCCCTCGAGCGGGGCTTGCGGGTCGGCCCCGACGACGACGATCCCGTCGAGGTCGACGGCGGTGACGACGGCCCGAGCGAGTCGCCGTCCATCCCCGACGGCGACGGTGGGGCCGTGGACGAGTGAGGCACCGGGAGCCGCATCCGGAGGGGGAGCGGCTGCAGAAGATCCTCGCCAGGGTCGGGTTCGGGAGCCGCCGGGTCTGCGAGGAGATCATCGCCGAGGGACGGGTCACCGTCGACGGCGTGGTGGCCCAACTCGGCAAGCGGGTCGACGTCGAGACCCAGGTCGTCGCGGTCGACGGTGCTCCGGTCGGGATCAAGCCCGATCTCGTCTACTACCTGCTCAACAAGCCGGCCGGGGTCATCACCACCGCCGACGATCCGCAGGGTCGGCCGACCGTCGTCGAGATGGTGCCCGACGAGCCACGGGTGTTCTCCGTGGGACGCCTCGACGGGGAAACCGAGGGGCTGTTGGTGATGACCAACGACGGCCAGCTCACCCACCACCTCACCCATCCGAGCTTCGGGGTGGAGAAGGAGTACCTGGCGCTGGTCGACGGCGAGCCCTCGCGTGCGGCGCTGCGGATGCTTCGAGACGGTGTCGAACTCGACGACGGGCCGACCGCTCGCGCCCGAGTCACCGCCGTCGAAGCCAACCTGCTGCGGATCACCATCCACGAGGGGCGCAATCGCCAGGTCCGGCGCATGTGTGACGCGATCGGCCATTCCGTGCAGCGACTGGTGCGCACCCGGATCGGGCCGATCACCGATCCGCGGTTGCCGCCGGGGGAGTGGCGCGAGCTCTCGCGTGACGAGGTCCGGTCGCTCGAGGTCGCGTCGGCGGTCGAGAAACCGGCCACCGGCTCTGAGCCTCCCCGGTAGCCTGCGATCCCGTGACCAACGCCAAACGGGCCGTGATCGTCGGCGTGGGCCTCATCGGAGGATCGGTGGGGCTGGCGCTCCGAGCCGAGGGCTGGCACGTCGTGGGTGTCGATCTCGATCGAGCCCGACTCGACGAGGCGGTGGATCGAGGGGTCATCGACGAGATCGCCTCGATCGACGACCTCCCGGCGGCCGACCTCGGTGTCGTCGCCACCCCCGCTGACAGTGTGACGGGCCTGGTGACCCGCGTGCTCGACGCCGGCACCGCTGCGGTGACCGATGTCGGCTCCGTCAAGGCCGCCATCGCCGGCTCGATCGACGATCCCCGCTTCGTCGCCGGTCACCCGATGGCCGGGAGCGAGCAGGACGGACTCGACGGTGCGGCGGCACACCTCTTCAGCGGCGCGATGTGGGTGCTGTGCCCGACGCCGACCACCGACGACCGAGTCTTCGCCACGATCCGCGACGTCGTGAAGGCGATGGGCGCCAATCCGATCGCCATTCCGGCCGAGCGCCACGACCAGCTCGTCGCAGTGATCTCCCACGTCCCCCATCTCACCGCCGCCACCCTGATGCGCCTGGCCGACGGCCGGGCCACCGAGGAGCGGGCGCTGCTGCGCCTCGCCGCCGGCGGCTTCCGCGACATGACCCGTATCGCCGCCGGGCATCCGGCGATCTGGCCCGACATCTGTGTTCAGAACGCCGAGCCGATCGTCGACGCTCTCGATGAACTCATCGGCGAGCTGTCGTCGATCCGCGATGTCGTGTCCGAACGCGACCGGGCCGGGTTGCTCGAACGGCTCGAGAGCGCACGGGTCGCCCGGCGCAACCTGCCGACCACCATCCCGAGCACCGAGGCGATGAGCGAGATGCGGGTGCCGGTGTTCGACCGCCAGGGCGAACTCGCTGCGATCGCGACCCTGGCGGCCGACCTCGACGTCAACATCTACGACCTCGAGATCGCCCACTCCGCCGAAGGGCCCCGTGGTGTCGTCGTGCTCGTCGTCGAGACCGCGATGACCGAGCGCCTCCAGGGCGGCCTGATGGCGCTCGGGTACCGACCTTCGGCTCGGCCGCTCGAAGCATGATCGACCCTCGCACCCTCCCGGATCCGTTGGCGATCACGCCGCTCATGGCGCCTCCCGACGTCGACGTCGCCCTGCCCGGCTCCAAGAGCATCACCAACCGAGCCCTGGTGTGCGCTGCGCTCGCCGAGGGGCGCAGCGTGCTGCGCGGCGCGCTCTTCGCCGACGACACCCTCGCCATGCTCGGCGTGCTCGACGGTCTCGGTATCGAGGCCTCCGCCGACGAGGCCACCGCCACGATCGAGGTCGAGGGCTGCGGCGGTGAACTCCCGGGCACCGAGGCCCGCATCGACGCCAACCAATCCGGCACCACCGCCCGCTTCGCCGTGCCCCTGGCCGCCCTCGGCGCCGCGCCGGTGGTCGTCGATGCCCACCCGCAGATGCGCGGCCGACCGATGGGCGATCAGTTCGCCGCGCTCCGGGCGATGGGAGTGACGATCGTCGAGCTCGGTGAGCCCGATCGCCTCCCGGCCCGGATCACCGGCCCGATCGCAGGGACCGAGACGGCCCTGCCGGGCGACACGTCGAGCCAGTTCATCACCGGTCTGTTGCTCACCGGCGGTGCGTCGTCGATGCGGGTGGCGCTCACCACCGAACCGATCTCCCGCCCGTACATCGAGATGACCGGCGCAGTGATGCGCTCGTTCGGCGCCGAGGTCGACGACGACGGCGACCGGGTCTGGACGGTCGGCGGCGGCTACACCGGTACCGACTACCGCATCGAGCCCGACGCCTCGGCCGCCTCGTACTTCCTCGCCGCTGCTGCGATCACGGGCGGGCGAGTCCGCATCGAGGGCTTGGGACGGAACGCACTCCAGGGCGACGTCGCGTTCGCCGAGGTGCTTGGACGCATGGGGTGCCGAGTCGAGATCGGCGCCGACAGTGTCGAGGTCGCCGGGCGGGCGATTCGCGGGATCGACGTCGATCTGAGCGACATCTCCGACACGGCGCCGACCCTCGCGGTCGTGGCCGCCTTCGCCGACACGCCGACCCGCGTCGACGGCATCGGCTTCATCCGTGACAAGGAGAGCGACCGGGTCGCCGGTCCCGTCACCGAGTTGCGCCGCGCGGGTGTCGACGCCGAGGAGCACGAGGACGGGTTCGTGATCCGCCCCGACGGGCCGCCTCGACCGGTCGCGTTCCACACCTACGACGACCACCGCATGGCGATGGCGTTCTCGCTCGTCGGCCTCGTGGTCGACGGTGTCGAGGTCCGCGACCCCGGCTGTGTCGCCAAGACGTTCCCTGGGTTCTTCCAGGCCTTGGATCAGCTGCGGTGAGCGGGCAGACTCCCCCGATGCGCGTCATTGCGATCGACGGCCCGGCCGGGTCGGGCAAATCGACCGTGGCTCGGGCCCTCGCCGCCCACCTCGGTCTGAAGTACCTCGACACCGGCGCCATGTACCGGGCCGTGGCCTTCGCCGTGCTGCGGTCGGGCGGCGATCCCGACGATGCCGAGTCGACCGCCGCCACCGCCCGACTCGTCGATCTCGACGTCGGCCTCGAGCAGGTGATCGTCGACGGCGTCGACGCAACCGTCGAGATCCGCGGGCCCGAGGTCAGCCGCGCCGTCAGCGCTGTCGCCGCCAATCCCGAGGTTCGCAAGGAACTCGTGAGCCGCCAGCGCGAATGGGCCAACCAGCGCGGCGGCGGGGTCCTCGAGGGGCGCGATATCGGCACCGTGGTCTTCCCCGACGCCGAACTCAAGGTCTATCTCACGGCCGATCCCGAAGAACGGGCCCGCCGCCGAGCCAAGGAGGTGATCGACCTCGACTACGAGGAGGTCGCCGCCGACATCGCCCGGCGCGACGCGATCGACACGACCCGAGCCGCCGACCCGCTGGTCGAGGCCGACGACGCCACGGTCGTCGACACCACCGGGCTCGACATTGACGAGGTCGTCGCCGCCATCACCGCCTTGCTCGGCGACGAGGCCTCGGCGTGACCGCCAACCGCTACGGCGCCCAGGACGTCGAGGGGGCCGAGCGGTCACGGCAAACCCTCCTCGGCCGAACCCTCTACTGGATCCTGTGGCGCGTCTTCTACGCCGCGATCCTCGTGATGTTCCGATTGCGGGTGGAAGGACGCGAGAACATCCCCGATGGTCCCTTCATCCTCAGTGGCGTGCACCGGTCGTTCATCGACACGCCGATCATCGGCATGGTCACGTCCCGGCGGCTGCGGTTCATGGGCAAGGAGAGCCTCTGGAACTCCACGCCGCTCGGCGCCTTCTTGTCGGTGATGGGCGGATTCCCGGTCGAGCGCGGCACCGCCGACCGCACCGCGCTTCGCGCCGCGCAGGACGTTCTGGCCCTCGGCGAGCCGCTCGTGATGTTCCCGGAGGGCACCCGTCAGGAGGGCCCTCGGCTGGTGCGCGAGCAGGTGCTCGACGGCCCTGCGTTCGTCGCGGCTCGTGCCGGCGTGCCGATCGTTCCGGTCGGGATCGGGGGCAGCGTGAAGGCGCTTCCGATCGGCTCGAAGATCCCGCGGCCCCGCAAGATCGTCGCAGTGATCGGTGATCCGATCCACCCGCCCAGCTTCAAAGGGCGGGTCCCGCGCGGCGCGGTGACCCAGCTGACCGACACGCTCTACGAGGAGCTCAGCGACCTCTACATCGAGGCCCGGGTTCTGGCCGGCGACGAGCCCGCCCCGACGGGCTGAACGCCGTCACTCCTCCTCGTCGCTCGGTGGAGGCACGCCGAGCCGATACGAACTGCTGACGTCGACCACCGCCCGGCGTCGCAGCGCCCGACGGCCGAGCAGCATGCGGAACCCCATCGCGTTGCGACGGGTGAGGGTGAACTCGACCGGCCAGACCTGATCGCCCAGCGTGATCTCGGTCTCGATCACCGGCCGCAGCTCGCTCTTGCCGTTGGAGGAGCGAACCCGGCGCTCGTCGATCACGGGCGCTTCGACCCGGGTGGCGCCCGCGGTGCGCCGCTGATGGGGCCGCACCGTGAAGCGCACCCACGGATCGCCGTCAACCTCGAAGCGTTCCAGCTTCGATGCGTGCAGCGCAGAGGTCGCCGCGCCGGTGTCGATCTTGGCCTTGATCGGTGTGGGGCAGTCGAGACCGCTCAGTGTCACCCACTCGCGCCAGCCGACGACGAGCAACCGTTGCGTGGTCACACCGACGGGCCGGTGAGGGTCTCCAGCACGTCGGAGGCGTCGATGCTGCGGTCTTCGAGCACGGCTCGATCGGCACCACCGAAGGTCAGCAGGGTCGCTGCATCGACCGCGCCGAGAAGCTCGCGGAGGTTGCGGGGCGGCGGGAAGTACTCGTCTTCGTCGGTGACCCGGATCTCCTCCACACCGTTGGTGGGAGAGAGCCGATCGATCACCGATCGCACGAGATCCTCCGGTGCCGACGCGCCCGCGGTGACGCCGACCGTGCCGGGAAGGCGAGCGGGAAGCTCGTCGGGCCCGTTGACGCGATACACCTCGGGACACCCGGCTTCGCGGGCGAGCTCGGCGAGCGCGTTGGTATTCGACGAGTTGGCCGAGCCGATCACGACCATCGCATCGCAGCGCGGTGCGATCTCCATGAGCGCGGCCTGACGGTTGGTGGTGGCGAAACACAGGTCGGAACGACCGGGCTGCCACAGGTCGGGGAAGCGCTCTTTGGTGGCCTCGAGTACCTCGGCCCGCTCCCGGTGCGACAGGGTCGTCTGGGTGAGGAGGGCGACGGGCTGTTCGAGTTCGGGGAGCGCGGCGACCTCCTCGCGCGACTCGACGCGGTGGATGTGGTCGGGCGCCACCGCCATCGTGCCCACGGCCTCCTCGTGACCTTCGTGGCCGATGTAGACGATCTGGTAGCCCTTCTTGGCCCGGGTCTTGACCTCGTGGTGGACCTTCGTGACCAGCGGACAGACCGCATCGACCACATAGCCGCCCTGTGCGCGGGCCGCGGCCACCACCTCGGGCGCCGAGCCGTGGGCCGAGAGCATGATCGGCCGGCCGGCCGGCACTTCATCGATGTCGTCGACGAAGATCACGCCCGATTCCTCGAAGCGCCGCACCACCAGCTGGTTGTGCACGATCTCGTGGTAGCAGTACACGGGCGGCTCGAAGGCCCGCACCATCCACGCGAGCGCCTTGATCGCCATCTCGACACCGGCGCAGAAGCCGCGCGGAGCGGCGAGCAGCACGGTCTCGACGCCGTCGACCGGGGTGATGGAGGGGTGGCGCATGCTGTTCACGCCCTCCAGACTACTGCCGGGGTCTGGTCTCGGTGCTGCCGGGAGACCCCACGACGGCGGTGGAGACCTGCGGGCGGGGCGGTACAGTTTTGGGTCGTTCTCAGCTCGCGTGTGGCGAGCGATTCCCTGGAGTCTCCGATGTCCAAGATCTGCCAAGTCACCGGCAAGAAGCCTCACTTCGGCAAGCAGCTCTCTCACTCGCACCGTCGCACCAGCCGCCGGTGGGATCCCAACGTGCAGACCAAGCGCTACTACCTCGCGAGCGAGAAGCGCTGGATCAAGCTCAGCGTCAGCACCAAAGGCATCAAGACCATCGACAAGCGTGGCATCGAGCGTGTCGTCGCCGACATGCGCGCCGCCGGCCAGAAGATCTGAGGTTTCGTCATGGCGAGCGACAAGCGTCCCATCATCAAGTTGCGTTCGACGGCGGGCACGGGGTTCACCTACGTGACCACCAAGAACAAGACGAACACGCGTGAGCGGATCGAGATCAAGAAGTACGACCCGGTCATCCGTAAGCACGTCATCTTCAAAGAAGAGCGCTGACCCGCGGCGCCGTCGGCCTGCCCCTGCGCTGATCTAGGCTCTGGGCGATGTCGCCGGCAGCCGATCGTCCCATTGCGATGTTCGACTCCGGCTTCGGAGGGCTCACAGTCGCGCGGGCGC
Source organism: Actinomycetota bacterium (assembly GCA_039815945.1). GTDB lineage: Bacteria > Actinomycetota > Acidimicrobiia > Acidimicrobiales > Aldehydirespiratoraceae > UBA11606. The sequence goes on along the minus strand of JBCBYI010000019.1, from coordinate 10,051 downwards.
TGATCGATCTCGCTCCCGGCGAGGACGTCGTCTACTTCGGCGACACCGGGCGCTACCCGTACGGCCCGCGGCCCCACGACGAGGTCCGCACCTACGCCCACCAGATCACCGACTGGATGGTCGAGACCCACGACCCCAAGGTCGTCGTGGTCGCGTGCAACACCGCCACCGCGGTGGCGCTCGACGAGCTCCAGGCACGCGTCGACGTGCCGGTCATCGGTGTCGTCGAGCCGGGCCTGCGGTCCGTGCTCGCCGTGACCGACACCGACCGGGTCGGCGTGATCGGCACCGTCGGCACGGTGGCGAGCGGGGCCTATCAGCGAGCGTCGGCGGCCGTGGCCCCACACGTCGAACTCACCTGTGCGGCATGCCCCGGCTTCGTCGAGTTCGTCGAACGGGGCGAAACCGACTCCGAACAGGTGCACGTTCTGGCGCAACGCTTGCTGGCGCCCGTCGTTGATGCGAAAGTCGACGCCTTGCTGCTCGGCTGCACGCACTACCCCTTCCTCGCCCGCACGATCGCCGACGTCATGGGTCGCGACGTCGTGCTGGTCTCGTCGGCCGATGAGACGGCCTTCGCCGTCACCGCCGAACTCGCCGCCGCCGGCCTCGAGGCCGACCGAGATCGCGTCGGCCGTCACACGTTCGTGTCGAGCGGCGACGTCGACACGTTCGCCCGCCTCGGGCGACGGCTGCTGGGCCCCGAACTCGACACGGTGGTCGCCCACCGATGGGACGCCGCATGACCTTCTCCGTCACGATCCTCGGTTCGTCGGGCTCCTACGCCGCACCGGGCAATCCGTGCACCGGCTACCTCCTGCGCTCGCCGGGCGCCACCGTCCTGCTCGACTGTGGTCCTGGGACGGTCGGCCCGCTGCAGGCCGAGATCGACCTGCTCGACCTCGACGCCATCGTCCTCACCCACTGCCATCCCGATCACTGGATGGAGTTGCCGGTGCTGCGCAACGTCTTCAGCTACTTCACGGTGCGCGACGGGCTTCCGGTCTACGGCACCGCCGAGACCAAGGAGATGAACGACGCCGTCACGAGCTCGGGTCGTCCCGAGACCTTCGACTGGACCACCATCGACCCGTCGTCGACCCTGCGCATCGGCGATCAGGACTGGTCGTTCACGCTCACCGATCATCCGGTCGAGACGCTCGCCCCCGCCGTCGTGGTCGACGCCAAGACGTTCGTGTTCACCTCCGACACTGGTCCCGGCTGGGACTTCGCCGACGCGGCGGCCGACATCGATCTCGCCCTCGCCGACGCCAGCCACCTGTCGACGTTGGAAGGCGGCACCATCCCGCACATGAGCGCCCGCGAGGCAGCCGGGCGGGCGCGCGACGCCGGCGTCAAGCGCCTCGTGCTCACCCATCTCGTGCCCGGCTCGGATCCCGACGCTCACCGCGCCGAGGCCGAGGCCGCCTACGGTGGGCCGGTCGAGGTCGCCCTGCCGGGCATGACCTTCACGATCTGATCCGTCTTCGACCTTCGGGAGTTCCCGTGTCCACCCGCTACGACGGCCGCCAGGCCGACGAACTGCGTCCCTTCAGCTTCACCCGCGACTTCACCACGATGACGATGGGTTCGTGCCTCGTGACCTTCGGCGAGACCCGCGTGCTGTGCACCGCCTCGGTCGAGGAGGACGTCCCTCGCTGGATGAAAGGCAAAGGCGAGGGCTGGGTCACCGCCGAGTACTCGATGCTGCCCGGATCCTCGCCTGAGCGCATCAACCGTGAACGCCGTGGGGCCAAGGGCCGCACCCAGGAGATCGAGCGGCTGATCGGTCGCTCGCTGCGGGCGATCACCGACATGAAGGCGCTCGGCGAGACCTCGATCCGCCTCGACTGCGATGTGCTCCAGGCCGACGGTGGCACCCGAACCGCATCGATCTGCGGTGCCTATGTGGCGCTCCACGACGCCTGCGAGCGGCTCGTGCAGGCGGGCCACATTCCGGCCAACCCGCTCACGACCGAGTGCGTGGCGATCTCGGTCGGCATCGTCGACGGGCAACCCGTCCTCGATCTGCCGTACCCCGAGGACTCGACGGCCGATGTCGACTTCAACGTGATCATGGACGGCAACGGCCAGTTGATCGAGGTGCAGGGCACCGCAGAGGGCAACACGTTCAGTCGCGCCGAACTCGACGCGCTGCTCGACCTCGCCGAGGGCGGGGTCGCGACCATCGCGGAAGCGCAGCGAGCCGTGCTCGGCGAGGCTCCGTCGCCGCGCACGCCCGGCCGCTGATGGCCGACCTGCCCCGCCTGGTCTGCGCCAGCGCCAACCCCGACAAGGTCGCGGAGATCGCGCTCGTGCTCGACGGGTTGGTCGATCTGCAACCCCGTCCGGCCTCCCTCGGTGATGTCGTGGAGGACGCCCCCGATCTCGAAGGCAACGCCCGGCTCAAAGCGGTTGCGGTCTGTCAGGCCGCCGGCGCCGCTGCGGTCAGCGACGACACCGGCCTCGAGGTCGATGCGCTGGACGGGGCGCCCGGCGTGATCTCCGCTCGCTATGCCGGTGACGACGCCACCTACCAGGACAATGTCGACAAGCTGATGGCTGAGCTCGATCGGGTCGGCGCCTCGACGCCGGAGCAGCGAACGGCGCGCTTTCGCACCGCGGTGATGGTGGTGTGGCCCGACGGGCGCGAGCTGTCGGTCGAGGGAGCGGTCGAGGGCCACATCGCGATCACCCAGACCGGCGCCGGCGGCTTCGGCTACGACCCGGTCTTCGTCCCCACCGAGGGCGACGGCCGCACGTTCGCCGAGATGGGCGACGAAAAGCACGAGATCAGCCACCGCGGCCGGGCCTTGCGGGCCCTGGCCGAGGCGCTTCGCTCGGCGGGCTGACACCGCCGGGAGCCGTCGATGACGGCTGGCTAGGGTCGGCGCATGCCGAAGGTCTTCGTCCATGGCAATCCCGAGTGCGCGGCGGTGTGGGATCTGCTCGTCGCTGAACTCGCCGACCGAGGGGTCGACGACGTCATCCGGCTCTCGCCGCCCGGTTTCGGGGCACCGGTGCCCGACGGCTTCGAGGCGACGATGGCGGGGTACCACACCTGGCTGGCTGATGAACTCGCGGCGATCGATGGTCCGGTCGACCTCGTGGGCCACGACTGGGGGGCCGGGCACGTCGCCGGCATCGCGGCCGATCGCCCCGACCTGATCCGCTCCTTCGCGATGGACTGCGGCGGTCTGGTGCATCCCGACTACGAGTGGCACGACATGGCGCAGGCGTGGCAGACCCCCGAGGTGGGGGAGCAGGTGGTCGCGGCGATGACGGGTGGTGAACGAGCCGACCGCCTGGCAATGTACGAGGGCCTGGGGATGTCGGGCTCGATCGCCGAGGCCCACGCCGACGCAGCCGACGAGACGATGGGGGCGTGCATCCTCACGCTGTACCGCAGCGCGGTACCGCCGGCCCTGTCCGACGTCGGCGCTCGGCTCCGCGGGGCCGAGCGGCGGCCGGCGTTGTTCGTCATCGCCGAGCAGGACACGTTCGTCTCGGCGGACCTGGCCGCATCGACGGCCGAGGATCTGGGGGCGCCGGTCGTGCGCTTCGCCGATCAGGGCCACTGGTGGATGATCGGCGACCCCGTCGCCGCCGCCGACGCCCTCATCGGATTCTGGGCCGGCCTGGCCTGAACCGGGCTGGCCTGAACCGGGCTGCCGCTTCCCGCTCAGGTCGTCGTCACGATGCAGGAGTGTGGAGTCCCCGGCGGCGGGATGTTCTTCGTGATCGCCGAAACCACGGCGACCACCCGGTGGTGCGAGGTCGCCACCGGAGGCGGCGAGTTCGCCGCCGTGGTTCACCTCGGCCGACGTCGAGTTCGGCAACTGAGCGAACTCCGCGGCACCTGCCCGCCCGCTACACGAGTTGGGCGCGCCGCCACGGTACCCTTCGGACATATGACCGAGATCAACCCCCTCGTCCAGAACACTGTCATCCCCCAGCTCGCCGAAGCACCTTCCTTCGGCTCCCCGCAGGCCGACATCTTCAACCGCCTCCTCCAGGAGCGGATCGTCGTCCTCGGTACCGACGTCAACGACGGCATCGCCAACTACATCACCGCCCAGCTCCTGTACCTCGAGGGCCAGGACGCCGAGAAGCCGATCTGGCTGTACATCAACAGCCCCGGTGGTTCGGTCACCGCCGGTATGGCGATCTACGACACGATGCAGTTCGTGCAGCCCGAGGTCGGCACGATCTGCATGGGCCTTGGCGCCTCGATGGGCCAGTTCCTGCTGTGCGCCGGTGCGCCGGGCAAGCGCTACGCACTGCCCCACGCCCGCATCATGATGCACCAGCCCCTCGGCGGCGTGCAGGGCCAGGCCACCGACATCGCGATCCAGGCCGAGCAGATGGCGTACACCAAGCGCCTCCTGCAGGAGCGCATCGCCCAGCACACGGGCCAGACCTACGAGACGATCGAAGCCGATTCCGATCGTGACCGTTGGTTCACCGCCGAGCAGGCCAAGGACTACGGCCTGATCGACCACGTCATCGTCAAGCGCGGCGAGATGCTCTGATCCTGATCAGGCGTCGCCACGGCGGCGGCGTTCGTCGTACTCGACGATGCTGATCTGCTCGCCCTCGGCCTCGACGCGCTCAGCGGCGGCCGGGGGGAGCACCGCGCTCATGCCCTCGATCTTCTTCCAGGTTGCGGTGGGGGCCTCGCCGTGCTCGTCGGGCACGTAGGGCGACGCGCCGACCCGCTGGTGCTTCACGATGTAGCGGGGGCAGTTCACGAACTGCTCGGTGATCGCCACCCGCACGACGAGTTCGGCCCCCGGGAACTCGGCGAGGAGCTCGTCGTCGGCACTGACGGTCGCTTCGCCGTGGATGCGGATCCGGTGCGGTGTCTCGAAGTCGATGAAGAGCAGGCCGACCTTGGCGGTGGCTGCGATGTTGCCCATCGACAAGAACATCCCGTTGCCGTCGTAGCTGGGGAAGGCGATCGTGGTGGGGTCGAGGACCTTCACGAAGCCGGCGGGACCGCCCTTGTGGGAGACGGTCGGGAAGCCGTCGGCCCGGACGGTGGTGAGGAAGAAGAACTCCCGGCTGGTGATGAACTCGACCGCCTCGTCGTCGATCTCGGGTTGGACCGTGATCGCGGCGAGCGTGTCGGCGAGCGCCCGCGATTCGAATTGGTCCTGGAGGTCGCGATGGTTGTCGTCGTAGAGCTCATGCGCGTGCCGCCTCCGCGTTGCCCTTGAGTTCGGCCACGCCCGCGGCCCGGTCGTCGTAGCGGAACAGCGCCGAGCCGCTCACGAACACGTTGGCTCCGGCGGTGGCGCACTCCTTGATCGTGTCGGCGTTGATGCCGCCGTCGACCTCGATGTCGATGTCGTGGCCACCGGCGTCGACCATGGCCTTGACCGCCTCGATCTTGGGCAGGAGCGGGATGTAGCTCTGGCCGCCGAACCCGGGATTGACCGTCATGATCAACACGTGATCGGTCACGTCGAGGACGTGCTGGATCGCGTCGGCGGGTGTGTGCGGGTTGAGCACCACGCCCGACTTCGCGCCGAGCTTCTGGATGTTGTCGAGTGAGCGATGCAGGTGGGTGCACGCCTCGACGTGGACCATCACGAGCTCGCATCCCGCGGCGACGTACAGCGGGGCCATCTCGTCGGCGTTCACGACCATCAGGTGCGCTTCGAACATGATGTCGGCGTGGGGGCGACAGCTCTTCACGATGTCGGGGCCGATGGTGAGGTTCGGCACGAACACGCCGTCCATGACGTCCCAGTGGATGCGGTCGCAGCCGGCGGCCTCCAACGCCGCGATCTCCTCGCCGAGCCGGGCGAAGTCGGCGGGCAGGACGGACGGGCTGATCTCGACGGGGCGCATCACGGGGCCAGACCCTACCCGCGCCGCCTCGTCGTGGTTCGATCGATCGGGCTGGTTTCCCGTGGGTGGTGGATACCGTCATCGACGTGGAACTCCGCGTGACCGCGACGGCGCGGGACGGAGCCGGCGTGGCCCGAGCTGAGGACGGACGAGTCGTCTTCGTCGAGGGAGCGCTACCGGGCGAATCGGTGACCGCCGAGGTCGTGCGTACCGACAAGCGATGGTCACGTGCCCGAGTCGTGACGGTGCTGGAGGCCTCGCCGGATCGGGTGCCCGTGCCGTGCGCCCACCAGCTCGAAGGATGCGGTGGATGCGACCTGTTGCACGTCGCCCCAGACGCGCAACTCACGATGAAGACCGCCATGGCGATCGATCAGCTGGCACGGGCGGGCATCGAGGCGCCCGATCCGACGATGCGGCGCCTGGTCGATGATCATGGCCGCACCACCATCCGCGCCGCCGTGCACGAGGGCCGTGCCGGGTACCGCGCCCGCGGTTCCCACGACATCGTGATCCCCGACGAGTGCGAGGCGGTCGACCCGCTGGCCGAGGAGCTGTTGGTCGAGGGCCGGTATCCGGGTTCGAGGCGGGTGATGATCCGTGTCGGCAACCGCACGGGCGACCGCATGGTGGTCGTTGAGCGCGACACCTTCGACGTGGCCGTTCCCGACGACGTCTTCGTCGTTTCCGAGGCCCAGCTCAAGAAGGGCAAGCGGGCGTGGATCCATGAAGAGATCGACGGTCGGCGACTCCGCGTCAGCGCCAATGCGTTCTTTCAGAATCGTCCGGCCGGGTGTGACGCGCTCGTCGACGAAGTGCGTTCGATGATCACCGACGCCCCCGACGGCGAACTGATCGACGCCTACGCCGGTGTCGGACTGTTCTCGGCGACGGTCGGTCGCAATCGTCCGGTCATCGCGATCGAACGGGGCCGCGACTCCGTCGCCGACGCCCGCATCAATCTCACGGCTCGCGACGCCCGCATCGTCAAGGCCGACGTCGAGCGGTGGCGGCCGTCTCCGGCGCCGGTGGTGGTGGCCGATCCGGCCCGGGAAGGCCTGGGCAAGCGGGCCGTCAAGGCGCTCATGCGCGCCGAACCCGAGGTGTTCGTGCTCGTCAGCTGTGACCCTTCGTCGTTCGGTCGTGACGCCTCGCTGCTGGTCGACGCCGGACTGCGGTTCGACCGATGGACGGTGCTCGACATGTTCCCCGGCACGAGCCACGTCGAGACCGTCGCCCGTTTCGTGCGCTGATCGTCGAGCCGACGATCAGCCGGTTCGGACGAAACCGATCCCCTTGGTGCTGATGCCGTCGGTGATGCTGACGGTGAACGATTCGCCGATCGGCGAATCGGGGAACTCGACTTCGAGCTCCCAGGTGCCGTCGTCGGCTGCGGTCGTCTGCATCGGGGCGGACCACGGGCTGGTGATGGAGATGACCGCTCCCGGCGCCGCCGTACCGCTGTAGATGTCGAAGGGTGGATCGGCATCGCACGATCCGTAGAGGACGTTCGCTGCCAGAGTGGATCCGGCGGTCGTCGTCGGCGCAGGGGTCGTGGTCGTCGGTGGCACGGTGGGGGGCGGCACGGTCGTGGGCGGGGGCGTGGTCGTCGTGGCGACCGGCGAAACCGTCGTCGTGCTCGGTGGGGTGAGGAGATGGTCGGGCTTGTCGGGCAGCGTGCTCGACTCGGCCGGCTCCGGCGCTGCCGTCGTCGTGGTCGTCGAGGTGGTGGTCGTCGCCTCCACCAGGACGATCTCGCCGTCCGGGTTGCCGATCTCGGGAAGGTCCGGTGTGGGGTCGACGACGTCGGGCCGGTCGACGACGTCGACGGTCGACGACTCGGTCGGACCGCTCAGGTTGAGCACGCCGAAGGCCACGGCGAGCACCGAGACGCCGCTGAGCGTGGCTGCCCGCACCGTGCGAATCCGGTCGGCTCGGCGGATGCCGTCGTCGAGTCGGCTCCGATCGGGTCGGGGGCGCACGGTCGCGGCCCGGCCGGCGAGGGCACGGCGAAGGTCGTGCTCGGAGAAGGAGTCGGGCGAGATGTCGGTCATCGGGCCACCTCCACGGCCGTCGGGGCGTCCGCGTGGAGGTGGCGAGCCAACGCCTCCATGCCACGATGGACGTGGGTCCGGACCGAACCGATCGAGATGCCGAGGATGTCGGCGATCTCGCTCTCGGAGCGGTCCTCGTAGTGCCGCAGGACGAGGCAGGCCCGCTGGCGGTCCGACAGGCGCCGGAGCGCCGCGACGACGCGATCGCTCGTGTCACCTCGCACCGCCCACGACTCCGCCGAGGCGGCGTATGGCGGCGGCTCGGGACGATTGCGGCGCACGACACCGAGATGGCGGGCCCGTCCCTTCGCGAGGTTGACGACGGTGGTGCGCAGGTAGGCGCCGACCTTCGCCGGGTCGTCGAGGCGTCGGCGGGCGCCGTAGAGCTTCACGAAGGCCTCGTGGGCGAGATCCTCGGCCATACCCGGTTCGGGAGCCACGAACCCGGCGAACCGAACGAGATCGGCGTGGTGGACTTCGTAGCAGGCGTGTACAAAGCCACGCTGGGCCGCCCGGCGGCTCCGGCGGCTCCGAGAACCGGCGTCGGTGGCGATCGTCGCGTCGTGACCCATCACCCCTACAGACGCGTTCACCACCCGGATCTCTGACATCGATCTTTCATCGACCCGAATCCGGGTGCGAGTGAAGCGATCAGCCGAGGGAGAACGGTGTCGGGGCGGTGAGCTCCCCGGCGGGCACCATGCGGCGCAGGCGCCACGCGCCGGTCGAGTCGCGCGACATGGTGACATCGAGGGCGCCGTCGCCGACGGTCGCGGCGAACGTGATCGCTTCGCCGGGCGCGACGTCTTGGGCGATCGTCAGCGTGTCGTTCGAGATCGGCTCGAGGTCATCGAAGTCGACCGGGAAGCCGGTCGTGTCGAGGCGAGTGTCGAGCAGCATCGGTACGAGCCCGTGCGCTGACGAGGTCGACGGCGGCAGCTGTTCGGCGACACCACGCTGACCGGGTACGTCGAGCAGCAGGTACAGCGACACATGATCGCCGAGATCGACGAGGGTGACGACGGTGTCGAGCAATTCCTGGGGCGAGCCGTTGGGCAGGACGCTTCGCCAGACGTCGCGGGGTTCGAGGTTGCGAGCCGGCGAGTCGACCGTTGGGGTTCCGCTGAACGGGACCTGTAGCGGGGTGCCGTTGGCCAGCCGTACGGAGCGCACCCGCCAGCGATCGTCGGAGGTCGGCGCCAGCTCGAACACGACGTCGTTGCCGTTGGTCGAGAGGATCCCCTCGACCACGGCGCCGAACTGGTCCGAAGAGCGCAGGACCACACCCTCGACCCCGGACGCGAGATCGACCGTGAAGCCGCCGTTGGCCATCGCCTCCTCCATGGCCATCTCGAATACCCGCATCCCGCCGAGCACATGGTCACCGTCACGCTCGATGGCGAGCCGGGCCGACACGGTCGGGATCGCCGGCGGGGCGACCAGGCCGGACAGGTCGTCCGCGGCGACCGCCGCCGCCATGGCCCGCTGAGCGTCGGGATGCAGGATCAGCGACGCAGTGATGTAGTCGCGGCGCATGAAGGCCGAGATGAATTCGGCGACCGCCGCCTCGGGTCCGCTCAGGTCGAGCTCTTCATAGGTGCGCGGTGGCGTGAAGGTCGACTCGCTCGCCGGCGTGTCGTCGCCACCACCGCCGCAGGACGCCGCGAGCAACGCGAGGGCCGACACGACGACGATCCAACGACTCACCAGCGCGCGCACCGGCGTGACGCTACCGCGCCATGGCGCAGCGTGTGTCAGCTCGCGAGGGCCGTCGGGTCGAACAGGCGCTCGATCAGCTCGTCGGCGACCGGCCCGTAGTCCTCGTGGAGTTCGACGGTGCGGTGCGCCCGCCCGCGGAACGGCTCGACGAAGCGATCGTGCATCGGGGCGACGGTCTCGCTGAACTGGCGACGGACGTCGTCGGGCTCGCGCCCGCGCTCGGCAATGTCGCGCTTGATCCGCCGTTCGAGCCGCACGTCTTCGGGGACGTCGATGTAGACGGCGAGGTCGAGATGATCGGCGATCTCGCGAAAGCGCAGCAAGAGGATGCCCTCGACGATGACGATCGAACGGGGCTCGACGATCGTGACATCACCCGTGCGGGTGTGGGTCGCGAAGTCGTAGACGGGGGCCGCGATCGG
>JBCBYI010000199.1:0-7470 GCA_039815945.1 Actinomycetota bacterium | reverse complement strand
CTTCGCCGAGCGGCTCGGCGAGTCATTCCGGCTCCGGGTCGAGGCCGAGGTCGCCGAGCGGGCCTTCGCCGGCACCACCGCCCCCGTCGTCCCGGCACGGCTGGGCGATGTCGGCGGTGCAATCGGTGCCGCACTGCTGGTCGAGGATCTGGTGTGACCGCCACCTCGTCTGCTCGTACGTCCGAGATCGTGGCGCGCGTCGGCGGTTGGGACGACAACGACACCAACGTGTTCAACCGCGAGTTGAGCTGGCTCGCGTTCAACGCCCGCGTCCTGCAGCTCTCGAGTGACGACGAGGTTCCGCTGCTCGAGCAGGTGCGGTTCCTCGCGATCTTCTCCAGCAATCTCGACGAGTTCTACCAGGTACGGGTCTCGGGCCTCTGGGATCAGAAGGCGGCCGGTATCTCCACCCCGGCCTCCGATGGCCGCCTGCCCGCCGAGCAGCTGGCGCTCGTCCGCGAGGTCGTCACCGACCTGGTCGCCGAGCAGGAACGGGTCCTCGTCGACGACATCGTGCCGGCGCTTCGCCGCGAGGGCATCGAACTGCTGGCGTGGGACGAGCTCGCCGACGCCGACCAGGTGGCGCTCTCGGCTCGATTCCGAGACCGCATCTTTCCGGTGCTCACCCCACTTGCGGTCGATCCGGGGCATCCGTTCCCCTACGTGTCGGATCTCTCGCTGAACCTGGCCGTCGTGGTGCGCGATCCCCGAGACGGTCGTGATCTCTTCGCCCGTGTCAAGGTCCCGAACACGCTCCCGCGCTGGCTGCAGATCGGCGACGGTGAACGCTACGTCCCGCTCGAGCAGGTCATCGCCGCCCACCTCGACCAGCTCTTCCCCGGCATGGAGGTACGCGAACACCACGCCTTCCGCGTCACCCGCAACGCCGACCTCTCCGACGCGCTCGACGAGGCCGACGACCTGCTGTCCGCCGTCGAGTACGAGCTTCGTCGCCGGCGCTTCGGTCGGGCGACCCGGCTCGAGATCGGCGCGTCGATGACCCCCGAGGTGCTCGATCTGCTCATCCGCGAGTTCGATCTCGACCCGACCGCGGTCTATGTCGCCAACACCCCGCTCGACCCCACGTCGCTCAACGAGATCGCCGACATCGAGCGGCCGGCGCTGCGCTGGCCGGAGTGGAAGGGCGTGGTCGACCCGCGCCTCCAGCCCGACGACGAACCCGTCGACATCTTCGCCGAGATGCGCCAGGGCGACATCATCATGCAGCACCCGTACGAGTCGTTCAGCCGCTCGGTCGTGGAGTTCATCCACCAGGCCGCCAACGACCCCGGCGTGCTCGCGATCAAGATCACCCTCTACCGCACCGCCAGCAACAGCCCGATCGTCGACGCCTTGATCCAGGCGGCCGAACGGGGCAAGCAGGTCGCGGTGCTGGTCGAGCTGAAGGCCCGCTTCGACGAGGCCGCCAACATCGGTTGGGCCCGGCGCCTGGAGCAGGCCGGCGTACATGTCGCCTACGGCCTGCTGGGTCTGAAGATCCACACCAAGACGGCCATGGTCGTGCGCGAGGAATCCGATGGCGTCCGGCGCTACTGCCACATCGGCACCGGCAACTACAACCATCGCACCGCCCGGATCTACGAAGACATCGGCATCCTCACCGCCGATCCCGAGATCGGCGCCGACCTCGCCGACCTCTTCAACCACCTCACCGGCTACGGCCGAGAGATCCGCTACAGCAAGCTGCTCGTCGCCCCCGACCAGCTTCGGCCCGGTCTCGAAGCGCTCATCGACAACGAGATCGCCTCCGGTCGGGGTCGGATGATCCTCAAGATGAACAGCCTCGTCGACGTCCCGATGACCGAGAAGCTCTACGAGGCGTCTCAGGCGGGCGTCGACATCGATCTCATCATCCGGGGTCAGTGTGGGCTCAAGCCCGGCATCCCCGGGCTCAGCGAACGCATCCGGGTGCGATCGATCGTCGGGCGCTACCTCGAGCACTCCCGGGTCTTCCACTTCGCCAACGGCAACGGACCGGGCGAGCCCGTCACCTACATCGGGTCCGCCGACCTCATGAGCCGGAACCTCAACCGTCGGGTAGAGGCGCTCGTCCGCCTCGACGACCCTCGCACCCAACAGCGAGTCGGGGAGATCATCGACGTCTTGCTCAACGACGACCGGCTCGCCTGGACGCTCGCCGGTGACGGCGTCTGGACCAAACGCCGCGGTCCGGCCGCGATCGACACCCACGCCCGCCTCCAACAGTTGGCTCGAGCCCGCACGAATGGGTAGGTCGACCGAGGCACTCTTCTCGGAACACCCCGACATCGAGGTCTGGGCCGCGGGCGGTGCCGTCTGGCGTGTCGTCGACGACCGGCCTGAGATCCTCCTCGTCCACCGCGACAGCCACGGCGACTGGACACTGCCCAAGGGCAAGCTCGACGACGGCGAGACCCTGCGGGCCTGTGCCCTTCGCGAAGTGAAGGAGGAGACCGGATTCCGCTGCGCGACCGGCGACCGCCTGTCGCTCGTCGCCTACACCGACGCGCGGGACCGGGCGAAGGCCGTCGTCTACTGGACGATGACCGTCCTCGGGGGTGCGTTCGCCCCCAACTCCGAGGTCGACGCGGTCGGCTGGTTCGATCTCGCGTCGGCTCGCTCGACCCTCACGTACTGCCACGACGTTTCGCTGGTGGACGAGATCGAGACGGCGATCTCGTCGTCTACCATCACGCCGTGAGCCAGGACGGTTGGCGCCCGATGCGCTCCCCCGAACCGGAGAAACGTGGCGCCGAGGCCTTCGTGGTGTCGCCGTTCATGCGTCTGGCCCGCACGCACGCCTTCGGCGCCGCGTCCGACGCCGCGATCGCCGTCACCCTGGCCGGCTCGATCTTCTTCTCGATCAGCCCCGACGATTCGCGGGGCCGGGTGGCGCTCTACCTGGCCCTCACGATGGCGCCGTTCGCCGTCGTCGCACCGTTGCTCGGGCCGGCGATCGACCGGGCCAAGGGCGGCCGCCGTCTCATGATCATCGGCACGGCCGCTGGCCGGGCCATCGCCGCCTTCTTGATGATCAGCAACATCGACTCGCTGTGGCTGTTCCCGCTCGCGTTCACGGTTCTCGTGTTGCAGAAGGCCTACTCGGTGGCGAAGAGCGCGGTCGTGCCGGCACTCGTACGCTCCGAACACGACCTCGTCGGGGCAAACAGTCGGTTGGCATTGATCAGCGCAGTGTCGGGCATGGTCGGTGCGACGATCTCGGGCATCTTCTCGCTCGTGGGTGGACCCTCGTTCGCAGCTGCGATCGCGATGGTCGGCTTCATCATCACGACCGTGGTCGCGACCCAGGTGCCGCGCACCGTCGTGGCGGCCGAGCCCGAGGAGGAACTCGAGAAGGCGGAGCTTCGCGACGCACACGTGCTGCTCGCCGCCTACGCCACCGCGATCCTGCGGGGCATCGTCGGCTTCGTCACCTTCCTCCTCGCGTTCGAGTTCCGCGGCGGCAAGGAAGGCCTCGACATCAGCACGCTCGGGTCCGCCGCCGGCGGCCTCACCGCCACGGCCCGCGACATCGACATCACGGGCGACCCCGCTGCGCCTGCGTGGCATTTCGGCGTCGTGCTCGCCTTCGCCGGCATCGGCGCCCTGATCGGCGCCCGCCTCGCACCGAATCTGCGTGAGCGGGTCGCCGAGGAACGCATGCTGCAGACCGTCCTCGCGATTGTCGCTGCCGGAGCCCTCTTCGCCGCGTTCTCCAACGATCTCTTCGGGGCTGCGGTGCTGTCGTTCTCGATCGCCGGTGGTGCGGCCACCGGCAAGCTCGCCTTCGACTCGCTGGTCCAACGCGCCGCTCCCGACGCCAACTACGGCCGCTCGTTCGCGCGGTTCGAAGCCCGCTTCCAGGGCGCCTGGGTGGTCGGTGCGTTCGTGCCGGCGGTGGTGCCGCTCAATCTGGTGGTCGGCGGCCTCGGTGTGGCAGCGGCCGCCGTCTTCGCGTTGGTGTCCTACCTGATCGGCAAGCCCGCCCACTCGGCGGTCTCGTGGTCGTCGATCCGCACGCCCCGTGGCAAGAACAGCGCCTCGGCATCGCCGGGGCCCGAGCCGGCCGTGGCCGCTCCTCCCGTCGGCGAGGCGCCCCCGCCGCCGGTCGAGCCGGTCGAGGCCGACGCCGACGAGCTGACGATCGACGACCTCCGCCCGAGCCAACCCGACGCGCCGGCGGGCACGGCGGACTTCGCCCACGGGTGGGGCAATGTCGAGCCGATCATCTCGTCGGTCGACGGGGTGGAGATCGATCCGATCGGTGAGCCGCCCCGGCCGGCGCAGCGGCCCGACGACGCCGACGACTCAGCCCGGTAGATCGATCCGAGCGAGCCAGAGGCCCGGTGCGTCGACCTCGTTGGCGGTCGGCAGGTGCGCCGGGTCGTCGAACAACCGGCGTAGCCCTTCGGCGCCGGCGCGCTCGACCACGCCGTCGGCGAACGCTGTGCCACGGTCGTACTGCTCGGCGTCGAGTTCGAGCCCGAGGATGCGTTCGACGAACCGATCGCTGGCGTCGGCCTCGACCCGACGGCGACGCAGCGCCTCGGTGACCATGCCGTAGGAGCCGATCAGCGACTCGCCGATCGAATCCATCACCCAGTCGACGTAGCCGGTGATGGCGGCGACCAGCGCGGTGAGCTCGGGCTGGATGGCGTCCTGGGCGGGCGAGCGAACCGCACCGAGGATGAGTTCGGGGTTGCTCAACGAGTTCTGGATGTCGGCCAGCGCGTCGGGTCCGGCCATCGGGTCGAACCCGCCGAGCTGATCGGTGATGCGCGTCGGGTCGGATTCGAATGCGGCGGCGTGGCGCTGGAGCAGATCGGTGAACCGCTCGCGTACGTGCGAGACGTTGAACACCGTCTGATGCGCGACCTCGTGCAGACACACCCAGAGGCGCAGATCGTCACGTTCGAGCGACCAGTCGGCGCCGAACTCGTCGACGTTGCGCAACGAGATGAGGATCGGTGCGTCGGCGGCCCGGGGCACGGGCAGATCGAAGCCGCCGAGGGCTCGGCGGGCCAGGTGCCCGACCATCGAGCCGGTGGTCATCCCGAGCATCATCGGCCCCATCATCTGGGTGAGGTTGGCCATCATCGCCGCCATCGGATCTCCGGCAGGGAGATCGTCGGGCAGCTGGAGACCCTTCGACATGGAGTCCGACAGGGTCTCGAAGAGCGGTCGGTAGTCGGTGATCGTGCGGTCGGCCCACTGGGAGCGGTTGCCGACCTCGACGCTGATCGAGCCGGTCGACAGCTCGGTGAGCGTCGCGACCTGGAGCTCGGCGACCCGAACGAGTTGCTCCACCGCGATGCGGTCGGTGGGGTCGATGTTGGGCTCGCTCTGACCGTCGTTGGCGATCGTGTGAGCGAGTTGGCGGGCCGTGTCGTTGTTGCCCGAGGTCTGACCCTGCAACAGCTTCATCAGGTCGGCCATGAACGGCAGACCGCCAAACATGTCGTCGGGTGGATTGCTGTCGCTCATGACGGCATCGTAGAGGCGTGGAATCCGGAAGTCGCCGCGAGGACAACCCCAACGAAGCACCCGTCGTGGTGGTCACCGGCGCAGCGGGCGCCGTGGGATCCGGCGTCGTGCGCCGGTTGATCCACGATCATCGCGGCATCGACGTGCGCGCGGTCGACAAAGCGGCCGTCGGGGCGCGACCGGGACTCGACGTGAAGCGGGTCGATCTCGCCGTCGACGACCTGAGCGCGGTCTTCGCCGGCGCGACGTCGATCGTGCATCTGGCCACGGCCGTCACGCCCGACATCGACGACCCCTCGGCCGACGAACTCGAACTGGCGATCGTGGCGAGGGTGCTCGACGCTGCGGCTGAGCTCGGGGTCGAACACGTCTGTGTGCTGTCGACAGCGATGGTGTACGGCGCCTGGGTCGAGAATCCGGTACCGCTCACCGAGGAGGCGGAGGTCCGGCCCAATCCGGACTTTCCGTGGGCGACGGTTCGGGCCTCGGTCGAACGAGCCGTGCTCGAATGGGGAACCGGACGCGATGCCGCCGTGTCGGTGTTGCGTCCGGCGGCCGTCGTCACCGACGACACCCTGGGCCGACTCGCCCGAGTCCTGCACACCGCTCGTCTCGGCATCGCGGCGGACGGCGACCCGCCGGTGCAGTACCTCCACGTCGACGATCTCGCCGCTGCGATCGTGGTCGCCGTCCGCGCCCGATTCGACGGTGTGGCCAACGTCGCACCCGACGGGTGGATCCCGCCCGATGCGCTGGCCGATCTTGAAGGACCTCAACCGCGTGTGCGCGTGCCCGCCTGGGCCGCTCGACTCGCGGCGGCGGCACGGCAGCGGGCTGGCCTCGCCCCGATTCCACCAGGGATCGTTCCGTACACGTCGCACTCGTGGGTCGTCGCCAACGACCGGATCCGCGATCTCGGATGGGAGGCCGACTACTCCAATGAGGAGGCGTGGGTCGTGTCGCACGATCCGAGTCCGCTCGAACAGCTCCCGGCTCGACGGCGCCAGGAACTCGCCCTCGCGGTGGCGGCGGCGCTCGCGGTCGGTCTGGTCGTCGGTGCCGTGGTCGCGGTGCGACGCCTGCGTCGGCGCTAGTCGTCGACCGAGCCGAGCACCACCTCGACCGCGGTGGCCACACCGTCGCGTTCGATCGTGACGGGGATCTCGTCGCCCGGCGCGTGGCCTCGGAGCGCGGCGACCATGGCCGCCGGTGTGTCGATCGAGCGGTCGTCGATCGCGGCCACGAGGTCGTCGACCGCGAGGCCGGCCTGCGCAGCCGGCGAGTCGGGGGTGATCGCGGTGATCACGACGCGTTCGCCGTCGGTGCCGGCGGAGACGCCGAGCCACGCCTTGCGGGCCCGTCCCGCGGCGATGATGTCCTCGGCGACGGCGTTCGCCACCGTGATCGGGACAACCGTGACCTTGGCCGCCGGATCCGTCGCGGTGACGATGCCGACGACGGCTCCCGTCGCATCCAGCACCGGGCTGCCGGCGGGGAGCTCGTCGCGGGCGCCGTCGAGGCCGACGAGTCCGACGAGAGGATCGCCGTCGACGGCGATGGAGGACGCGACGTCGCCGGTGACCGTGCGACGTTGCGCGGGGCCGGTCGGATCGACCACCGCGACGACGTCGCCGTCGACAGCAGGAGAACCACCGACCATCGCCGGCTTGATCAGCCCGTCGGCCTTCAGTACCGAGAGATCGGTCTCGTGGTCGTGGCCGATGACCACAGCGGTCATCGTGCGGCCGTCGTGGGTCTGGACGAGGACGTCGGTGGCTTCGCCGAGGGCCCGGGCGCTGGTCAGCAGATAGCCGTCGTCGTGGACGGCGATGGCGCCGGCGAGCGCTTCGACGCCGTCGTCTCTTGCCTCGCCTCCCGCACGGGCGCCGCCGCCGACGCCCTCGGGCGCGTCGCAGTCGCTGCGGACGAAGGCTACGACCTCGCAGTCTCGCGCCGCCAGCGCGGCCATGGTCGCGCGTCCGATGG
>JBCBYI010000198.1:0-7528 GCA_039815945.1 Actinomycetota bacterium | reverse complement strand
CTCCTGAGTTGGGAGACGCGATTCGTCTCGGCGTCGCTAGCCTTTCCCGGGCTCAAGCCGGTCGAGCCGCCGACCACCGTCAGGAGTCCGAGGTGAGAGATGATCAAGGTGAGTCCGAGGGGAACGAGTTCCACCCAGGCCATGTCGCGCACGCCCATGACGGCGAGTGCGATGAGTCCGAGTCGCAGGCCGAACCCGACCAGCGACGTGACGGTCATGAGCCCGAACGAGATCCGGGCCGACCACCCCAGCAGGGCGGCCGAGAGCAAGAAGTTGACGATCACGAGCCCGAGGGCGAACGCGACCGAGAGCGCGCCGTCGACGCCCCAGAAGGCCGCACCGACGATGACGAACACCGGGGCGACCATCAGGCCACGCTTGGCGATGTCGCGGGCGACCTCGATGGCCGGCGAGGGGCCGAGCAGGCGGGTGCCGGTGGGATCCGGTGCGGTGGCGGTCACGCCTGAGCCTCTTCGGCGTCGGGGTCGATCACGACCTCTTCGCTGTCGATCAGGCGGGTGAAGTCACTCGTGCCCATCTCGGCGGCCTGGGCCTTGAGCCGAGCGGTCTCGGCCCGGATGGCCTCGAGCTCGTCCTGGGCGGCGTCCATGCCGCGCTGGTACTCGTAGTACACCTTCAGCACCGCGCCGATGGCCCCGAAGGCGAAGAGAACGAGCATGAAGAGCGGGCGGGTGTCGGCGGCGGAGTCGATCCAGAGGCCGATCAGCGCCATGAGGACGGGGCCGAGCACGAGGTCGAAGCCACCACTGGAACGCCGAAAGGCGTTGTGGAGATCGTGCTGCGCCGAAGCGTCCATCTGCATTCCTCGTCGCCCGGGCAGGGCGGTTCACCAAGGCCCCCCGTTGGGCGCTCGTGAATTGGTGCACAAGCTAACCAATCGGGCCGCCCGAAGCAACCCTCTTCGCCCGCCCACTCGGGTTTTTCAGCCCGGGGGACCGTCGGCCCAGGGAACCTCGACGTCGGCGAAGCTGACGGGAACTCGAAGACGAGCGACGAGGCGCTCGAGATACGGCAGCCGATCCCGCGCCGGGAGGACGAACCGTACCTCGTCGGGCGTGTGGCGGGCCACCAGATCGGCCGTGGCCGGGATCAACCCCAACTCCACCCCCACCGAGCACACGACGAGCACCGACGCCGCCCCATCATGACCGAGCAGCGCAGCCGCGGTCGGTTCGAGCAGGCTCGTGCGGGGCGGGATCGGTTCGATCAACTCGACGTCGGTGACGCCGGCGCTCTCGGGCGAGCGACGGACCACCTCACGCAGCCATCGCTCACGCCCGATGCGGTTGACCGCATGCAACGGTGCACCCGGCGAACGGTGCCCTCGCACCTGCTCGATCGTGTCGACGAGCGTGGGCTCGACGGGGCGATCGGCGTACAACAACACGCCGGCCTCACGATCGAAACGACCCACGCCGACCTCGAGCACCGAACCGGCCGGACCGTCGACGACCCGACCGACCTCCAGGCCCGCAACCTCGGCCCGCACGATGCCGTCCTCGATCACGGCCTGCGCGCCGGAACGTTCGATCATCGCCACCAGCGGCGCGATGTCGTCGGCGGTGGGCTGCGGCGCCGCGATCGACGCCGGCGAGGCCGACGCGACCCGACCTGACTCCAGCCCGTGCACGCACAGATCCGGCGCCAACAACGCCGCCCGCCGAGCGTGGACACCGGCGTGGTGTTCGGTCACGAAATCAGCCGATGCGACCTCGTTGCGGTCGAGCCACACGAGCACACCACCGAGCACGCTCAGCTCCTCGCCCGACGACACGACGACCGCCCGACCCCCAGACGGCGGATCGTCACTGGACGCGACGACGACCCCGAACGGGGCCGCGTCCACCGACACCGAGTCGAGCTCGGCGTCCAGATCGAAATGGTCGCGGGCGATCGCGGCGGCGCGTGCCCGCTCGAGCCCCGCCCGGCGAGCGGGATCGAGGCTCACGAGATCAGCTCTCGTCGCCCTCGGCGGCCTCGGCCTCGGGAACCGCGGCCTGCTTGCGACGGCCGTAGCGCTTCTCGAAGCGCTCGACGCGACCAGCGGTGTCGACGATCTTCATCTGACCGGTGAAGAAGGGGTGGCTCTCGCTGGAGATCTCCACCTTGGCGAGGGGGTACTCGTTGCCGTCCTCCCAGGTGACGGTCTCGCTGGTGGCGATCGTCGAACGGATGATGAACGACGTGCCGGCGGACATGTCCTGGAAGACGACCGGGCGGTACGCGGGGTGGATGTCGGACTTCATAGCGATCTCCCAGGCTAGGAGGCGGAGGTCGACTTGCCGACCTCGCGCAGGAATTCGTCGTTGGTCGTGGTGCCGGCCAGCAGTGCGAGCAGCTCGCCGTGGGCGGCCGGCCCGCCGCTGGTGTCGACCCGGTCGGCCAGGTGGCGACGGAGGGCGACGATCTGATCGAGAAGCGCCGCATCGAGCAGCGAATCCTCGTGGCGGGTCGCCGAGCCGGCGACGTCGATCGCCGGGTACGCCCGACGATCGGCGAGCGCCCGGTCGAGCCGCAGCTCCAGATTCACCGCACCGAGGAGTTCGGCGAGGATCGCCTCGTCGACGTCGTTGCCGTTGTCGGCCGACGCGGTCGCGAGGATCGTGAGCGAGCCGCCCTCGTCGATGTTGCGCGCTGCGGCGAGCAGCTGCTTCGGGCCGATCATCGCCGCCGCGTCGAGGCCACCGGGAAGGGTCTTGTTGGAGGGCGGGGTCTCGGTGGCGTAGGCCCGGGCGAGCCGAGTGATGCCGTCGACGAGCACGACGACGTCGCGGCCGTCCTCGACGAGCCGCTTGGCCCGCTCGATCGCCAGGTCGGCGATGTGGACGTGTTCGTCGGCCGGCCGGTCGAAGCCGGAGGCGACGACCTCACCCGCCGAGTCCTCGCCGTTGGCGCCGAGGGCGCGGGTCATCGCGGTGACCTCTTCGGGGCGCTCGTCGATCAACAACACGATGAGATCGGCGTCGGCGTGGTTCGCCCGCACCGAACGGATGATCTGGTTCATCACCGTCGACTTGCCGCTGCGAGGCGGCGCCACGATCAGGCCGCGCTGCCCCTTGCCGATCGGCGCGACGAGATCGATCAGGCGGGCGGCGGTGTCGTCGCCGTCGCCGCGTTCGAGGGTGAGCCGCTCGGCGGGATGGATCGCCACGAGGTCGTCGAAGTCGGGGCGGGCGGTCGCGGCATCGGGCTCGGCACCGTTGACCGTCTCGACCGACATCAGCGCCGGGTTCTTCTCGTTGCGGTTGGCGGGACGCGACGGTCCCGCGATGACGTCGCCCTTGCGTAGGCCGTACTGGCGCACCAGCTTCACCGGGACGTACGCATCGTCGCGGCTCGGGATGTAGCCGTTGACCCGCAAGAAGCCGTAGCCCTCGCTACGCAGGTCGAGTCGACCCTCGGCGGGGATCGGATCGCCGTCCCACTGCTCGTTGGACTCGTTGCGGTTGTCGCGGTCGCGGCCACGGCGGCGACGCCGGCGGTTGCCCGGCTCGGGCCGGTTGTCGGTGTCGGAGCTGGCGTCGGGCGCCTCGGCCCGGTCGCCCGAATCCCTGTCGCCCGAATCCCTGTTGCCCGAGTCAGGGTCGCCGGTCTCGGCGTCGGCGTCGGCGTCGCTCGCGTCGGCCTCGGTGGCCGAGGCATCGGCGGCGGGCGTGTTGGTCTCGGTCGAGGCGGCATCGGCGTCGGCCGCGCCGTTGCCGTCGCCCCCTGCGGCGAGATCGAGGATGAGGTCGATGATCTCGCCCTTGCGGGCACGCGACGAGGGCTTCTTGCCGAGCGTCGTCGCGATCTGGGTCAGCTCGTCACGGTCTTTGCGCTGCAGCGTCGAACGACGCATCTCCGCGGTTTCCACGGGCACTCCTCGGGGTGAGGCGGGGCCGCTCGTCCCCCATGGAGGAGCGGCGATGTCGGGGGTGTCCACCCGATCGAACGATCAGACCCCGGGCCGTCGCAGCCGACAGCCCGCAAGGCGGACACTGTCGAGGGTAGCGGCGTTCAGCGGCGTCGCACGCCGTCGACAAAATCTTCGACCGTGACCAGATCGTTCGGCAGGTCGCTCACCCGCTCGGGGCGCTCGTACAGGTCGGCCAGGTGCGCGGGCAGGGGCGGGCGCACACCGGTGGCCTGCTCGACGGCGTCGGGGAACTTGGCCGGGTGGGCGGTGGCGAGGGTCACGACCGTCTCGTCGGCGCGGCGAAGGCGGCGCGCCGCGCCGATCCCGATCGCAGTGTGGGGCTCGACGAGCATGCCGATCCGGTCGTGGACGTCGGCCATGACCTCGAGCGTCTCGGCGTCGTCGAGGCGCTCCCCCGCGAAGCCGGCGACGAGCTCGGCGTGCTGGTCGGGGCGTAGCGATGCCGTGCCGGTGGAGCGGAACTCGGTGAGCAACTCGGCGGTGGCGGGACCATTGCCGCCGAGGAGCTCGAACAGCAGGCGTTCGAGATTGGACGAGATCTGGATGTCCATGCTCGGCGACAGGGTCGGCACCACGTCTTCGGCCTGCATCGTGCCGGTGCGGATCAGCCGGGTGAGGATGTCGTTGGTGTTGGATGCGACGAGCAGGCGTTCGACGGGCAGCCCCATACGGCGGGCGCAGTGCCCGGCGAACACGTTGCCGAAGTTGCCGGTGGGCACACAGAACGTCGTCGCAGTGTCGAGCCGGTCGAGCTGCTGGGCCGCCCACACGTAGTAGACGACCTGCGCCATCACCCGGGCCCAGTTGATCGAGTTGACCGCCGACAACCCGACCCGGGTGCGGAACGCCTCGTCGGCGAACATCGCCTTCACGAGGTCCTGGCAGTCGTCGAAGGTTCCGTCGACCGCGACCGCGTGCACGTTGGGGGCGTCGAGGGTGGTCATCTGGCGACGCTGCACCTCGCTGGTGCGACCCTTCGGGAACAAGATGACGATGTCGACCCGGTCGCGGTCGCGCACGGCGTCCATCGCGGCCGAGCCGGTGTCGCCCGAGGTCGCGCCGACGATCGTGACTCGCTGGTCGCGCCGCTCGAGTTCGTGGTCGAAGAGGCGACCGAGTAGCTGCAAGGCGACGTCTTTGAACGCGAGCGTCGGGCCGTGGAACAGCTCGAGGAGGTGGTGCCCCGGCTCGAGTTCGACGAGCGGGCACACCTCGGGGTGCGCGAAGGTCGCGTAGGCGTCGGCGACCATGGCGGCGAAGTCGTCGAGGCCGATCGTGTCGGCGACGAACGGTGCCATCACCGCGGTGGCGACCTCGGCGTAGTCGCCACCGACCGGCGGCAGCGTGGGCCACTCGGTCGGGAGGTAGAGCCCGCCGTCGGGGGCGAGCCCGCCGAGGAGGGTGTCGCCGAAGCCGATCTTGGGCGAGCGCCCTCGAGAGCTGTGGTAGGTCGCCATCGGATCAGTCGGCGCTGACGAGCCGGATCACCGATCCGATCCCGGTGACGACGTCGAGATCGTCGAGCTCGGCGAGGGTCGCCCGGAGCGCGGCCTCGGTGGTCTCATGGAGGATCAGGCACAGGTCGGCGTCGCCCCCGGTGCCGGACTGCTCCATGACCTGGATCGACACGCCGTGGGCACCGAACACGGTGGCGACCCGGGCGAGCACCCCCGGCTCATCGGAGACCACCATGGTCAGGTAGTACTGCGACGACAGATCGTCGATCGAGCGCAGGGTCGCGGGTTCGGTGATCGAGAGGCGAGCCGCCGTGCCGTTGGCCTTGTTGACCGCGGCGTCGACGAGATCGCCGAGGACGGCCGAGGCGGTGGGGTCGCCGCCCGCACCACGCCCGTAGAACATGAGGTCGCCGACGGCTGCGCCCTCGACGAAGACCGCGTTGAAGCTGTCGTTGACGTTGGCGAGCGGGTGGGTGGTCGGGACCATCGCCGGGTGGACCCGTACCGCGACCTCGCCGTCGGTGCGTTCGATCACGGCCAGCGCCTTGATCACGTAGCCCAGCCGGGCGGCGGTCTCGATGTCGGCGGCGGTGACCGACGAGATGCCCTCGTGTTGGACGTCGCCGGAGCGGACGTCGACCCCGAACACGATCGAGGCGATGATCGCAGCCTTCGCACCGGCGTCGTAGCCCTCGACATCGGCGGTCGGGTCGGCCTCGGCGTAGCCGAGCGCCTGGGCATCGGCGAGGGCATCGCCGTAGTCGGCGCCCTCCTGAGACATCTTGGTGAGGATGTAGTTGGTCGTGCCGTTGATGATGCCCATCACCCGACTCACGTCCTCGCCGACGAGCGACTCTCGCAGGGGTCGGATGAGCGGGATCCCGCCGGCGACGGCGGCTTCGAACAACAGATCGACACCGTGCGCGGCGGCGACGGCGTAGAGGTCGGGACCGTGCGCAGCGAGGAGTTCCTTGTTCCCGGTGACGACCGGCTTGCCGTTCTCGAGGGCGGTGCGCACGAGCGCCAGGGCCGGATCGGTGCCCCCGATGAGCTCGACCACGATGTCGATCTCGGGATCGGCGACGATGGCGGCAGTGTCGGTGGTGAGCAGCGAGGGATCGGGAAGGCGATCCTGGTACTTGGCCATGTCGCGCACGGCGATGGCCCCGATCCGCAGTTCCACTCCCGTTCGTGCGGCGATGGTGGCCCGGCGGGCCTCGAGCAGGTCGACGAGGGCCCCGCCGACGTTGCCGCAACCGAGGAGTCCGATGGTGAGGTTCGTCACGGCGCTGAGCGTAGCCGCTGGGCCCGGCGGGGCGACTCGACATTCCCTGGTTGCTCTTCGTGTATTTTCATGCTTTCCTGTGTCGATGAACTCCCTTTCCGTTCCTGTCGGCGAGACCCATCGCAAGACCGGCCGACCCCGCACGATCGAGCGCGAGGCTCGCATCCTGCGAGCCGTCGCCGGCGACGGTGTCGTGCCACTGCTCGACGCGGCGGAGACCACCCTCACCCTTGCGGCCGGCCGCTGCTCGGTCGCCGACGTGGTGGCCGCCCGTGGCCGCCTGTCCTCGGAGGAGGTCCGTGGCGTCGTCCTCGCCGCAGCCGGTGCACTCGCTCGGCTCCACGCCGGCGGCGTCGTTCACGGCGACGTCAAGCCAGCCAACCTCCTGCTCCACGACGGTGGGCTCTGGTTGAGCGACTTCGACGCTGCGGGGGCGCCGGGGGCGATTCGGCGCCGAAACTCGCCCGGCCGGCCCGGCACCGCCACCCTCGCCTCCGACGACGACATCCGGGCGCTGGTGCACGCCGCCATCGAGTGCGCGACCGGCATCGCGGTCGATGCCTCCGTCGCCTGGTCGGCCCTCGATCTCGTGACCCTCGGCTGCCCCGCCGACCTGGCGGCTCGACTCGCCATCGCCTGGCGCCGGGCCGACGATGCAGCTGCGCTCGTCGCCGCACTCGGCGACGGCGACGCCCGCCTTCCCGCGCCGGTCGCGCCTGCCGGGGCCGACTCGACCCCGACGATCGACGTCAACCTCGACGACTGGTGGTGAGCGAGCGCAGCAGCGCGGGCTTGTCGCGCCAGGGCACGACCGTCAGCGACGCGAGGGTCTGTCGTCGGAACCGGCCC
>JBCBYI010000197.1:0-7531 GCA_039815945.1 Actinomycetota bacterium | reverse complement strand
CGCCGCGCTCGGCTGAGCCGGCTTCCACAACCCAATCGTCGTCTCGCCCGGGCCTCCGGCCCGGGCGAGCCACTTCTCGGCGCCCGACAGCAGGTAGTTGATGCCGTCGCGGGCGTCGCCGTCAGCGGTGCCCTCCTGGTCGCCCATGGCGCCGGCGGCGTAGCGCACTCGCACGCCCTCGCTGATGGCGGCGAGGCGCCAGTGCTGGAAGGCGACGTACCAGGGCAGGTTCGACAGGTCGCGGTCGCTGCGTTCGGTGTAGCGGGCGATCACGTCGTCGGACGTGCCGAAGCCGGGGGCTTTGGTCGGCACATCACCGAGTCGGCCGCGGGCGTCGGGGTCGTCGCCCCACCACATCACCATCCCGCCGAGGTCGGCCAGCACGTCGCCCAGCGTGCAGAGCTCCCAGTCGAGCACTGCGGCGATGGTGCCGTCGTGGCCGGCCATGCAGTTGTCGAGGCGATAGTCACCATGCACGATGCCGGCGCCCTGCTGGTCGGGGATGCCGGCGGAGAGGCGGGCGTGCAGGTCGTGGAACAACGGAAGATCCCGGTCGGATCCCTCGTCGATCTGGCGCTTCCACCGGCGGAGCTGGCGGGCACAGTAGTCCTCGGTCTTGCCGAGATCGCCGAGCCCGACCGCGGCGGGATCCAGGGCGTGCAGGTCGACGAGGGTGTCGACGAGCGACTCGGTGAGACCGGCCCGCATGTCCTCGGGATAGGCGAGGCCGTCCTCGAAGTTGAAGACGATCCGGCCGTCGACGAAGCCCATCACGTAGAAGTCGGCGCCGTTGACCTCGTCGTCCTGGCACAGCCCGACCGCAGGCGGCACCGGAACGTTGGTGTCGGCGAGGGCGGCGATGATGCGGTGTTCACGCGACATGTCGTGAGCCGACGCGAGCACGTGACCGGTCGGCGGTCGACGCAGGACCCAGGTGCCGTCGGCGGTGTCGGTCACTCGGAAGGTCAGGTTCGACGCGCCGCCGGTGATGAGCTCGAAGTCGAGCGGCCCGGCGAGGTCGGGGATGCGGTCGGCCATCCAGGCGGTGACGTTGGCGGCGTTGATGCCGGTGGGTTCGGGACTCATGTTCGTGTTCTGGCAGGTATCGGCGTCAGGAGGCGGCGGGGGAGAGGATCTCGAGCAGGCGCCAGTCGGGCTCGCCGCGCGTCTCCGGGTCGATGGGCTGGATGCAGACGTGGCTGGCGCCAGCGTCATAGTGGGCCTGGATGCGGTCCGCGATCGCGGATTCGTCGCCCCAGGCCATCACCGCGTCGAGGAAGCGAGGCGATCGATCGCCGATCTCGTCCTCGGTGAAGCCGAGTCGCTTCCAGTTGTTGCGATAGTTCGGCAGGTCCGCGTACATGCCGAGCTGGTCGTTGGTGGTGGCGTGGGCGACCTCGGCGTCGGTGGTGAGGACACACTTTTGCTCGACGCAGAGCCAGGCGTCGGGGCCCATGATCTCGCGGGCCTGCGCGGTGTGTTCGGGCGTGGTCCAGTAGGGATGCGCGCCCTGGGTGCGTTCGGCGGCGAGCTCGAGCATCTTGGGGCCGAGGGCCGCGAGCACGACGGGCGGCTCTTCGGCGGGTGGCACGGCCATGTAGGGCGACGCATCCATGCCGTCGAGATAGGTGCGCATCGTCGTGAGCGGCTTCGAGTAGTCGAGCTTGCGGAGGCCAGCGACGAGTGGCGCATGCGACACGCCCATTCCGAGCACGAACCGGCCGCCGGAGAGTTCGGCGAGCGATGCGGCGCCCTGCTTCATCATCCCGGGGTGGCGCATGTGGATGTTGGCGATGCCGGTCGCAACGGCCAGGTCGGTGGTCGACTCGAGCAACAGCGTCGCGTTGACGAACGGATCACGGCCGACGGTGTCGGGGATCCACAGTGCGGAGTACCCGAGCGACTCGATGCGGGCGGCGAGCTCGCGGGAGCGGCCGTGGTCGAGCATGTCGGTGAAGAACCAGACACCGGTGGTGCCGAGTTGTTGGTCGAGACTCATGGGCGACACTCTCGCGGTTGGACGCCTCGTCTTCCAGTTGGCAGATTCTCTGCATGACACGTCAGCTCGACATGGTGATCGTGGGAGCCGGTTTCGCCGGCTTGTACATGCTGCACGAGGCCCGAAGCCTCGGCCTCGACGCCGAGGTGATCGAGGCGGGCGATGGGGTCGGCGGCACCTGGTACTGGAATCGCTATCCCGGGGCTCGGTGCGACACGCCGAGCATGGAGTACAGCTACGGCTGGGACGAGCAGCTCCAACAGGATTGGGAGTGGTCGGAGAAGTACGCCACCCAGCCGGAGATCCTGTCGTATCTCGGCCATGTCGCCGATCGCTTCGACCTGCGACGCGACATCACCTTCGGCACACGGGTCGAGGCCTGCACGTTCGACGAGTTGTCCGAACGGTGGACCGTGCGGGCCTCCGACGGCGGCGAGCGGATCGTTC
This sequence comes from Actinomycetota bacterium, assembly GCA_039815945.1. Classification (GTDB taxonomy): domain Bacteria; phylum Actinomycetota; class Acidimicrobiia; order Acidimicrobiales; family Aldehydirespiratoraceae; genus UBA11606. The sequence goes on along the minus strand of JBCBYI010000197.1, from coordinate 5,085 downwards.
GCTTCGTCGTGATGGCGACCGGCTGCCTGTCGTCGGCGAACCTGCCGAACATTCCGGGGCGCTTCGACTTCGCCGGCCGGACGTTCCACACCGGTCGGTGGCCGCACGAGGGCGTCGACTTCACGGGCAGTCGGGTCGCCGTGATCGGCACCGGCAGCTCGGGTGTGCAGTCGATTCCGCTCATCGCCGAGCAGGCCGACCACGTCACCGTGTTCCAGCGCACCCCGTCGTATGCGGTGCCGGCGCACAACGAGTCGCTCGATCCCGAGCAGGTCGCCGCGATCAAGGGCGACTACGTCGAGTGGCGCAAGAAGGCGCGCGACACGAGCACCGGGTTCGGTGGTCACATCGAGCGCCTCGACCGCAGCGCGATGGAGGTCTCCGAGGAGGAACGGCGGTTGACGTACGACGCTCGCTGGAAGGTCGGCGGCCTGTACTTCCTCGGGGCGTTCAACGACCTGCTCCTGAATCCGGAGTCGAACGCGACCGCGGCCGCCTATGTCCGTGAACGCATCGCCGAGGTGGTCGACGACCCCGAGACGGCGGCGCTGTTGAGCCCGGACACCACCATTGGCTGCAAGCGTCTCGTCGTCGACACCGACTACTTCCGCACGTACAACCGGGCGAACGTGTCGCTGGTCGACGTCTCCGCCGCGCCGATCGAGGCGATCACGGCCGATGCCGTCGTCGTCGACGGGACGCAGCACGAGGTCGACGACATCGTGTTCGCGACCGGCTTCGACGCGATGACCGGCTCGCTCGACCGCATCGACATCACCGGGCGAGGTGGTCAAGCCCTGCGCGACGCGTGGTCGGCGGGCCCGACCACCCTGCTCGGGCTCCAGGTCGCCGGCTTCCCGAATCTCTTCACCGTCACTGGTCCCGGCAGCCCGTCGGTGCTCACGAACATGGTCGTGTCGATCGAGCAGCACGTCGAGTACATTCGCGACGCGATCGCATCGCTCGACGCCGACGGCCTGTCGACCATCGAGCCGACCGAGGATGCCCAGGCCGAGTGGGTCGCGTGGGTCAACGCCGTCGCCGGCGCCACGCTGTTCCACGGCTGCAGCAGCTGGTACCTCGGCGCGAACGTCCCCGGGAAGCCCCGGGTGTTCATGCCGCTGCCGGGCTTCACCGACTACAAGGCCCACTGCGACCACGTGGCCGCCGAGGGCTACACCGGCTTCGTTCGGGCCTGAACTAGTTCAGCTCGCGCTGGACCGCAGCGAGTGCTTGCTCGCGACGCGCTTCGGCATCGGCCTTCACGGCGATCTCGCTCAGCACGTGCTCGAGCAGCGACACCAACGTGTCTCGCACCTGCCATGCATCGCGGGCGTCGGTCGCGACGATCGGAATGATCGGGTCGATGTCGAGGGCCTCGCGAACCTCGGCGATGTCGTGGAGAGGGGCGCCGTCGAAGTGGTTGAGCGCGACGACGAAGGGCACACCCTTCGCTTCGAAGTAGTCGAGCGCGGAGTAGCAGTCGTCGAGTCGGCGGGTGTCGACGAGCACGATGGCGCCGATGGCGCCGAGGGTGACGTCGTCCCACATGAAGCCGAACCGGTCCTGGCCGGGATTTCCGAACAGGTACAGCACGAGGCCGTCTTCGACGGTGAGCTTGCCGAAGTCCATCGCGACCGTTGTGGTCGTCTTGCTCTGGACCTGGGAGTTGTCGTCGACCTGCGCCCCGATCTCGGTCATCGCCGCTTCGGTACGCAGCGGGGTGATCTCCGACACTGCGCCGACGAGCGTGGTCTTGCCGACACCGAACCCGCCGGAGACGACGACCTTGGCGCTGACGGGGCGGTGGTGCTCAGAGGGAGCGGATGCCATGGAGCAGCCTCCTGACGATGGTGGCGTCGTCGGACGCCGCGGTCTGGTAGCGGTCGACGTGGCCGGAGGCCGTGAGGTCGGCGACGAGAACTCGAGCGACCCCGACCGGGACGCCGAGGTGGGCGCCGATCTCAGCGACCGAGAGCGGCGAGTGGCACAACGACACGACCGATGCCGGGTCGGGTCCGAGCCCGGCAGTATCCGGCGTGGTGGCGACGACCATCGCCTCGATGGGGATCTCTCCCGCATCGCCGACGGTACGGCCGCCGGTGATCATGAAGGGCCGGACGAAGGACTCGTCCTCGGGCGAGGGTTCCATCGTCAGGTCGTCAACGTGTTCTTGAGCTGGGCGACCAGCTCGGGCGTGAGGACCGAGCCAGCTCGGTCGACGAGCAGCGTGGTCTCGTAGCCGATCATCCCGAGGTCGGCGTGCTTGTCGCAGAGCACAGCCAGCGCCGAACCGTCCGAGATCGTGGACACGAAGAGGTGGCCACCTCGCATCTCGACGAGCACCTGCTCGACCTCGTCCATCGAGAACATCTCCGCCGCGCCGCGGGTCAGGCTCGCGAGGCCGGCGGTGACAGCCGCCAACTGTTCGGCGTTCTCGCGGCCGGCGCCAGCCGAGGACGCGAGCATGAAGCCGTCGCTCGACACGGCCGTCGCTTCGCGGACGCCGGGCGTGTTGGTTGCGAACTGCTGCAGCAGCCAGTGGAAGTTCTGCATGTCGTGAGTGGTCATTCGGGATCGCCTCCTCGTTCGGTGGGCGGTTGGGGTGGCGGGCTCTGATCGGCAGCGGCCCGTCCCTGGGCGACGCCGGCTCGAATCGCAGTGAGCGACGAGCGGACCTTGGCAGGGTCGCGGGGTGCAGCCGGAGCCGTCGGGGCGACAGCCGGTCCCGTGGCAGGAGCGCTGACCGGCGCACCCTCTTGGCCTCGACGGCGCTTGCGGAAGCCCGACGGGGTGGTCTCGACGCTCTGCGGCTGGGGCTGCGCTTGGGGCTGGGGCTGGGGCTGCGCTTGGGGCTGGGGCTGGGGTTGCAGTTGGGGCTGGGGTTGCGGCTGCAACTGGGGCGCCGGCACGGACTGGGGCGGAGCCGCCGGCTGGGCGGGGGCGGTCGGCTGCGGTTGTGGCTGGACCGGCGCGGCGATCGGTGCCGTCGGCGTGTGTTGGTGCAAGCGCGCCGGGCCGCCGGCGACCGGGTCCACGGGGCGGAACGCCTCGTCGAAGGCCGGCGTCGGCGCAGGGGTCGCGGACTCCGTGGGCGCAGCGACCGCAGCGAGGCCGGGCAACGGGTTGGCCGTCGCGAGCACCGATCGGGGCAGCCCGATCTGTGCGGTGACGCCGCCCTGCATCGACGGACCGAGCTTCACCTTGAGTCCGTGCTTGCGCGCGAGGTGGCCGACCACGAACAGGCCGAGGTAGGCCGACGGGGCACGGTCGAACTCGGCCGGGTCCTCGAGGCGGGCGTTCGCCGCTGCGAACTCCGAGGCTTCCATGCCGATGCCGTGGTCGGTGACCGACAGGACGTATCCGTGAGCGGTCGAGCGGCCGAGCACCTGGATCGGGGTCCCGGGCGGAGCGAAATGGCCGGCGTTCTCGAGCAACTCGGCCAGGAGATGCGCAACGTCCGACGCCACGGAACCCTCGACGCCGGCATCGTCGAGTCCCAGGATCTCGATGCGGGAGAAGTCTTCGATCTCGCCGCCCGCGGCCTGCAAGAGCTGGTGGACACTCACGGGCTTACGGAAGCGACGCGGCGTCTCCTCGCCGGCGAGCACGAGCAGCGACTCCGCGTTGCGGCGCATTCGGGTGGCGAGATGGTCGAGCTGGAAGAGCCGGCGCAACGTGTCGGAGTCGGTCTCGGAGTTCTCCATCGTGTTGATGTGCTCGAGCTGGCGGGCGAGCAACGACTGGTTGCGGCGGCCGAGGTTGACGAACGTGGTCGCCACGTTGCGCCGACGGAGCCGAGCCTGCTCGGCCGCGAGCGCCGCTGCGGTTTGCTGCACGGCGTTGAACGACGACGCCAAGTCCTCCACCTCGTCGCCGGTGGTGACCACGACCGGTTCGAGCTCGGGCAGGTCGTCGTCGGGACCCAACTCGTCGATCTGGGCTACCACGCCGGGCAACCGGTGTTCGGCGGTCGCAACGGCGGCGTCTCGAAGGGCCTCGATCGGTGCCGTGATCCGACGGGCGAACACCCACGAGAACAGACCGGCAGCGGCGACACCGACGACGGTGATCAACACGATGAGCAGGCCGAGTCCGGAGGAGGTGTCGGCCACGTCGGTACGCAAGCCGTCGAGCGGAGTGAGGGCTGCGAAGGCGGTTTCGCTCGGCTGCTCGACCACGACCAGCCAGTCGAGTGCGGCGAGGTCGTCGGCCGCGAGTTCCTCGAGCGAGGCGAGCGGGGTGTCGGTGTGAGCGAAGCCGGCGACGACGTCGTCGTTGATCGAGTAGCCGTCGGGGTGGAGCGTGGGACCGTCAGGGGACAGCCCTTCCAGCACGGATGCGTTGCCGGTTTCGGCGGCGTTGACGCTGTCGACGAGCACCCGGTCGGCGCTGTGGTCGGTTGCGGTCTCGGCCAGGTAGCGACCGAGCTGCTCGACGACGGTCACCTCGAAGTCGTCGCCGGTGAAACCATCGACGATGCTCTCGACGACATCGATCGCAAGGGTGGCCTTGAGCACGCCCACCGGCCGGCGACCCGAGTCCTCGATCCGCACGGCGAAGTCGACGGCGTGCTCGCCGGCGGTCTCGTCGAAGTGGGGACTGGCGACGTGGAAGCCGGTCTCGAAGGCCTCGATCCACCAGACTTCGTCGGACTGCACCCAGTCGGTCTCGGTCGGTCGGTTGCGGGTGTAGTCGACGGTGAACCCGTACTCGTCGGTGAACGAGACCTCGAGGAAGCCCGGTGAGTTGTTCAACGCCAGGTTGAGTTCGCGGGCCGCTTCTGGACGGCTGTGACGAAGCGATTCTGCGAAGCGGGCCTCGTTGACCTCGATGTCGTCGGTGTACCAGCCGGTCACGAACGAGTCGATGCCGGCGTCGATCGCCGCATCGATGACGAGCGGCGCTCGTGCCATCGCCCGAGCGTCGGCGATGCGCTCGTCGAGATAGACGGCGATCTCGCGAGCGACCTGCTCGGACGTGTCGGCGACGCGGGCTCCGACCACGTCGTCGGCGAGGGTGGCGCGAGCTTCGTCGACCGCGACGTCCGTGGTGTCGGACAGCGACGAGATCGCAACGAAGGCG
>JBCBYI010000196.1:0-7548 GCA_039815945.1 Actinomycetota bacterium | reverse complement strand
GATCTCGTCGAGGCTGAACTCCTTCTGGTACTGCGCCAGCGGGTTGAGCGTCGAGTGGAGGTGGTTCTTGTAGGCGACCTTGGCGAACTGCTCGAAGCCGACGCCGTCGTTCTCGTAGGCGTACCCCATGCCCGCCTGGGCGAACACGCCGGGCATGCCGGCGGTGCCGATGTAGCCGTCGGTGCCGGTGACGGCGCCGTAGCGGCCGCTGGGCTCGAACACGTTGGCTTCCTTCTTCGATCCAGCGCCGCCGAGCAGGCCCATCTTGCCCATCTGCTCCACACCGACGGCGAGGCCCATGTCGGCCTCGCCGGCCTTGATCGACAACATCACCGTGCGCAGCGCGGTGGCGCCCGTGGCGCACGCGTTCGACACGTTGTAGGCGGGGATGCCGGTTTGGCCGATCTGCTTCTGGACCTGCTGGGCCATGCCCGACGACGCCTGGAACAGCGTGCCGGCGGCGAACACGTCCATGTCGTGGATGGTGACCCCGCCGTCCTGCAGCGCGGCGATGGCGCTCGTGGAGGCGAGGTCGACGGCGTCTTGATCGGGGTAGCGACCGAACTTCGTCATGTGGGTACCGACCACCCACACCGAGTCGTCGTCGATGACGGGACCGGACTTCTTCGACTTCTTCTTGCCCTTGCCGGCCGTGTCCTTGCCGGCTTTGGCCTTGACCTTGTCGGACTTCTTGTCGGCCGACTTCTTCGACTTCGTCTTGGCTGCCATGGTGCTGCCTCCTCAGGCGGGCTCGTAGCCGAACGCGATGGCCTCGGTGCCCTCGTCGTCGGTGCCGATCGAATAGGTGGTGAGCTTGACCTTCATCCCGAGCGACACATGCTCAGGGTCGGGTTCGCAGTTGACGACGTTGGACCGCACGCTCGTGCCGTCCTCGGTCTCGATGATCGCCGACACGTACGGCGCCGGGATGCCGGGAGCGGCGCGGTGGACGATGGTGAACGAGGTGACCACGCCGCGGTTGCGGACCCGAGCGTTCTTGAACTCCTGAGACCCGCAGTTGCCGCACGCGATGCGCCGGTCGAAGAACCGGGCGCCGCACGAGGTGCACTCCTTGGCCTTGAGATACGGCCGGGCGCCGATGTGCAGATAGTCGACGAGGGGGACCTGCTTGACGGTCATCTCACTCCGTGGGTCGCGAACGACCCCACGGTAGTTCGCGCCCCCGTGGTGGTCACGACGTGCCGCGGTGGTCACCACGTGCCGCGGTGGACGATGTCGCCGAACGGGGCCCGGGAACGACCGGCCGACATCGAGGGACGGTCCGGTGCCGGGTGGCCGAGCGAGATCGCGCCGACCGCCCGGAACCCGTCGGGCACCGCGAACTCGGTGCGGACCGCATCCTCGTGCTCGAACAGACCGAACAGCAGGGCACCGAGGCCGGCGTCGGCGGCGGCGAGCAGCACCGTCATCGCCGCCGCTCCCCCGTCGACCCACCAGTACGGCACCGACCAGGCGTCCTCGCCCTCGCCGAGCCCGGTGCGGGCCTTGTCGGCCTCGCCGTAGCGGCGCACATACGCCCCCGGCTCGACCCACGGCACGATCAGCACCGGCGCGTCGAGGAGCTGGGGCCACGGGAACGTCGGCCGCTTGTCGTCGGGCAGTGTGGTGTCCCAGTAGCGGGCGACATCGCCGCCCTCGAGCACCAGGAAGTGCAACGAGTCGGTCTTGCCCGCCGACGGGCCCCGGCGGGCCAGATCGAGGATTTCGTCGACGACGGCCGGATCGACCGGATCAGCCGTGTACGAGCGCGTCATCCGACGCCCCCGGACGAGGCGGCCGAACTCGCTCACGATCGAGATCCCGGGACGGGGATCAGAGGAGCTTCTCGAGATCCTCGGCCATCGCCCAACCGAAGGCGATCAGGGTGTCGCCGTTGTCGATGTCGAGCTCGGCGAACTGGGCGATGACGGCGGCTTCGACCTTGTCGGGCTTGGAGCTCTCGTGGTCGAGCACGACGGCCTGGCTGCCGTCGCCGCGCACGGTGAACGCCCGGTCTTCGTACTTGGAGGCACCGATGCCGAAGCGCTTGGCCAGGCGACGACCCCACGCGCGCTCCTCGCCGGAGGCCTTGTGCTCGGGCCGCGGGACGATGTCGGTGAGGCTCTTGTACGCCTCGAACGCGCCGGGGTGGTTCATCTGGGCGCCGACGAGCACGTCCTCGTCGGGGAAGGCGAGCACGGCCCGGCGCAGCTGATCGGTGACGATCGCCCGCAGCACGGTGTCGCGCTTGGTGTTGCGGCACACATGGGCGGCGCCGACGAGCACGCTCGGGGTACCACCGATGCGCTCCAGGGTGCAGAACGAGAAGCCGCGGATCTTGCCGCCCTCGCTCGCGACGGTGCACAGCACCCAGGCCTCGGCCTGCTTGGAGAGCATCCCCACCTCGAACGCATTGTTGGAATCAGCGCACAGATCCGCCATCTCGGCGAATTCCGCGTCGCTCAACGCGGTGCAGTCCTTGGTGTCGACCTCGATTGCCATGCGATGGAACCCCACTCACTCGCCCAGATACGGTCCATCTAGTTTTCAGGGCGATCGCGCGATTCGCAACCTGGGGATGACGCTTCGTTGTCGATCAGCCCGGTGGAGCAAGCAGATAGGCGTCGAGCCGCCCCAATTCGACGACCTCGATGGGTTCGAGGATCTCCGGATCCGGGAACCGCACCGTGTAGGTGACGTCGACCAGCACGATCTGGTGCACCGACGCATCGACCGGGGTGGCACCGTTGCGCAACTGCCAGCCCCGCAGGTACTGCTGCACCGTGCCCATCGGCCCGAAGACCCCGACGAGTTGCTCGTCGCCGCGGTCGTAGCCCCGATCGGTCAGCTCCCGTTCGAGCGCGGCGTAGTCGGTCGGCTCGATCCGGGCGAGGTCGACCATCGACGACACCCCGATGACCGCGAACACGGCGGCGATCACGGCGACGCCGACCGTGTGGCGAACCCGCTCTCGATCGATGGTCGACACAGCCGCCCCGATCACCAGCGCGAATCCGGGCCACGCGACGTAGCGGTAGTGGCGCAGCTCGACGGTGGAGACCGACAGGACCAGATACACCACGGCCACGAACGCAGTGACGTACAGCGCGGCATGGCGGTACTGAGGCCGACGCCACATCACCACGAACGCTGCGACCAGGGCGAGGGTAGCGAGAAGCCCCTCGGCGTCGTAGTGGTACCAGAGCTCGGTGTACCAGGGCGGAAAGCGGGTGGTTTCGCCGTTGACGAAGACCTGATGCCCGGCCTCGGCGTGCTGCCGGTTGATACTGACCATGTCGCGCAGGACCTGCACGGCGTCGGTGCCGAGTGGCAGGTACGTGATACCGAACGTGACCATCGAGGTCACACCGGCGATCATCAACGGCCGCAGGAGGTGCCATCCGACGGTGAGCAACAAGAAGCCGGCGATCGACACCGCGACGACGGGACCGATCAGCTTGGTGGCGGCGGCGAGTCCGACGGCCACGCCGAGGCCCACGGCGTCGCGGGTACGGGCGTCGTGGCGGGTCAGCCGCCACCCGAACCACAGCGCCACCGCCATCCAGAGGGTGACCAACGGCTCGAGCATGGCGAAACGTTCGAGGCGGTCGCCGTTGGTGCCGACCTCGTTGGATCCCACCGACTTCGGCAGGGCGATCCATGCGATCGCAGCCACGATGCCGGCCGAACGCGAGAAGAGCTCGATGCCGAGCCGCCAGACGACAACGGTCGTGAGGACGAACGCGAAACCCGACACCAGCCGCGACGTGTCGATGCCGTTGCCGAAGACCTGCTGGGCCAGACCGAACGCGAACTTGCCGAGCGGCGGGTGCTCGGCGTTGCGCTCGAAGTCGCCCTGGATCCAGAACTCCCCCGCCCGTGAGTAGACGGGTTCGTCGACGAGCACGGTGGCGACGTCGATGCGCCAGAACGCGGCCCACCAGGCAACGACGAGGAGGCCGGTACCGACGGCGACGTCGCTGCGGTTGCTGCTCAGCCAGGTGCGGACGTCAGACGAGGATCGCATCCGGGCCGAACGCTACCCGCAGCTCGGCCACCACCCCGTTCGCGCTGTTGACCGCGAAGTCGTCGGGCAGCCGCAACACCTGCCGTTCGGAGAGGTGCAGCTCGACGGGGGCGTCGCCGGGGTGGGCGCTCAGGATCAGCTTCAGCTCGTCGATGCGTTCGGGCTTCTGGTTCTCCGCTGACAGGCGAAGCCGGACCGGGGCGTTGTCGCTGAGGTCTTCGACGATCTCGATGTCCTGGGCGAACATCTTCGGCAGGTCGCCGTCGTTCTCGGTGCGACCCCGGATCAAGACGATCGCGTCGTCTTGGAGCTTGGGGCCGTGCTCCTGCATCGTGCGGGGGAACACCATGACCTCGACCGAGCCCTCGAGATCTTCGAGCTCGAACACCGCCATGAGGTCGCCCTTGCGAGTCCACTTGCGCTGCAGGTTGGTGATCACCCCGCCGACCTTCACGATCGCGCCGTCGGGGGTGTCGGCCAGCCCGGCGACACCGGTGTCGGCTTTGCGGCGCACCTGCGCCTCGAAACCGAGCAGCGGATGATCGGAGATGTAGAGGCCGAGCATCTCCTTTTCGTTGGCGAGACGCGGCATCTTGTCGAACTCGACGTCGGGGATCGAGGGCCGCTCGTCGAAGGTCGGTCCGTCGTCGATCTCGCCGAACAGCGACATGACGCCCATGTCGTGTTCCTTGCGGCGCTGGACGGTGAGGTCGATGATCTGCTCGTAGACCTGCAGCAGGCCCTTGCGGGGGTGGCCGAGGCAGTCGAAGGCGCCGCCCTTGATCAGCGACTCGATCGTGCGCTTGTTGAGCGCCTCGATCTCGACCCGCTCGACGAAGTCGACGAACGACTCGAACGGACCGCCCTCGTCGCGAGCCGCGAGGATCTTCTCGACGATGCCCTCGCCCACGTTTCGGATCGCCGACAGGCCGAAGATGATGTTTCCGGGCGTGGCGCCCTTCGGGTCGCTGCCCTCGGCGTAGGGGCCGCCGTCCCACGCCGCGTTGGGCACCGGCGTGAAGTCCATCTCCGAACGGTTGATGTCGGGCACCTCGACCTGGATGCCCATGAGCCGGCACTCGTTGAGGTAGACCGCCGCCGACTCGAGCTTGGTCTTGACCGAGGTGAGCAGCGCCGACAGGTACTCGACCGGATGGTTCGCCTTGAGGTAGGCGATCTGGTACGCCACGTAGCCGTAGCCGTAGGAGTGCGACTTGTTGAACGCGTAGTCGGCGAACTGGGCGATGATGTCGAACATCTCGACCGCGAGCGCATGGTCGTAGCCGTTGGCCACGACGCCGTCGGTGAACTTCTGGCGCTCCTTCTCCATCGCCTCGCGGATCTTCTTGCCCATCGCCTTGCGGAGGGAGTCCGCTTCGGCGAGCGAGTAGCCCGCGAACTTCTGCGCCATTCGCATGACGCTCTCCTGATAGATCATCAGGCCGTAGGTGTCGCCGAGCAGCTCCTCGGCGTCGGGATGGATGAACTCGACCGGCTTGCGGCCGTTCTTGCGGTCGGCGTAGTCGTTGTGCATGTTCGCCGCCATCGGCCCGGGCCGATAGAGGGCGACGAGCGCGGCGACGTCGTCGAAGGAGTCGGGGGCGAGCGAACGGATCAGCGCCCGCATCGGCGCGGATTCCAGCTGGAACACGCCGATCGTGTCGCCCCGCTTGAGCAGCTCGAAGGTGGGCTGATCGTCGAGCACGACGGCGTCGATGTCGAGATCGATGCCCTTCTTGTCCTCGATCAGGGCGAGACAGTCGGAGATGACGTCGAGGTTTCGCAGGCCCAGGAAGTCCATCTTGAGCAGGCCGAGATCCTCGACCCCGTGCATCTCGTACTGGGTGACGACGGGGGCTTCCTCGATCGGCTTGCCCGATTCCGGCTTGCGCTGGATCGGCAGGTACTCGGTGAGCGGATCGTTGGTGATCACCACCGCGGCGGCGTGGATGCCGTCCTGGCGACGCAGACCCTCGAGGCCCTTGGCGACGTCGACCACCCGGGCGACGTCGGCGTCGGTGTTGACCATGTCGCGCAGCTCGCCGGCCGACTTGTAGCCGTCGATGTACTTGGGGTGCTCCTCGAAGCAGTACTTGAGCGGCGTGTCGCGACCCATGATCAGCGGCGGCATCGCCTTGGCGACCTTGTCGCCGACCGAGTACGGGTAACCGAGCACACGAGCGGCGTCTCGCACGGCCGCTCGCGCCTTGATCTGGCTGAAGGTGACGATCTGGGCGACACAGTCACGGCCGTACATATCGGCCGCGTAGCGGATCATGTTGTCGCGGTAGCGGGTGTCGAAATCCATGTCGATGTCGGGCATCGACACGCGCGACGGGTTGAGGAAGCGCTCGAACAGCAGGTCGTACTTGATCGGATCGAGATCGGTGATCCAGAGCGTGTACGCCACCGCGCAGCCGGCGGCCGAACCACGACCCGGGCCGACCCGGATGTCGTTGTCGCGGGCGTAGCGGATGAGATCCCACGTGATGACGAAGTACGCCGAGAACCCCATGTTGTCGATCACGCCGAGCTCGTAGTCGAGCCGATCGACGATCTCCTTGTCGAGGTTCTGACCCCAGCGTCGGTACGCCCCCTCATAGGTGAGGTGGCGCAGATACTCGGTGTCGGTCTCGAACCCCTCCGGGAGCGGGAACTCCGGCAGCTGCGGCTTGCCGAACTCGATCTCGACGTCGCAGCGCTCGGCGATCCACAGCGTGTTGTCACACGCCTCGGGGACCTCGGCGAACAGTCGACGCATCTCGCCGGCGGTCTTGATGTAGTGCCCGTCGCCGTGGAACTTGAACCGGTCGGTGTCGGACAGCAGCGAGCCGGTCTGCACGCACAGCAGGGCGTCGTGGGCTTCGGCGTCGTGCTGGTGGGTGTAGTGGGAGTCGTTGGTGGCGAGGATCGGCGCCTTGATCTTGCGGGCGATCTCGAGCAGCTGCGGGTTGGTGGTGCGCTGCTCGGGGATGCCCTGATCCTGCAGCTCGATGAAGAAGTTGTCGCGTCCGAAGATGTCCTGGAACCGGGCCGCGTGCTGCAGCGCCGCGTCCCCTTGGCCCTGCATGAGCGACTGCAGCACGTGACCGCCGAGACAGCCCGAGGTGGCGATAATGCCCTCGGCGTACTGCTCCATCAGCTCCCAGTCGGCGCGGGGCTTGTAGTGGTAGCCCTCCATGTAGGCCTTGGACGAGAGCTGGATCAGGTTTTGGTACCCGACGTTGTTCTCGGCCATGAGGATGGCGTGGTAGTAGAGCTTCTTGCCGCCGCCGGTGTCGCCGCCGGAGTCGTCGGCCTTGCCTCGACGGCTCGGGCGTTCGTGGCGGCTCTCGTGGGCGAGATAGATCTCGGTGCCGATGATCGGGTTGACGCCCTGGTCCTTGCAGCCCCGATAGAAGTCGAGCACCCCGTACATGTTGCCGTGGTCGGTGATCGCCATGGCGGGCTGGCCGTCGGCCGCCGCAGCGGCGATCGCCTCGTCGAGGCGCGACGCGCCGTCCAGCATCGAGTACTCGGTG
>JBCBYI010000195.1:0-7596 GCA_039815945.1 Actinomycetota bacterium | reverse complement strand
TGCTGCGCGATCTGCTCCTCCTCGAGGCCGAGCGCGAGATCCCCGAGCGCATCCCCGACCTCCATCTCGCCGCGGCTCGTTGGCATCAGGACCGGGGCGACACCTACCGCTCGATCGATCACTTCATCCACGGTGGCGATCTCGTCACGGCAGGCGACCTCATCGCCATCCACGCCACCGAACTCATCAACGAGGGTCAGGTCACGACGGTGCGGGATCTGCTGGGACGCCTCGGCGACCTTCCCGAACGGCATGCCCCGACCGCCGCCACGGAGGGGTGGATCAATCTCAGTACCGGGCGGTTCGCCGCCGCGCGTCGCTCCTATGACGCCGCCGTACGCCACAGCGATGGAAGCGCCGCCAACCTCATCTCTGCACTCGGGATCATGGTCAACCTGGCCGAGGGTGATCTCGCCACCGCGTCGACGATCGGCGCCACCATGACCGAACCGACGGAGTCGACGCAGGCCATCGGTCTGTCGGCCGTCCACACCTGGGCGGGACGGTTCGAACAGGCGGCCCGCTTCATCGCCGTGGCGCGGGAGTTCGGGGCGAGCGAACCCTCCGACTACTCCGCGTCGGTGGCGCCCGGGTTCGCCGCGGTGGTCGCGTTGGAATCGGCCGATCCGCTCGAGGCCGCTCGTCATGCACGCGCCGGCCTGGACCTCGCCGCCGAGCGGGGCATCCCCGGCGTGCCGCAGCTCTCGGTCGCTCATGCCGTCATCGCCAGCACGACGTCGGACCCGGCGCTCCGGGCGGCAGCCTCGACGCGAGCCGTCGAGCTCGCCCGGATCGCGCCAGAGCCGTTCGCGTCGGCCTACGCATTCGCGCTCGTCGCCGACGTCGGCCTGGAGCACGGCGATGCCGGCGCCCCAGCGCTGCTCGCCGAAGCCCAACGAGTCGTTGACGCCTGTTCGGACCCTGGCATCGCCGGCCGGCTGGTGGCGCGAGTGACCTCGCGGCACGGTCAGGCGGTCCGGCCTACGCCGTCATCTGGCCTGGTGGAGGAACTCACCGATCGCGAGCTCGCCGTGCTTCGCTACCTGCCCTCACCGATGTCACAGCGAGAGATCGCAACTGAGCTCTTCGTGTCGCTCAACACGGTGAAGACGCACTGCCGGGCGATCTTTCGCAAACTCGCCGTGTCGGATCGCAGAGCAGCAGTGCAGGCCGCCCGCGACGCCGACGTGCTCTGAGGCGAAAACCGACGAGCCCCGGGCCGGAGCCCGGGGTTCGTACCTTGGAGAACAGTGACCCTCGGCGGGACCGAGGATCAGTTCGTGATCAGACGACGCGAACGTCGAGGGCTTCGTCGCCCTTGCGGCCCGGGCCGATCTCGAACTCGACGGTCTGGCCCTCCTCAAGCGTCTTGAAGCCGTCGCCGGCGATGTTGGAGAAGTGCACGAAGACGTCATCGGCGCCCTCGCGGGAGATGAAGCCGAAGCCCTTCTCGTTGTTGAAGAACTTCACGGTTCCTTGCATGGTGTTTCCTTCCTCGTCGGGCCGGACGACGTGTCGGGCCCGCATTGAGTTCTCGTGCGGCCGGCCAATCGGCCGGCTCGTCTCGGCGACATCGATCTGTGGGGGGAATAGGGGGATTGGGGTGCCTGAGCTGCGCCACGGCTCGACCCGCCATCGGGAGGAGGCTCCACCCGACACCCTCAACATTAGGTCGTCGGACCACGGAACCCTCCCACCCCCGGTCATGGATCCCAGCCCGTCGCTCCGGGCGGGTAGCGTCGGCGCATGGCGCCGTTGCCCGAGACTCCCATCTGGCAGCGCGACAGCTCGCACGCCCAGGTCCTCGATTACCACCTGAGCATGTTGCTCGACACCCATCGACTCGATGCCTTCCGCCGAGCGATCGACGCCGCCGTCGCCCCCGGAGACGTGGTGGTCGACATCGGCTGCGGCACCGGGATCTTGTCGTTCATGGCGTGCGAGGCGGGCGCCCGACGCGTCTACGCAATCGAGGGTGCGCCGATCCTCGAGGTCGCCCGTGAACTCGCCGTCGCCAACGGCTTCGACGAAAAGATCGAGTTCATCGAAGGCTGGTCGATCGACGTCGACCTCCCCGAACCGGCCGACGTCTTGATCACCGAGACGATCGGGAGCGCCGGCCTCGACGAAGGCATCGTCGCCTGGGCCGCCGACGCGCGGGCGCGGCTGCTGAGGCCGGGCGCGGCCGTGATCCCCTCGCGGCTGCGGTTCTGGGTCGCTCCCGTTCACATGACCGATGACCATGCGCTCATCACCGACTGGCTCGACACCGGACTCCCCTACGACCTCGGCCCGGCCCTCCGGCGAGCAGCACACAGCCTTTGGTTCACCCGGGTCGTGCCCGATCATCTCCTCGGACAGCCGGAACCCGCGCTCGATGTCGACCTCGCAGCCGGTGACGGCGACGCCCTCGCCGCCTCGGGCACGCTGGAGGTGACCCACGACGGCACCATCCACGGTCTCGCCTGCTGGTTCGACTCGCTGCTCGCCGCCGGCATCACGGTCGACAACTCGCCGCCCCGAACCGAGTCGAGCTGGGGCCACGGCTTCATGCCGATCCAGGAACCGATGGCGGTCCACCGCGGCCAGGTGCTCCGATGGTCGATCGAAATCTCGGCCGACGGTCATCACTGGACCTGGGAGGTCGCAGCCGCATCGGCTCCGACCGCCGACAGCGCCGGAACCAGCGCGCCCCCGGCCTGAGGTACCCCCAAGATCACCCGACGCGGCGCTTCACGCACAGCCGGCTCCGGCCGGTGTCTCAAGCAGCGGCACTCCGACGCTCACAGGTCACTGAGCAGCTCGCAGAGTCGATCGAACGGCAGGCCGAAACGGGCATCGCATCGGGGGGCGAGCCGATCGGCCATGGCGTCGAGCCTGCCCACGAGCAGGAGTGCATCACCCGTGCTGCTCTCGAGGTGAGCGTCGAATTGGCTCTGGACCCGGACGTTGTCGACCGCGGGGACCTCCTGGTACGGACCGGTCGGGTACGCATCGTGCAAGACGCCCGTGGTCGGGTTGAACATCTCGCCCTCCCGGCGCCCGAGGGCACTGAACTGCTCGTACAGAACGTTCGCCACCTCGGTCGCGACGACAGGAGTGAGCTCGTCGTCGAGCCAGGGGTAGCAGCCGTACCGCTCGAAGCTGTGCGCCACGATCGGGCTCTGTGTCCTCGTCGCCCACCACTCGCACCCCAGCGAGCGACCGATGGCGATGCGCAGCAGCAACATCTGTTCGTAGAGACCACGTCCTCTCAGGCTCGAGTGGATGGCGGACAGGCTGAAGTAGAGGGCACGACCGTGCTCCAGGTCGAAGAAGTCGGCGGTGGTCAGCGCTCGCACCCTGCCTTCCACGGACTGGTACGCGCCGAAGGTCGGGCCCAGGCAGTGTTTGACCAGATCTTCGTCCCCGACGGCCGCGGCAAGCCCGGGAAATGCGTCGCCGACGAGTTCCCGGAAGTCCGGAAGCAATGCGCCGACCCGCGCCTGCGGCATCGCGGACGCGGCGGAGCGCCACACCTCGAGCTGTTCCCCGCCAGGAGTTAGGTTGATCACGATGCTCCTCTTCCGTCCGACGGCGGAGGCAACGTACCGCAGGCGCCGGCTGGGCTCGCGTCGCAAGCGTCGAGCACGCAACGAGCCGAAGCCGTCGTGAACGCTCTCGACGACGGCACGCGCGAGGGTCGCCTGCCCATCGCACGCCGGCCGGACCGCCAACTCATCACCGGAGCCATCGACGAGGTTCACGCGACAAGGATCCGGGAGAGTTCTCCGGCCAGGCAGAACCCGACGCCTCGCGGTGCTCAGGGTCAGCGTCGGGGACGCGGAGCGTGAAGGTCGAGCCGTGGCCAGGGGTCGACTCGACCTCGAGGGTGCCGCCCTGAGCCTCGGCGATGGAGCGGGCGATAGCGAGACCGAGACCACTCCCCTGTCCGCGCGAGCGTGCATTGTCGACCCGGTAGAAGCGGTCGAAGAGCCGGCCGAGGTGTTCGGCGGCGATACCCGGCCCGTTGTCGGTGGCCCGGATGGCGACCCCAGTGCGGTCCGGCTCGGCTTCGAGGGACAGCGTCGCGGAAGTGGGCGTGTGGGTGAGGGCGTTGGCGACGAGGATCGACACCGCTTGGAGCAGTCGTTCGGGGTCGGCCGCGACCTCGATCGGCGCCGGGACGTCGACGGTGATCTCCCGGTCGGGCTGAACGACTCGAGCATCGGCGGCAACGTCGGCGAGGAGCTGACCGACGGCCACCACTGCCGGCTCGATCGGGATCGTTCCCTCGTCGAGATTGGCGAGAAGGAAGAGGTGCTCGACGATGCTCGACATGCGCTTGGCCTCACCCCGGATGCGGCGCATGGCGTCATCGACCGCGGCGTCGGAGGTAAGGAGGCCTTGCCGGTGGAGGTCGGCATAGCCCATGAGGGTGGTCAGCGGCGTGCGGAGTTCGTGGGAGGCGTCGGCCACGAAGGAACGGATGCGAGCCTCGGTCTCCGCACTGGTGTCGAGCATCAGGTTCATCGCCGACCCGAGCGTGGCGGCTTCGGTGTTGGCCGGATTCTGCGGAACTCGTTCGTCGCGCCGCCCTGCCGTGATAGCACGGGCGACGTCGGTCGCGGCCCGGATCGGCTGGATGCTGAGTCGGTTCACCCACGAACCGACGATGACAGCGAAGGCAGCGATCGCGGCGACGGCGACGAGAGCGGACACTCGGAGGCTCTGGATCGCGCTGTCGATGGGCTCGGTGGACTGTCCGATGACGAGCGCCAAGCTGTCGGTGTCTTGGACGATGACGCGCATGTCGATGTCTCCGTCGGAGGTTCCGACGGTGATGGGCACGTTGCGTGGAGCTCGCCGGATGTCGTCGACCTCGGGCACGAGCGCGGGGTTGGAGGCGGGGGCAGCCGAGGTGATCAGGGCACCGTTGACGAGAGCGCCGATGTAGAGCTCCCCGGTGTCGGCAGGTGACCCGGGCTCCGCTGTCGCCAGCCCAGAAACCACGGCCGAGCCGCGATCTGCGACGAGACTCAGCTGGCCGTCGGCCTGATCGAGCAGGACCTGCTCCTGTCGCTGTTGAACGCCGAAGAATGCAGCGATGACGACGAGCAGGCATGCGACCGCGGCAACGACGAGCCGGGCCTGGAGGGTCATCTGGGTTCCCGCATCGAATAGCCGACGCCTCGCACCGTGTGAATGAGGGGCGTCTCGCCGATGTCGATCTTGCGGCGTAGTCCCGAGATGAAGGTCTCCACGATGGCCGACTCGCCGTCGAAGTCGTACTCCCACACGTGATCGAGGATCTGTGACCGGGTCACGACACGACCCACGTTGGCCAACAGCAGCCGCAGGAGCTTGAACTCGGTGGGAGTGAGGTGGACGGAAACACCGCTCACCCGCACCTCGTGGGCGTCCTCGTCGAGCACCACATCACCGGCCCGCAGCTCCCGCTGGTCGAGCCTGCCGGCGCGTCGCAGTGCCACATGCACCCGAGCCACCAGCTCCTCCAGTGCGAACGGCTTGGTGATGTAGTCGTCACCGCCGCTGGTCAAGCCACGGACGCGGTCCTCGGTCGCGCCGCGTGCGGTGAGGAACAGGACTGATCCCGCCCACCGGTCGGCACGAAGCCGTCGCAGGATCTCGAACCCGTCGATGTCGGGCAGATTGATGTCGAGTACGACCACGTCGACCGGTGCGGTGCGCAGATGGTGGAGTGCGTCGGTGCCGTTGTTGACGGCGGCGACGTCCAGGTTTTGGACCGACAGTGCCGAGGTCACGAGGAAGCGGATGTTCTCCTCGTCGTCGACGACGAGTACCTGCGGGCGGTCCACCCCACGAGCATGACAGCTGTGTCCGTGGTTCACCTGGATAGAGCCTGGCGAGTTCCTGAGGGCGAGGCAGAGATCCTCAGGAAATCCAAAGGGTTCACCAAGCGGGTCCTGAGGGTCGGACCAGATGCTTGGACCCATGCCGTACGAATCTGCCGGAGACGCGATCACGATGTCGGGCCTGACCAAACGGTTCGGGTCCCTCACGGCTGTCGATGACCTCACGGTGGACATCCCCACCGGTGGGGTCGTCGGTCTGCTCGGACCCAACGGCGCCGGGAAGTCCGTCACGATCCGCATGCTCCTCGGCCTCATCACGCCCACCTCGGGGACCGCGACCGTGCTCGGCCAACCGATCACCGACCCAGAGGCGTTCCTGCCCCGCGTCGGGGCGCTGATCGAGGCACCAACCATGTACCCGAAGCTGTCCGGGGAACGGAACCTCCACAGCCTTGCTCGTCTGGCCGGCGTCAGCGACGGCCGCGTCGCCGAGGTCCTCCACATTGTCGGACTCACCGGCCGCGAACGCGATCCCTTCGGCGACTACAGCCTCGGCATGAAGCAGCGCCTCGGGATCGCTGCGGCCCTGCTACGCGACCCGGAGCTGCTGGTCCTCGACGAGCCCACCAACGGCCTCGACCCGGCTGGCATCGTGGAGATACGCGACCTGCTGATCAGCCTCGGCCGCCAGGGCCGAACCGTCGTGGTCTCCAGCCACCTGCTCGCAGAGATCCAAGCCGCGTGTGACCGGCTGGTGATCATCCAGCGCGGCCGACTCGTGTTCGACGGCCCCATCCACGAGCTGATGGCCCACAGCATCGACACCGTCCGCCTCGCACCTGAACGTTCCGACGAGCTGGACCGCCTCGCCCAGATCCTGTCCGTAGCCGGCGTGCGAGCGGTCCCCGACGGCGACGAACTGGTCGTCCACGGCTGCCAGGAACCGGCCTCGCTCAACCGGCTCGCCGCCGACGCCGGCATCGTCTTGCGCGAACTGCACCGAGACCACGAAGGCCTCGAAGACGTCTTCCTCCGACTCACCAACACCGCCGCATGACTCCCAACAGCAACCGACACCACCTCCAGGGGGAGAACGCCGTGCTTGCGTCGTTCCGGTCCGAGCTCCTCCGCTTCCGCGCCACCGCCCGCACCGGCGCCATCGCCATGTCGTCCCTCATCGCGCTGGTCACGATCTTCGCCTTCACCGGCGTCGAGCCTCCACAAGATCAGAACCGCCCCGCTCCCGGCGCTGTCACCGACGCGTCATCGCTGTTGGCCGAGCCCGACGGCGTCATCGGCGGTCTGATCCTGGCGTCGTCGATGATCGGGATCATCGCTCTCGCCCTCAGTGCTCTGTCGGTGGCGCGCGATTTCGAGCTCGGCACGATCCGTGTGCTCCTCGTGTACCAACCCAACCGGCTCCGGTTCCTGGCCGGCAAGCTCGCCGCACTGACCACCGTGGTCATCGCGTCGGTGACCACCGCAGCCATCGTTGCCGGCATCCTCGGCCTGGCCCTCTCGGGCAGCACCGACGTCGACACAGCCGCCTGGTCGGCCCCCGCCACCCTCGCCACCTACGTCAACCTCACCATCGGGGCGCTGCTGTGGGGACTCTTCGGTGCCGCCATCGCTGTCGTGGCCCGCAGCGCCTCGACCGCCATCACCGCCGGCGTCGCCTACTTCCTCGTCGGAGAGAACCTGCTGAGCCTGGTCTGGGACAACGCCGGCGACTGGCTGCCCGCAGGTCTGCTCGACACCTTCGTGTCCGGCGGCTCCGCCG
>JBCBYI010000194.1:0-7636 GCA_039815945.1 Actinomycetota bacterium | reverse complement strand
TTCACCACCGGCGAGGTGTACATGAAGTCCGACGGCACGACGTGGCGCCCGATCGTGCACCACGAGGACAAGGCAGCGGCGTTCGTCGCGACCCTCGACGCACCCCGCGACGCGATCCACAACGAGGCGTTCAACGTCGGCAGCACCGCCGAGAACTACCGCATCAGCGAGCTGGCCGAACTCGTCGCCGCCACCGTGCCCGACAGTCGGGTCGAGTACGCCGAGGGCGCCGGACCCGACACCCGCACGTACCGGGTCAACTGCGACAAGATCGCCGACGTCCTCTCGACCTACCGGCCGACGTGGACCGCGCAGAAGGGCATCGACGAGCTCCTGGCGTCGTACCGGGCGGTCGGCATCGACCCGGCCGACTTCGAGGGGCCGCGCTACAAGCGCATCGACCACCTCAAGATGCTGCTCGCGGACGGCGTCATCGCTGGCGACCTTCGACGAGCGGCATGACCCACGACATCGTCCACGTGGACGAACGGACCTGTCGCTCCTGTGGCGCGACGCCGATGACGGAGATCCTCGCCTTCGGCCAGACACCGCTCGCCGACCGGCTCCTGACCGAGGACCGGCTCCAGGGGCCCGAGCCGAGCGCGCCGTTGACCCTCGAGATGTGCCCGAACTGCGGGCTCATCCAGATCCGTGAGACGGTCGATCCCGAAGTGCTCTTCTTCAGCGAGTACCCGTACTTCTCCTCCGTGTCGCCCTCGCTCATGCAGCACTTCCAGGCCAGCGCCGAGGCGCTGATCGAACGGTGTGACCTCGGCCCCGACTCGCTCGTGATCGAGGCGGCGAGCAACGACGGCTACTTGCTGCGGCACTTCATGGCCGCGGGTGTGCCGGTGCTCGGCATCGACCCGGCCGAGGCGCCCGCGCAGGCGGCGAGGGACGAGGGCATCGACACGATGATCGACTTCTTCGGTCTCGAACTCGCCGAGCGTCTCGTCGCCGAAGGCAAGCGAGCCGACGTGTTCTGTGCGAACAACGTGCTCGCCCACGTCCCCGACCTCAACGGCTTCGTCGCCGGCATCGCGACCCTGCTCACCGACGACGGCGTCGCCGTGATCGAAGCCCCGTACGTCGTCGACCTGGTCGACCACGTCGAGTTCGACACGATCTACCACCAGCACCTCTGCTACTTCTCGATCACCGCACTCATCCCGTTGTTCGAGCAGCACGGCCTGCACCTCAACGACGTCGAGCGCACCGCGATCCACGGCGGCTCGCTGCGGCTGTTCGTCGAGCGGACCGACGAGCGAAGCGAACGGGTCCAGGCGCTGCTCGACATGGAGGTCGAGCGCGGCGTCGACGGTGTCGGCTTCTTCAGCGCCTTCGCCGCGCGGTGCAACCTCATCGCCACCGAGATGCGCGAGATCCTCGACGCCGCCAACGCCGAAGGACGCCGCGTCGTGGGGTACGGCGCCGCCGCCAAGGCGTGCACGATGATCGCCTGGTGCGGCATCACCCGCGACGACCTCGACTACGTCATCGACGCCAACCCCTACAAGCACGGACGCCACATGGGCGGCGCCCATCTGCCGATTGTCGAGCCGGCCCGACTCGACGACGATCAGCCCGACGACGTCGTGATCCTGGCGTGGAACTTCGCGGAGGAGATCATGAGCCAGCAGCGCGATCACCTCGAGCGAGGTGGTCGCTTCATCGTGCCCGTGCCCCGACCCCGAATCGTCACCGCATCCGACCAGGGAGTGAACAGCAGTGCTGTGCCCGAACTGTAACCAGGGCGAACTCCGCGTCGTCTACGAGACGCTCGGTGTACCGACCAACAGCGTACTGTTGCTCGACACGGCCGAGGAGGCCAAGGCGTTCCCCACCGGCGACATCCGCCTCGGGGTGTGCGACCACTGCGGGTTCGTGTCGAACACCTCCTTCGATCCCGCGCTGACGGAGTACTCCGGGCGCTACGAACCGACCCAGTCGTTCTCGGGCACCTTCAACGCCTTCCACGAGAACCTGGCCGACGAACTCATCGAGCGCTACGACCTCCGCGACCGTGACGTCGTCGAGATCGGCTGTGGCAACGGCGAGTTCCTCGTCTTGTTGTGCGCGCGCGGCGACAACCGCGGCATCGGGTACGACCCGAGTCACGACCCCGCCCGCGGCCCTCAGCCGGTGCCCGACGGCATCAGCTTCGTGTCGGACTTCTACTCCGAGGCCTACCGCGACCACGGCGGCGACTTCGTCGCCTGCAAGATGACCCTCGAGCACATCCACCGGCCCGATGCCTTCGTGGCGACGGTGCGCCGTGCCGTGCTCGATCACGCCACCGTGTTCTTCCAGGTGCCGAACGCCGACTACGTCTTCGGCGATGTCGCGTTCTGGGACGTGTACTACGAGCACTGTTCGTACTTCTCGCTCGGTTCGCTCGCGACGGTCTTTCGCCGCAATCGCTTCGACCTCGTCGACCTCGAGACGACCTACGCCGAGCAGTACCTGACGGTCGTCGCCTCGCCGACCGACGCACCCACCGAGGCGAGCCTGGCGGCCGAGAACAATCTCGACAAGACCATCGCCCGCGTCGACGACTTCGCCGAGGCGGCTCGCGCCTCCGTCGCCGAGTGGCGGGCCCGCTTCGGCGCGTGGAAGGCCGCGGGCGAGACGGTCGTGCTCTGGGGCGGCGGCTCCAAGGCGGTCGCCTTCGTGACCACCCTCGGCCTCGACGACGAGATCGCCGGCGCGGTCGACATCAACCCCCGCAAGTGGGGGTATCACCTCGCCGGGAGCGGCCATCGAGTGCTGTCACCCGATGACCTCCCGGATCTCGACCCCGACGTGATCGTCGTGATGAACCCGGTCTACACCGACGAGATCGCGGCGCAGTGCCGCAGCATCGGCATCGACGCCGAGATCATCAGCCTCTGAGCCGAGCTCCGCTGTTCTCGAGCGAGGTGGCGAGCCGAGGCAGCACCATGGCGAGCACCTCGATCTCATCGCGGCTCAATCGATCGACGAACGCCTCGCGCACCGCGGCCACGTGACCCGGCGCGGTCGCCTCGAGCTTGTCTCGGCCGGTGTCGGTGAGTTCGACCCACCACACCCGGGCGTCGGTCTCGCACCGGGCCCGGGCGACGAAGCCGTCTCGGCTCAACCGGTCGATGCGCTGGGAGAGCCGGCTGGGCGAGTTGGTCACCGAGCTCGCCAGGTCGGACATGCGCAGCCGATGGCCGTCGGCCTCGCTGAGGCGCACGAACACCTCGTAGTCGTCGGTGGTGAGCCCGGCGTCGCGTTTGAGTTGGCGGTCGGTGGCCGCCAGCACCCGCCGACTGGCATCGATCCAGCCCCGCCAAGCGAGCTGTTCGGCCTCGTTGAGCCACGGCACCTCGGTGGCATCGGTGTCGGCGGGCGACACGTCGTGCGTTTCGGACGTCATCACCCCAATCTAGCGCCCTTCGTTTCAATGTTGAAGTTGTCCGTAAATCACACACAGGATGTGGAAAAGCCCCCAGATCACGCCAACGACCGGCAATCTCACTGTGCGTAGTTTGGGGAAAAACCTGATTTGGCCTGGAAATATGGGGATTTCGCCGAAACCTGGTCGCCCCCCTTGACGAAAGCGTAATTACGCGGGTGTAATCACATACCCGGTCAGCGCATGTCCGGGGCGGGACGAAGGTGATGCCGAGAGCCTTCTGCGGCCCGACTTGGTGATCTCGGCGCGGAAATCAGAGGGGCGCTCATGGCGATCACGGAGGACCGGCTGTCCGCAGTCGGCAACAATGACACGACGGTCGAACCGACCACGACGATGCGGGTCAAGAAGCGCAACGGCTCGCTCGAACCCGTCGATCTCAACAAGATCGTCAACGCCATTGCCCGGGCCTCGGAGGGCCTGATGGGCGTCGATCCGATGGTGGTGTCGACCCGCACCATCTCCGCCCTCGCCGACGGCTCCACCACCCAGGAACTCGACGAGCTGTCGATCCGCACCGCGGCTGGCCTGATCGTCGAAGAGCCCAACTACTCCAAGCTCGCCGCTCGCATGCTGGCGACCTATGTCGACAAAGAAGTCCGCAACCAGAACGTCCCCTGGTTCTCGGAGTCGGTCACCCTCGGCCACAAGCTCGGCCTGATCGGTGACGAGGTGCTCGAGTTCGTCACCACCAACGCCCCCGAACTCAACGCCGCGATCAACTCCCAGCGCGACAAGAACTTCGAGTTCTTCGGTCTGCGCACCGTGTACGACCGCTATCTGCTGCGCCACCCCGAGACCCGCATGGTCATCGAGACCCCGCAGTACTTCTTCTTGCGCGTCGCCTGTGGCCTCTCCACCGACGCCGACGAGGCCATCAAGTTCTACGACCTCATGTCGTCGCTGGCCTACCTTCCCTCGTCGCCCACCCTGTTCAACTCGGGCACCACCCACCCGCAGATGTCGAGCTGCTACCTCCTCGACTCCCCCGAGGACTCCCTCGAGGGCATCTACAAGCGCTACACCGACATCGCCCGCCTCTCGAAGTTCGCCGGTGGCATCGGCGTCGCCTGGCACCGCATCCGTTCCAAGAACAGCCTGATCGTCGGCACCAACGGCCTCAGCAACGGCATCGTCCCGTGGCTCAAGACCCTCGACGCCTCGGTCGCCGCCGTCAACCAGGGCGGCCGCCGTAAGGGCGCCGCCTGCGTCTACCTCGAGAGCTGGCACGCCGACATCGACCAGTTCCTCGAGCTGCGCGACAACACCGGCGACCACGCCCGCCGCACCCACAACATCAACCTCGCCAACTGGATCCCCGACCTCTTCATGGAGCGGGTCGAGAAGGACTGGCAGTGGAGCCTCTTCGACCCGAAGAAGGTCCCGGAGCTCATCGACACCTTCGGTGAGGAGTTCCGCTCGATCTACGAGCAGGCTGAGGCCGACGGTCGCTTCGAGAGGCAGGTCCCGGCTCGTCAGCTCTACCAGCGCATGATGAAGACGCTGGCCGAGACCGGCAACGGCTGGATGACCTTCAAGGATCCCAGCAACGAGAAGTGCAACCAGACTGGACCCGGAACGGGGACAGCGAGTGAGACGCCTGGCTCGAACGCTCGCGACCGGGTCGTGCACCTGTCGAACCTCTGCACTGAGATCCTCGAGGTCACCTCGCAGTCCGAGACCGCAGTGTGCAACCTCGGGTCGGTCAACCTCGGCGAGTTCGTCGTCGAGTCCGAGGGCGTCGTCGGCATGGATTTCCAGCGCCTCGGCGAGGTCGTCCGCCAGGTCGTGCCGTTCCTCGACCGGGTCATCGACATCAACTACTACCCGACCGACGAGGCCGGCGTCTCCAACGCCCGCTGGCGTCCGGTCGGCCTGGGCCTGATGGGTCTGCAGGACGTCTTCTTCAAGCTCGGCGTGCCCTTCGACAGCCCCGTCGCCCGCGACGTCAGCCGTCGCATCTCCGAGGAGATCTACTTCAACGCCCTGTGGGCCTCCACCGACCTCGCCGAGGCCAACGGCGCCCACGAAGCCTTCCCCGAGACCCGCGCCGCCGCCGGCGACCTCCAGTTCGATCTCTGGGGCGTCGAGCCCTCCGACGGCGAGCGCTGGGGTCCGCTGCGTGAGCGCATCGAGCAGCACGGTCTGCGCAACTCGCTCATGATCGCCATCGCCCCGACCGCCACGATCGCGTCGATCGCCGGTTGCTATGAGTGCATCGAGCCCCAGGTCTCCAACCTGTTCAAGCGCGAGACCCTCTCGGGCGAGTTCATGCAGATCAACCGCCACCTGGTGAAGGAACTCCAGAAGCGTGGTCTGTGGGACGCCGAGATGATCGCCGAGGTGAAGAAGTCCGAGGGCTCGATCCAAGACATCGCTCGGATCCCCGACGACCTCAAGGCGGTCTACCGCACGGCGTGGGAGATCCCGATGAAGAGCCTGATCGAGATGGCCGCCGACCGTGGCGCCTTCATCGACCAGAGCCAGTCGCTCAACCTCTTCATGGAGTCGCCCACCATCGGCAAGCTCTCGTCGATGTACATGTACGCCTGGAAGGCCGGTCTCAAGACCACCTACTACCTGCGTTCTCGTCCGGCGACCCGTATCAACAAGACCACCACCAACGGCGGTGGCAGCGGCGGTCCCACCGGTGGTGGCCAGCCCGTTCCCGAGAAGAAGACGTTCACCGACGAAGAGGCGGTCGCCTGTTCGCTGGAGAACCCCGAAGCATGTGAGGCGTGCGACTGATGGCACTGGCAGAAGACCACACGAACCTGGCCGCCGCGTCGGCCTTCACCGAGCCGGTCCCCCAGACCGACAATCTCGGCCACACCGCGAACCGCGGCGCGCACACCAACATCCTCGATCCGGGCTTCGATCTGACGCTGCGGCCGATGCGGTACCCGCAGTTCTTCGAGATGTACAAGGACGCGATCAAGAACACCTGGACGGTCGAGGAGATCGACTTCTCCGACGATCTGACCGATCTCGATCGCAAGCTGATGCCGGCCGAGAAGCACCTGATCAGCCGCCTCGTGGCGTTCTTCGCCACTGGCGACTCGATCGTGGCCAACAACCTGGTGCTCAACCTGTACCAGCACATCAACGCTCCCGAAGCCCGGATGTACCTGAGCCGTCAGCTCTACGAAGAGGCGCTGCACGTCCAGTTCTATTTGAACCTGCTCGACAACTACATCCCCGATCACGACGAGCGGGCCGAAGCCTTTGCCGCCATCGAGAACATCCCCTCGATCAAGGCCAAGGCCGACTTCTGCTTCACGTGGATGGGCGACGTGCCCGACGGGTCGCTGCAGACCGAGGAGGACCGCAAGCGGTTCCTCATGAACCTCATCTGCTTCGCCACGTGCATCGAGGGTCTGTTCTTCTTCGCCGCCTTCGCCTACGTGTACTTCCTGCGCAGCAAGGGCCTGCTCAACGGTCTCGCCGCCGGCACCAACTGGGTGTTCCGTGACGAGTCGATGCACATGAACTTCGCACTCGAGGTCATCAACACGGTGCGGGCCGAAGAGCCCCACCTGTTCGACGCCGACCTCGGCCAGCGGATCACCACGATGATCGAAGAAGCCGTCGACGCCGAGTTCCAGTTCGCCGAGGATCTCCTCGGTGAGGGCGTGCCCGGCATGTCCACCACCGACACCCGCACCTACCTCGAGTTCGTCGCCGATCAGCGTCTGAGCCAGCTCGGCCTGCCCAAGCGCTTCAACGCCACGAACCCGTTCGCCTTCATGGAGCTGCAGGACGTGCAGGAGCTCTCGAACTTCTTCGAGCGCACCGTGTCGGCCTACCAGGTCGGCGTGGAGGGCGACGTCGCCTTCGACGAGGACTTCTAGTCCCACCTTCTGGCTTCCCCGAGCCACCACCAAAGCCGCCCGCTCACCACGGGCGCACCCCCTAGACGGCCGCCTCGCTCACCAACGGGGCGGCCGTCCCGCGTCCAGGCCGACTCGCGCCGCCTGGGGGCGAGGATCGACCGGAGCGTCAACACACCGGTGTTTATGCACACATTACGGTAGGTGTGTCATCGTGAGTCCCCGTCGAGTCCGGAGTGTGCCGTGAGCCTCAATCCCCCGACCGAACACCAGCTCCTCGTCTTCTGGGTTGCACTGCTGGTGATCCTCGTCTCGGCCCGGCTTCTCGGAGCACTGATGCAGCGGATCGGCCAGCCGGCGGTGATCG
>JBCBYI010000193.1:0-7650 GCA_039815945.1 Actinomycetota bacterium | reverse complement strand
CGTCCGCAAGGCGTCGGCGACGCCGACGAGGATCTCGTCGCCGGCTTCGTGACCGTAGGTGTCGTTGACGAGCTTGAACCGGTCGAGATCGAGATAGAAGAGCGCAACGTCACGGGCGTAGCGCGCCGCCCGGGCCAGTTCGTTGTCGAGGTTGGCGGTGAGCAGGGTGCGGTTGGCGAGCCCGGTCAGGGGGTCCTCGATGCTGGAACGGGTCGCCGCCTCGGCGATCTGTTCCGCTTCGCGTCGGGCCGCGCGTTCCCGGTCGAGGCGACGGTGGAGCCGTTCGATCTCGGCGAGGAGTGGGGCTTCGGAGTCGGTGTCGAGCTCCGTCGAGGTCATGGTCCGATGCGGATCCGGAGTTCGCAGTACGGATCGCCCTCGTGCATGCACATCGGTTGATCGATGCGAATCGGCTGTCCGAGGTGGGAGGCGACCCCCATCGTGAAGCCCTCGGCGAGGAAGCAGAGCTTGCGCTCCGAGACGTAGCGGAGCGACATCGTGGTCGCGTCGAGTTCGGTGATGTCGAAGTCGGGCGGGGTGGCGCCCGGATACAGCTTCCGGACCTCGGGGTGGATCATGTGGTTCAATGCCGGCAGGAACTCCTTCAGCGTGATGCCCTCGAAGAACTGGGGGAACGCCTCGACGAGGAACGGGACGCAGTTGATGCCGATCCAGCGCAGCCGGTCGGACACGTTGTCGCCGGTCTCGCTCGGCAGCGCGCCGACGATCGCCACCAACTCGGCATCGTCGTAGTTGCCGAGCGACGTGTAGGAGCCGCCGGCGTCAGCTCGATCGAGCGTGTCGTCCCAGCCGTCGGGGCCGAATCCGCGCTCGACCGCGTCCTGGAATGCGTTGAAGATGACGCCCTTCACTGGTGTGCCTTCCGTTGGGGATCCACGTCGGCTCCCATCGGCCGAATTCGGTGCGGGATGAGTCCCCTCCTACCGATACGGTGCAACGGATGGGTGCTGCCGCGAACACCGAACACATGTGGCGGCGGGGATCTCGGCTCATCTGGCGGTCGTTGCGGGCGTATCCGCTCCTGCACACCGTCGCCATGGTCGGTGCGCTCGGGTTCGTCGCGGCCTCGATCGGCGGCGCCTGGGTGCTTCGGGCGGCCACCGACGATCTCGTGATCCCGGCCTTCGAGGACGGCACCGTCGATCGAGCCGACATCTGGGTGGTGATGGGGCTGATCGTCGTCGTGTCGGTCGGCCGCGGCCTCGGTGTGATGACGCGGCGCTGGTATCTGTCGCTCGCCGAGAACAGCACCCAGCGCGACTGGCGGCGCGACCTCGTGAACCACTATCTCGACGTGCCGCTGCGCTTTCACCGCGAGCGTCCGACCGGTGAACTGCTCGCCCACGCCGACATCGATCTCACCACGGCGACCATGGTGCTCAAACCGCTGGCGTTCTCGGTCAGCGTCCTCGCGTTGGTGCTCGTCGCGGTGGTGACCCTCTTCATCATCCATCCGGTGGTCGCCCTGCTCGGGATCGTGCTCTTCCCCCTGCTCGTGGTGATGAGCCAGATCTACACGTCGCGGGTCGAAGCCCCGTCGGCCCGCGCCCAGCAAGCCGTCGGCGAGGTCGCGTCGGTCGCCCACGAGAGCTTCGAGGGTGCGCTCGTCGTGAAGACCCTCGGTCGCGAGTCCGCCGAGGTCGAGCGGCTCCGCCGGTCGTCGGCGACCCTCCGGGAAGAGCGACTCGTCGTGGGCCGGATCCGGGCCATGTTCGAGCCGACCATCGACGCGCTTCCCAACATCGGCGTCGTGTTGTTGTTGCTGATCGGCAGCAGGCTCGTGTCGCAGGGCGACGCGACCCCGGGCGATCTCGTCCTCGCCGCCGTTGTGTTCGGCCTGCTCGCCACCCCGCTGCGGGTGTTCGGCTTCTTCCTGGAGGAGATGCCCCGCTCGGTCGTGGCGCTCGATCGCGTCGACAAGGTCATGGCCGAGCCGACCGAGGATCGAGCGGGGACGACCACCATCCCGACCGGGCCGGTCGACGTCGCCGTTCGCGATCTGGTCGTCCGCTACGGCGAGCACGATGTCCTTCGGGGCGTCGATCTCCACGTGGCCGCGGGCACCACCGCCGCGGTCGTCGGTGCGACCGGCTCCGGTAAGTCGACCTTGCTCGAATCGGTGGCTGGGCTGCTCGACCGCACGGAGGGATCCGTCGCGATCGGCGGCGTCGACATCGGCGACGTCGCCGTCGACGACTGGACCGCAGCCGTCGCCATCGCCTTCCAGGAGTCGTTCCTGTTCACCGACACCATCGTCGAGAACGTGGCGCTCGGCGCCGTCGGGCTCGAAGAGGTGCATCGCACGCTCGCGATCGCCCAGGCCGACGGCTTCGTCGCCGACCTGGCCGAGGCCGAGGTCACCGTCGTCGGTGAGCGAGGTACGACCCTGTCGGGCGGCCAGCGCCAGCGGGTCGCTCTCGCCCGGGCGCTCGCCCGACGACCGCAGGTCCTGCTCCTCGACGACGCCACCAGCGCCGTCGATCCGTTGGTGGAGGCCGAGATCCTCGAGGCGCTGCGATCCGAGCTCGACATGACGGTGCTGGTCGTCGCCCACCGCATCTCGACCATCCTGCTGGCCGACACGGTCGCCTATCTCGACGACGGCCGAGTCGTCGCCACCGGCACCCACGACGAACTCCTGGCGCGCGACGACTACCGGGGCCTCGTCACCGCCTACGAACAGGGGGACGGCTGATGAGCGAACCGCTCGACCTGCCGGCCCTCGACGAGGCCGCGACTCTGCTCGACGACGAGACCCCCTCGATCGGCGCGTTCGCGGTGATGAAGCGGGGCATCCGGGTCTCGCCGGAGCTGCGAGCCGGCCTCGGCATCACCGTCGTGATGGCGCTCACCGCCGCCGTCGGTCGGCTGATCGTGCCGATCCTCGTGCAGCTCGTGCTCGACAACGGTGTGCTGTCCGACGACGGCTACGACGGCGCCTACGTCTGGACCGTCAGCCTGGCCGCGCTGGCCGTGGTGCTCATCGTCGCCGCCGCCAGCCGGGTCGCACTGATCCGCCTCGTCGACATGGCCGAGACGGTCTTGATGAACCTCCGCGTGCGGGTGTTCGAACACATCCACCGGCTGAGCCTCGCCGACCACACCGAGAGCCGTCGGGGCGTGCTCGTCGCCCGGGTCACCTCCGACGTCGAGACCCTCGCCCGGTTCACCCAGTGGGGCCTGATCAGCTGGATCATCGACACGTCGATCATCCTCGGCACCATCGCGGTGATGCTGTGGTATTCGTGGCAGCTCACCCTGTTGGTGCTGGTGATCCACGTCCCGCTGGTGCCGTTCCTGCGGTGGGTGCAGCGGTCGCAGTTCGTGTCGTACGGCAAGGTCCGCAGCCGGGTCGCCGAGACCCTCGGCCACGTGTCCGAGGCCGTCACCGGTGCCCAGGTGATCCGGGCCTACGGCTACGGCGAACCGGTTCGCGACCGGCTCGACGACGCGATCGAGCGCCAGTTCGCCCAGCAGCAGCGCAGCCAGGTGTGGTTCGCCTGCATGCTGCCGGTCGTCGACATCGTGTCGTCCATCTCGCTCGCCGTCGCGGTGGGCATCGGCGTCTGGTACCGCGACGATCTCGGCCTCGGTGTCGGTGAACTCGTCGCTTTCCTCTTCCTCGTCAATCTGGTCCTGCAGCCGATCGCGCAGCTCGGCGAGGTGCTCGACCAGACCCAGACCGCGCTCGCAGGCTGGTGGAAGGTCCTGCGGGTGCTCGACGTGCCGGTCGACGTGGCCGAGCCGGTCGACGGTGTCGCGCCGTCGCCCGGCCCGCTCGCGGTCGAGCTCGAGGGTGTCGGCTTCTCCTATCGCACCGGCCCGCCGGTGCTCACCGACGTGTCCCTCACGATTCCGCCCGAGTCGGTCGTGGCTGTCGTCGGCGAGACCGGGTCGGGCAAGACCACGTGCGCTCGTTTGCTGACCCGTCTCGCCGATCCGACCGAGGGCGTCGTGCGCGTTGGTGGTCTCGACCTTCGTGACATCGATCCCGATGCCCGTCGTTCGGCCATCCGGATGGTGCCCCAGGACGGCTTCCTTTTCGATGTCAGCATCCGAGAGAACATCGCCTACGGACGCGACGGTACGACCGACGCCGAGGTCGAGCAGGCGATCGACGTGCTCGGTCTCCGCAGCTGGGTCGAGACCCTTCCCGATGGGCTCGACACGGTGGTCGGCGAGCGAGGGGGTCGCCTGTCGGTCGGGGAGCGTCAGTTGGTGGCGCTGGCTCGCGCCCAGGTCGCCGATCCCGGGCTGCTCCTGCTTGACGAGGCCACCTCGGCCGTCGACCCCGAGACCGAAGAGGCGCTCGCCTCGGCGCTCGACCGGCTCGCGGGCGGCCGCACGATGATCTCGATCGCCCACCGGCTGTCGACTGCGGAGCGAGCCGATCTCGTCATCGTGTTCGACAAGGGTCGGGTCGCGCAGATGGGCCCGCACGACCAACTGGTCGAGGTGCCCGGCATCTACCGGACGCTCCACGAGTCCTGGCTCGGCAACACCCGATCGGAACGCTCGACCGGCTGACCAAAGGCCCCGAGGCGTCGGGCCGCAAGGGCGAGGACGCCGAGGATCACGAGCACCAACGGGCTCGTGTCGAGCACGTCACGGCCGAGGTGCACGAGGCCGAGCCCCCACACCGTCGCTGCGACCGTCGGTGAGATCAGGCGCCGGTCGAGCAGCACCAACACGGTGAAGGCGAGCAGCGCCGAGTCGTAGAAGATGGCGTGGGGCCCGAGCAGTGGCAGGGCGGCGACCGTGATCGCCATCCGGGCCGTGAGGTCGAGTCGAGCCCGCCACCAGAGATGCATCAGGCCGAGCACGATCGCAGCCGAGATGATCCCGCCGAGCACCACCGGCACGGTCGACTCGCCGAAGAGGGCGACCATGACCCCGATGGGGGCGATCTCGTTCTTGGCGTTGACGTGGGCGTCGGCCTCCAACAGCGGCTGCACGCCGTCATACCAGAACGTGATCCAGCCCGCGCCGACCAGCACGGCGTTCGCGAGCCACACGACACCGGCACCGGCCGCAGCGGTGGCGAGTGTGCGCCATCGGCGGTCGAGGAGGGCGAGCCCGAGGAGCGGCAAGGCGTACTGAGGGCGGAACAAGAGCACTGCGAGCAGCACGCCGGCGACGCCATCTCGATCGTCATGCCAGCTTCTCCATGCGCCGGCGATGAGCAGCAGCGACAGGGCCGTGTTCTGTCCGCCGCCGACCCCGACGAAGACCGGATACGCGGTGAGCGTGGCCGCAAGCGAAAGGCCGAACCAGCGATCGAGCACACCGATCATCGGGCGAACGGCGGTCAGCGCGCCCACGAGCGCCCCGACCATCAGGGCCGTGTGCAAGACGTAGGCGAGTCGGTACGGCAACTCCGAGAGCGGCGCGTACCCGGCCGCCACGTGCGGTGCGTAGGGGTACATGATGAAGCCGTCCTCGTCGCCGAGGAGGTCGACCTGGGCGGCGGCCTGCACCGACGGGTCGTAGAGGCGATCGACGTCGCCCGCGGCCACGATCGAACCGGCGCTGTAGAACGCGGGGAAGTCGCCGCCGACGCGACCACTCGCGGTCGAGGAGCCGCTTCCGGCGAGGATCACGAAGCAGAATGCGGCGGCGAGCGCGACGAGCAGGAGGGTCGGGTAGGTCCGGAGCCGGCGCTCCCAGGACGCGTCGAGTTGGGTCACCGCAGCCATGGTCCTCAATCGGTCGAAGGCGTACGAAAGGTGAGGTTCAGTGGCTCGACCGGCGCCTCTTCACGGCGTACATCGCGTCGTCGGCGGTGGCGAGCAGTCGCGCTGCGGTGGGGGAGTCGCCCGTCGTGGCGCTTCCGATGCTGACGTCGACCTCGACGACCTCGTCGGCCACCAGCATCGGCGCGCGCAGGGCGGTGCGGATCGAGATCCGCATCCGGTCGGTGTCATCGGCGTCCATGCGGGGCAGGACCACGACGAACTCGTCACCGCCGAGTCGGCCGACGAGGTCGCCGGGACGGACACAGCGTTCGATGCGGCGGGCCACCTCGACGAGCGCCTGGTCGCCGGCGGCATGACCGATGCGGTCGTTGATCGTCTTGAAGCCGTCGAGGTCACAGAACAGGATCACGATCTCGTGCTGGAAGCCGTCGCCGACGAAGTCGTCGAGACGGGCGAGCAACGCCCGACGGTTGAGCAGGCCGGTGAGGGCGTCGTGGTCGGCCATGTGCCGCAGCGCCTTCTGGGTCGTCTTCAGGTCGGTGATGTCGGCCGCGCTCAGCGTGTAACCGTCCTGGATCTCGTCCTCGCGCAGGTCGGTGAGATGGATGTCGAGATGGACGATGTGGCCGTCGACGTGGGGCGCACGGGCGTCGAGCCGCGCCGCGCCGTCGGGCGAGCGGAGGGCCTCTCGGAACGCGACGCGATCGTCGGGCGCGAGCAGCTCGTCGAACGGCAGGCCGTTGACGTCGGGGTCGTCGTGGCCGAGGACGCGGGTGAGGTGGGTGTTCGACGATCGGATCCGGCCGTCTCGGTCGAGCGAGACGAGGATCGCATGGGCGTGGTGCACCAGAGCCCGGAGCCGCTCGTGGCCGCCCTGGCCGAGTTCGAGCTGTTGGCGATCGATGGTCGCTCGCAGGATCACGAGGACCTGGTCACCGACCATGCGGCCGCGGAGTTCGACCGGGCGCCACGCACCCGAGGTGTGGCGGATCCGCACATCGATCAGCCCGCCGGCGTCGCCATCGTGCTCCTGGACCGAGGTGAACGCATTGAAGACGGTGGCGTGATCGTCGGGGTGCAGCAGGTCGAGCACGTTCGTGCCGTCGGCCTCGTCGAGGCGAAGGCCGCTGAGTTCGGTCGCCGCATCGTTGCCCCATTGGATCGTGCCGTCGGTGAGGAGCAGGACGGCCGCGTCGGGAAGCGCCGTCAGGAATGGCCCGGGTGCGGGTTCTCCATGCACGGAGGTCCCATCGGCAGATGATGCGCCCTTCCCAAGGGCATCATCGAGGGTGCGAACACGTGTCCCGTCGTCGATTGCCGGCGATCCGGCTCGACCCTCTGCCCGTCGCCCGCCCGCTGGTAGCGTGCAAGACGATTTCAACTCGTCCTCTCACGGAGACAACCCATGACTGCTCCTGTTCGTGTCGCGGTGACCGGTGCTGCCGGCCAGATCGGCTACAGCCTCCTCTTCCGCATCGCCAGTGGCTCGATGCTCGGCCCCGACCAGCCCGTCATCTTGCAGCTGCTCGAGATCCCGCCGGCGATGGGCGCCCTCGAAGGCGTCGCCATGGAGCTCGACGACGGCGCCTTCCCGCTGCTGGCCGGCATGACGCTGAGCGACGATCCGAACGCCGCGTTCGACGGTGCCAACATCGCGATGCTGGTCGGCTCCCGTCCCCGCTCGAAGGGCATGGAGCGCAAGGACCTCCTCGAGGCCAACGGCGCGATCTTCACCGTTCAGGGCAAGGCCATCAACGACAACGCCGCCGACGACGTCAAGGTCCTCGTGGTCGGCAACCCGGCCAACACCAACTCGCTCATCGCGATGAACAACGCACCCGACGTGCCCAACGCCCGGTTCACCGCCATGACCCGCCTCGACCACAACCGGGCCAAGGCGCAACTCGCCCAGAAGCTCGACGTCACGGTGAAC
>JBCBYI010000192.1:0-7656 GCA_039815945.1 Actinomycetota bacterium | reverse complement strand
GTTCACGTCTGCGTCGACGACACCACCCGACTCGCCTACGTCGAAGTCCTGGCCAACGAGACCGCGACGGTGTCGATCGGGTTCCTCGAACGTGCTGTCGCCTGGTTCGCCGACCGCGGCGTCACCGTTCAACGGGTCATGACCGACAACGGCGCCCCCTACAAATCACACGCCTGGACGACATGGTGCGCCAACCACGACATCCGCCACATCCGCACCCGCCCCTACCGGCCCCGCACCAACGGCAAAGCCGAACGCTTCATCCAAACCATGCTCCGAGAATGGGCCTACGCCGCCACCTACCAAAGCTCGAACCAACGAGCCCTCGCCCTCGACGCCTGGATCGACTACTACAACAACCAACGACCCCACAGCGCCCTCGGACACAAGACACCCACCCGCCGCCTCCAAGAGGCTGACTAACGCTGCTGGGATCTACACCTAGCCGGGTCAGGTGGGGCTCAACCCAGTCGATCGGTGAGCTGCTGGCGATCGCCAAGCCGCGCCCGAGCTGCTTGGTCGCGGTGATCAACGCCTCGACCCCGGGCAGCACCGGCACGTTCTCACGAGCGTGACGGTGGATCTCCTTGGCGCGGGCCATGACCTCGGCGTCGGGCGGGCGGCCGAGCTCGTCCTCGAGGCGTTCGGCGAGGGGCTTGTTGTCGGCCCGACCGACGATCTGGACCCACGTGCTCACCGGCAGCTCGAGGCCGTGCTCCTCGTGGGCCAGTCGGGCCGCCTCGTACACGGGGCTCTCGGTGTCGGCGATGGTGCCGTCGAAGTCGAAGATGACGGCGGCGGGCGGGTTCATGGATCGAGTCTCGGGGAGCGACGCTGAGGGGTCAATCGAGTTCGAGTTCGAAGAAGTGCGTGGCGTGCGGGTCGTCGTTGAAGCGGTCGACTGCGACGAAGCCGGCCGACTCGTAGAGCGCGATCGCCTCGGTGAGCGCTTCGTTTGTGTCGAGCCGAACCCGAGCGAACCCGAGCGAGGAGGCCTCGTCGACCAGGTGCCGGAGGAGGGCACGGCCGAGGCCCCGGCCGCGGACGTCGGCGCTGAGCCACATCCGCTTGATGTCGATGACGTCGGGCTCGGAGCGCTTGAGTGCCCCACATCCGACCGGCCGACCGTCGAGCCGGATCACCACGAAGAGGCCGTTCGGCGGAGAGATCTCGGCGACCTCGGTCGACTGCACGGTGTCGCGATCGAGCCCGTGGGCGAAGCGTTGGTCGAGTTCGGCGTAGTACTGCTCGAGGCACCACTGGGCGTCGCCGGTGCCGGCGGGCTCGCGATGCAGCACCGGCCGATCGGCGAAGTGGGTGACGAGGGCGTCGACCAGCCCGGGGATGGTGTGGGGGTCGGCCTCGACGTCGACGGCGACCTCGTGCTCGGCGGCGACGGCCGATGTCGCCGGCCCGATCGAGGCGACGACAGGCGGAAGGCCGCCGCGCCCGACCCCGTCGACCAGCGCGGCGACCGTCGAGCCCGACGTGAAGGCGACCGCGTCGGCGGTTGCGCTCGCCCCTCGTCCGGCCTCGTCGACCGGGGCGGCGACGGTGCGGTAGGCGACGGCCTCGTCGACGTTCCAGCCCATCATCCGCAGATGGATCGGCAGGGTCTCGCGGGCGACTTCGGCACGGGCCAGCACGACCCGACCGCCGGCGATGGGCGGTGCCGGGAAGGCGGCGGCGAGGCCTTCGGCGATGGCGTCGGCGGGCACGAGATCGACGGTGAGGCCGAGGGACTCGGCTCGATCACGGGTGCCGGGGCCGACCACCGCGATGCGAACACCGTCGGCGAGGGGGCGGTCGCCGAGCGCCTCGGCGACCTTGACCGCACCGTTTGGTGAGGTAATGGCGATCCAGTCGCCGTCGCGCAGGACCCGCAGGGCGGTGCGGAGGCCGACCCCACCATCGGGCGGGTCGACGATCTCGATGACGGGAACCGGCACGGCCTCGGCGCCCTGGGCCTCCAGCGCCTCGATCAGCGACGCGGCCTGGTCGCGCGGGCGGGTCACGACGATGCGCAGGCCGCCGAGCGGGCCGGCGACGACGGGTTCGGGCGGCGGAGTCATCGCCGTCATCGTGGCGCGCTCAGCGGGTGTCGGCCAGCAGATCCCGGCCACCACTGTCGTCGAGCAGGAAGCGGGCGACCGCCCGGCCGAGCTGATCGGGATCGGTACCGACGCGGCGCTCACGGATCAGCACCCGGCCGTCGAGCGACGACAGCATGCCGGTGACCTCGATGCCGTCGTCGACGAGCACGGCGTGGGCACCCGCAGGGAGATCACAGTCGCCGCCGAGTTCGTCGAGGAACGCCCGCTCGGTATCGACGACGCGGCGGGTCTCCGCGTCCTGGATCGCAGCCAGCGCTTCGATCGTGTCGGTGTCGTCGGTGCGGCACTCGATGGCCAGGGCACCCTGCGCGACCTGGGGCAGCATCACCGACGGATCGAGGCGATCGACCGGGGTCGTGTCGAGGTCGAGTTCGAGCCGGTCGAGGGCGGCGGCCGCCATGACGATGGCGTCGAAGCCGCCCGATGTCAGCTTCTCGAGGCGGGTCGCGATGTTGCCGCGCAGCTCGGAGAAGACGAGGTCGGGCCGGTGCCAGGCGAGCTGAGCGCGACGTCGGACCGAGCCGGTCGCGACGCGTGCGCCGGTCGGCAGCGTGTCCCAGGTCGACCCGATGAGCGCGTCGCGGGCGTCGGCGCGGACGGGCACGGAGGCGAGCACGAGCCCGTCGGGCGTCAGCGCGGGAAGATCCTTGCCGGAGTGCACGGCGAAGTCGGCGCGGCCGTCGAGCACTGCGGCCTGGACCTCCTTCACGAACACGCCCTTGCCGCCCATCGAATGGATCGGCACGTCGGTGTTGCGATCGCCGACGGTCGAGACGACGACCTCGTCGACCGGGTGTCCGAGCAGCGAGGCGACGTGACGGGTCTGCCACAACGCCAGGGCGCTGCCGCGCGTGGCCGCTCGCAACTCCGTCCCCATGAGCGTCGGCTCAGTCGAGGTCGAAGAGATCGCGCAGCGAGTCGGCGAGGCGATCGCCGCGGGCGTGGCCGGCGGCGCCCTTGAGCCGGATCGTCGGCTCGTGGAGCAGCTTGTTGACGATGCCCCGGGCCATGGCCTCGACGGCGTCACGCTGCGCCGGATCGAGATCGGCGAGCTTGCCGTTGAAGCGGGTGAGCTCACCGTCGGCGATCTCGTTGCCGCGGCTACGCAGCTGCGAGATCAGTGGCGCGACCTCGCGGGCCGAGGTAACGCTGCGATAGCGATCGACCTCTTCACCGACGATCGTCTCAACGTTGCCGACGACGCGGGTGCGAGTGGTCATCTGCTGTTCGACGAACGCACCGATGTCGTCCATGTCGAGCAGGGTGACGCCGGGGAGCTCGCCGGCGCGAGGGTCGACGTCGCGGGGAACGGCGACGTCGACGACGACGAGCTCGCGGCCCTGCCGCTGCTCGATGAAGCCGGCGATCTCGCCGCTCTCGAGGATCATCTGCTGGGCACCGGTGGTGGTGACGAGCACGTCGACGGCGACGAGCGCATCGCCCACCGCGTCGAGGCTGACCGCGGTGCCGCCACACGCTTCGGCGAGCGTGACGGCGTTCTCCCAGGTGCGGTTGGCGACGAAGATGTCGGAGGTACCGGCGGCGGCCAGCGACTTGACCGTGCCTTCGGCCATCTCGCCGGCACCGAGCACGAGCACGGTGCGGCCGTCGAGCCCGTCGAGCTGTTCGGTGGCGAGGGCAACGGCGGCTTGGCTGACCGAGGCGATGCCACGACCGATGGCGGTGTCGGTGCGGGCCCGCTTGCCCGTCTCGACCGCATGGCGGAACAGCGGCCCGAGGGTCGAGCCGACGGTGCCGTGATCGGTGGAGCGCTCCCACGCGGTGCGGACCTGGCCGAGGATCTCGTGTTCGCCGATGACGGCGGAGTCGAGGCCGGCGGTCACCGAGAAGAGGTGACGGATCGCCTCGGTGTCGTGGAGGGCGTAGAGGTGGTCGTTGACGTCTTCGGGCGCGAGCCCGGCGTGGCGGCCGAAGAACTCGCGGATGTCCTGGTAGCCGCCGTGGAACTTCTCGGCATAGGCGTAGATCTCGACTCGGTTGCAGGTCGAGAGCACGACCACCTCGCTGAGGTGATCGGCCGAGCCGAGATCGGCGAGGGCCTTGGGCACGTCGTCGGGCGCGATCGTCATCCGCTCGAGGATCGAGAGCGGGGTCGACCGGTGATTACAACCGATGGCGACGATCGACACGGGACCAGAACTCCAGGGGCAAACTCACGGCCTCAGGGCGTGAGGCCAACGAACAAACGGTATCCGATGTGTACCCGAGAACCCGGATCGGGCGACGGGTGTCACGACAAGAATCAGCGAAGAATCACGGAGACCCATCGGCACGGTCGTGCCCGGCTGAACCCGCCGACCGGCGTCAGGATTCCTCGGCGAGGCGACTGCGGTGCAGATGGAAGCCGAGGATCTGGAGTTCGGCGGCGAGATCGACCGAGCGGACCTCGACGTCGTCGGGCACCGAGAGCACCGTCGGAGCGAAGCTCATGATCGACGCGACCCCAGCGGCGACGAGCGCGTCGGCGGTGCCCTGGGCCGCCTCGGCGGGCGTGGAGATCACCCCGACCGCCGCGTTGTAGCGGGCGACGATCTCGCCGAGTTCGCCCGGCGCGTGGACGGGCACCCCGTCGATCAGGGTGCCGATCTTGGCCGGGTCGGAGTCGGTCGCGGCGACCACCGGGAAGCCGCGGTCGGTGAAGCCGGTGTGGTTGGCGAGCGCCCGGCCGAGGTTGCCCATGCCGCACACGACCACGGGCCAGACGTTGGCCACGCCGAGCGCCTGGCTGATCTGGAACCGCAGGAAGTCGGCGTCGTAGCCGACCCCGCGTGTGCCGTAGGTGCCGAGGTAGGAGAGGTCCTTGCGGACCTTGGCGGCGTTGACGCCGGCCAGTTCGGCGAGCTCGTCCGACGACACGGTGGCCGCGACGCCGACCGGGAACGAGTCGAGCCCCCGCAGGTACAGCGGAAGTCGAGCCACGGTGGCTTCGGGGATACGGCCCATCGGCGCCATGCCCCCACGCTAGACACCTTGTGCATCAGTTCACAAGGGTCTTCACGAGTTCACAAGCGAGCGAGGGCGATCCCCGATTCGCCGGCCACCGCGTAGAAGAGCCACCACGTCCCATCGTCGGGATCGCGGAAGAGACACGGGTCGCGCAGCTGGTTGACCCGATGATCGACCGCTCCCCGGATCGACGCGTCGATCGGCTCGTCGGCCCCCTCGTGGGAACGTTCGGGCCGCAACACCTCGACGGGATCGTCGAGATGGTGCCAGCTCGCCCACTCCCCCGCGATCGACACCCGGCTCCGCAGGATGCGTTCCGGTGCGTCGCCGACCCGGGTCCAGAAGACCTCGAGCTCGGGGCCGGCCGCACCATCGACCACACGCACGGCGCTGTGGCGCATGTCGGGCTCGAAGAGGGTCGGGCCTTCCTCGAAGCCGGTCCGACCGTCCCGGGACCGGAGGAGACGTCCGGGCATGGCGAGCGCGTACCACCAGCCGTCGTGACGGAAGCACCGGAAGTACGACGGCCCGTGGGTCTCCTCGGTGGCGGTGAAGTGCAGGCCGTCGGTCGAGACCGCGACACGGGTGCGCTGGTCGCCGAGGGCGTGCAGACCGTGGACGTACATCAAAATCTCGCGCCGCTCGTCGTCGACGTGCACGTCGGGCGAGGCGATGTGGGCGGTGACGAGATCGTCGAGCAACGACGCCGGCATCCGATCGCCCAGCACTGCGCGATAGCGCGTCGTGATGCGGTCGAGCGTCGCGTCGTCGACCTCCAGATCCTCGGTGAGAAAGCCGGAGTCGGCGAGCTGCAGCGAGCCCGGTGCGTGGATCGTCCACGGCCCCTCGACGGCATCGGCGTACGCCAGCCGGATGAACGAGCCCTTGTGATCGGCGAAGTAGCACAGGTACCGGCCCAGCGGACTCGCCAGCCACTCGGGCGCGCGGATGACCGAGGGTCCCTGGATGTTGGTGCCGATGCTGGGATGACTGGCCGGCGTGATGATCGGTGCGTCGCCGACGCGTTCGATCGGGACGCCGGTGTCGCTCATGCGCCGAGTTCTCGGCGGATGATCTTGCCGCCCAGGCCCCGCGGGATCTCGTCGACGATGTCGATCTTGGTCGGGCACTTGTAGCGGGCCAGCTCGGTGGCGCACCAGTCGATCAGGTCGTCCTCTTCGAGGACGCGACCCGGCTCGGCGACGATGAATGCCTTGACCGACTCACCCGTGTGGGGATGCGCCACGCCGGCGACGCCGGACTCGGCGACGCCGGGATGAGCGTTGAGTACCCGCTCGACCTCGGCCGGGAAGACGTTGAAGCCCGAGACGATGATGAGGTCCTTGGCCCGGTCGACGATGTAGACGTAGCCGTCGTCGTCGACGACGGCGATGTCGCCGGTGTGCAACCAGCCCTCGGGATCGATCGCCCGGGCGGTGGCCTCGGGATCATCGAGATAGCCGACGAAGACGTTGTCGCCCCGCACGAGGATCTCGCCCTCGTCGCCGATGTAGACGTCGTCGCCGGCGGCGTCGACGATGCGGACTTCCATGTCGACCATCGGTCGACCGATCGAGCCGATCGGGGTGTCGTCGTCGCGGGCGATCGTGACGCCGGGCGACGCTTCGGTGAGGCCGTAGCCCTCGAGCACGCGCAGGCCGAAGCGACCGGCCATCTCCTCCACGACGCGGTTGGGGAGCATCGCAGCACCCGACACGGCGATGCGGATGGTCTCCAGGGCGTCGCCACCGACGAGATCGACCTGGCTGAGCGCGGCCCACATCGTCGGCGGGCCGACGAGGACCGAGATCCGTTCGTCGGCGACCGTCTCGAACACCGTCATCGGATCGAAGCGCTCCTGCAGCACGAGCGTGGCGCCGACGTAGA
Organism: Actinomycetota bacterium; assembly: GCA_039815945.1. Lineage (GTDB taxonomy): Bacteria > Actinomycetota > Acidimicrobiia > Acidimicrobiales > Aldehydirespiratoraceae > UBA11606. Next base: position 688 of record JBCBYI010000192.1, on the reverse strand, counting down.
GGCTCAGGTTGAGGATCGAGTTGAGCCCCATGATATGGAACAGGGGCAGGACACACAGCCCGATGTCGTCGGGGCGCACGACCTTGCCGCCGGTACCCATGTTCTGGCGGAGGTTGGTGGCCAGGTTGCCGTGGGTCAGCATCGCGGCCTTCGGCGCACCGGCGGTGCCGCTGGTGAACATGAGGCAGGCGAGATCGCTCTCGGCCCGCTCGACGATCGGGGCGGGCTCGACGGTTTCGCGGAGCTCGTCGAGGTCGACGGAGTCGGGCAGGGCGACGCCTCTCGGCCGCAGGACGTGAGCGAGGGTCGGCACGACCGAACGATCGATCTGCTCGAGGACACCGAGTCCGGCCGGTCCGGCGATCACGGCCTTGGCCCCGACCTGGGCGAGTTCGCGTTCGATCTCGGGCGCCGGGCTCTGGGGGTTGAGCGGCACCGCGACCATGCCTGCACCGAGGATGCCGAACCAGGCGCGCACGAAGCGGAAGTTGGTGGCGCACAGGATCGCGACCCGGTCACCCGGCTCGAGGCCGAGCGAAACGAGCACGCCGCGGGTCTTGGCCACCTCGTCGGCGAGCTGGCCGTAGGTGATGCGGTCGCCGCCGGCCACGATCGCAGTGCGTTCGGCGGGATGATCGGCGAAGAGGGTCGCGAGGTTCACAGCGGACCATCTTGGCAGGTTCGCGAG
>JBCBYI010000191.1:0-7712 GCA_039815945.1 Actinomycetota bacterium | reverse complement strand
CGTCGTCTTCGCCCCGGTGTGACCTTGGTCGTGCCGTGAACGGCCGATCCGGGCACGGCTGTTATCCTTGCCGGGACAACCCGGGAGGGGTTCATCATGTTCGACGGCAACTTGCGTACGCAGGTCGACCGGGGCCTGACGCCCATCGGTCGCAGCCTCGTGAAGACCGGCATCACGCCCGACGTCATCACCATCATCGGCATCCTCATGTCCGGCGTGGCCGCCGTGACCATCGGCGCCGGCTACCTGCGGGTCGGCTTCTTGTTCCTGCTGCTCACCGCCATCCCCGACGCGCTCGACGGCGCGGTGGCCCGTGCCGCCGGCACCGGCTCCAAGCGGGGCGCCTACTTCGATTCGGTCAGCGATCGTCTCACCGACGGCATGCTCTTCGGCGGTGTCGCCTGGTACCTCGCCAGCACCGAACCGGGCCGCATCATGATGCTGCCGGTCGCGATCATGGGCCTGGCGATGTTCATCTCGTACCAGCGGGCCAAGGCCGAGTCGCTCGGCTGGGACGCCAAGGGCGGGATCATGGAGCGGGCCGAGCGCATCATCGTGCTCGCCTTCGCCCTGCTCTTCCCCGAGCTGCTGATCGGCACGCTCTGGGTGATGCTCGTGCTCACCGCGATCACGGCCGTGCAGCGTTTCGTGAAGGTCTGGAAGCAGGCCACCGCCGAGCGCGACGTGCCCGCCCCGGCCCGCCGTGCCCGTCGCCAGCCGCGTACCCGCACGTCGGCTGAGCCGCTGTGGCGTCAGCGCATGCGCGAGCGTCGCGAAGCCCGCAACGGCTGAGCGCTCCTCGCTGATCGATGGCCGGCGTCGCGGCCTACAAGGTCGGATCGTTCTTCGCCCGCAACGTCCCCGACGGTGTCGCCACCGGCGTCGCCCGGGCCGGCGGTTTCACCGCGGGCCTGATGGCGGGTGATGCCGGCACGATCGTTGGTCGCAACCTCGAGCGGGTCTACGGCCGTCCCCTGGGCGACGCCGAGAAACGCCAGAAGATCGCCGAGACCTTCGAGTGGTACGGGCGCTACTACGTCGAGTCGTTCCGGCTGCCCGACGTCGGGGTCGACGAACTCGACCGCGGGTTCTCCTACGACGGTGTTGCATCGATCGAAGCTCACTGTGGTCCGGGCAAGTCGGGTGCGATCCTCGCCCTGCCCCACCTCGGTACGTGGGAGTGGGCCGCGTTCTGGCTCGCCCGGGTGATCGACGTCAAGGTCACCGCCATCGTCGAACCGCTGCAGCCGCCCGAACTGTTCGAGTGGTTCGTCGGCCTGCGTGAATCGTTGGGGATGGAGATCCATCCGCTCGGTCCCGATGCCGGCAAACAGATCATCGACGCGCTCAACCGTGGCCATCTCGTGTGCCTGCTCTGCGACCGCGACCTCCAGGGCACCGGCGTGCCCGTCGAGTTCTTCGGCGAGACCACCACCCTCCCGGGCGGGCCCGCGACGATCGCCCTGCGCACCGGCGTGCCCCTCATGCCGGCTGCGGTGCCGTGGCGCGACAACGCCCGCCACGGCTGGTGCCGTCCGCCGTTGACGATCGAACGGACGAAGGGCGTGCGCCTCCGCCACGACATCCAGCGGGTCACCCAGATGATCGCGAACGAGTTCGAGATCATGATCCGCGAGACCCCCGAGCAGTGGCACCTGCTCAACCCCAACTGGCCGAGCGACTACGTCGCGCTCGGTCGCGAGATCCCCGAGCACCTGCGAGGCGTGTGACGATGCGGATCGGCATCATCTGCCCGTACAGCCTCACCGTGCCCGGGGGCGTCCAGATGCAGGTGCTCGGCCTCGCCCGTGCCCTGCGCAAACACGGGGAACGGGTGCGGGTCCTGGCACCGTGCGACGGGCCACCGCCCGACGCCGGCGTCACCCCGCTCGGCAACAGCCTGCCCACCGCCGCCAACGGATCGATCGCGCCGGTCGCACCCGACCCGTCGGCCCAGCTGCGGGTGATCCGGGCGATGCGTGACGAGGACTTCGACGTCATCCATCTCCACGAACCCCTCTCGCCGGGCCCGAATCACACGGCGCTGCTCACCCGGCCCGCACCGCTGATCGGCACGTTCCATGCCGCCGGCGGCAGCCTCGCCTACGACATGATGCCGCGCGCCACCCGCTTCCTCGCCGGCCGCCTCGACGATCGCTGTGCCGTGAGCGAGGACGCAAAGAAGATGGCCCAGGAGGCCCTCGGCGGGCAGTACGACCTCACCTTCAACGGTGTGGAACTCGCTCGCTTCGGCTCCGGCACGCCGCACCCGACCACCGGCCCGACGGTCTTCTTCCTGGGCCGTCACGAACCTCGCAAGGGCCTCAGGGTCCTGCTCGACGCGATGTCACAGCTGCCGCCCGACACCCGCCTGTGGGTCGCGGGGGACGGGCACGAGACCGACGAGCTCAAGGCCAGGCACGCCGGCGACAGCCGCATCGAGTGGCTCGGCACGATCTCGGAGTCCGACAAGATCGCTCGGCTCCGGGGCGCCGACGTCTTCTGTGCGCCGTCGCTCGGTGGCGAGTCGTTCGGCATCGTGTTGCTCGAGGCGATGGCGGCCGGCACCGCCGTGGTCGCCGGCGACATCCCCGGGTATGCGAACGTCGCGCGCCAGGGCCGTGACGCCCTGCTCGTTGCGCCGAACGACGCCCGCGAGCTCGCCCAGGCGCTCACCGCCGTGCTCACCCGCGTCGACGAACGGGAGCGACTCGTCGAATCCGGCCTGAAACGGGCCGAGGAGTTCTCGATGGCGCGACTCGCACAGCTCTACCTGGCCCGATACGAGCGACTCGCGGCCGGCGCCCCCCGCTGACCCGGGTCGGGTGCGGCCAGGCGAGCACGGTTCAGCGATACATTGGGAGCCTGCTCGGCGGGCGCCGTGCGCGAGAGGAATCCATGATCATCGCCTTGATCATTCTGGGCATCATCGTCGTGCTGGTCTTCTACGTGATCAGCCTCTACAACAACCTGGTCAAGCTGCGGAACCGCATCGAGAACGCCTGGGCGCAGATCGACGTGCAGCTCAAGCGGCGCTGGGATCTCATCCCCAACCTCGTCGAGACGGTGAAGGGCTACGCCTCCCACGAGAAGGAGACGTTGGAGTCGGTCATCGCCGCCCGCAACGCCGCCACCACCGCCTCGGGTCCCCAGGAATCCGCCGGCGCCGAGAACATGCTCACCGGTGCGCTGCGTCAGCTGTTCGCCGTCAGCGAGGCCTACCCCGATCTCAAGGCCAACCAGAACTTCCTCGAACTGCAGGAAGAGCTCACCGGCACCGAAGGTCGCATCGCCTATGCCCGCCAGCACTACAACGATCAGGTGCTGAAGTACAACACTGCGATCGAGACCTTCCCGGCCGTCGTCCTCGCCGGTCCGCTGCGCTTCACCGAGCGCGAGTACTTCGAGGCCGACGACGAGAGCCGCGGCAACGTCAGCGTCGAGTTCTGAGCCAACCGGAGTCCCACCCGTGCCCACCGTGTCCGCCCGCGCCCTCGCAGCCGTCCCTGCGGTGCCCATCGGCCTGATCCTCGCGATCGTGCTGGCCGTCGTCGTCCACCCCCTCGCGGGGTTGGCCATCGGTGTCGCCGCCGGTCTGGCGGTGTTCTGGTTCGTGTTCAGCGGTGCCGTTGGCGCCGCCCTCCGCGCGCTCGGCGCCGCCCCGCTCGAGGAGGGTTCCGAGCCGCGTCTGGAGAGCCTCGTCGAGTCGATCTGTGCGAGCCACGGCATCGCCGAGCCGGTGCTGTACGTCGTCGAGAGCTCGGCGATCGACGCCGCCGTCGTCGGCACGCCCGACGACACCCGCCTCGTCGTCACCCGCGGCGTGCTCACCAAGCTCGACCGTCTCGAAACCGAAGCGGTCGTCGCTCGTGAGCTGTCGATGTTCGGCAGCGGCATCGCGGCGGCGACCACCCTGGCCTCGCCGGCCTTCGGCCCGCTCGCCGCACCCTTGCGCGAGCGTCTGCTCGACGATCGCCGGCTCGTGCGGGCCGACTTCGATGCGGTCAGCGTCACCCGCTACCCGCCGGCGCTGGCCGCCGCGTTCGAGAAGGCGGCCGAGGCCGCTCGCATCACCCACAACGCCAAGGCCGACCATCTGTGGATGATCGGCAGCGGCACCGACCCCGTTCAGCCCGACGTGCGCGAGCGCGTCGATGCGCTCCGGGAGCTCTGACATGCGACGCGTTCTGGCGGCACTGATCGCCCTGAGCCTGCTCGCTGCTGCCTGTGGTGGCGGCGACGACACGCCCGCGGAGGCCGAGCCTGGCCCGGCGACCGACGAGACCGTTGACGACACCGAGTCCGATGCTTCCGACGATGCCGATGACGCCGAGACGCCGGCGACCACCGCCCCCGTCGTCGTCGAGGAGGGGCCGAAGGCTCCCTTCACCGGTCTGGCCGCCGACGAGGACCTGCTCGCCGAGCCCGCCCTCGTCGTCAAGATCTCCAACAACGACGACCGCAGCCTCGAAGCGCTCGTCGGCCTCGATCGTGCCGACGTCGTGATCGAGGAGCGCATCGAGGACCGCGCCACCCGGTTCGCGGCGATCTTCCACTCCGAACTCCCCGAGGTCGTCGGCCCGATCCGCTCGGCTCGCACCACCGACCTGGCGCTGCTGGCCAACCTCGGCACACCGCTGCTGGTGTTCTCCGGCGCGAACGTGGCCGTCCTGTCCGAACTCCGGCAGTTCGCCCGCGACGACGGCGCGGTGCTGATCCCCGACACGGGGGATGGCGTGTACCACTTCCGCGACGAGGACTTCCGGGCGCCGGACAACCTCTTCATCGACCTCGGTGTCGTCCGGGCGGACTTCGGCGCCGAAGCCGGGGTGCCCGGCCCGATCTTCGCGTACCGAGACACCGAGACCGACACTCGTCCGGCGAGCGTCGACGGATCCGGCGTGACCGTCACCGGCCGCGACGTGGTCAGCTTCGTGCACGACCCGGCCCGCGGGTACGTACGAGTCCAAGACGACGCCGTCCACGTCACCCGTGACGGCGTGCCGCTCGTCTACACCAACGTCGTCGTGATGGAGACCCGCTACGTCACCAACGCGAACGACCCGGAGTCCGTCGACGCCATCACCGTCGGCGAAGGGCCGGTCGACGTCATGATCGGTGGGCGACGCTTCTCCGGCACCTGGAACCGCGAGGCCGACACCGACCCGTACGTCTTCCGCACGACCGGAGGCGACGAGATCGTTCTCGAGCCGGGCAAGACCTGGATCACCCTTGTGCCGGAAGGCACATACGAGTTCTCCGTCGACCAGGAAACCCAAGGTCTCGTCCTCGGTGGTGATGAGTAGAATCGGCAGCTATGACCGACCAGACCTCTCCCAGCCAGGCGCGCTCGACCGGTAGCCCTCTCGTCAAGCGTGGGCTCGCCGAGATGCTCAAGGGCGGCGTCATCATGGATGTCGTCAACCCCGAACAGGCCCGCATCGCCGAGGACTCCGGCGCGGTGGCCGTCATGGCCCTCGAGCGTGTCCCCTCCGACATCCGCAAAGAAGGCGGCGTGAGCCGCATGTCCGACCCGGAGATGATCCAGGGGATCCAGGAGGTCTGCTCCATCCCGGTCATGGCCAAGGCCCGTATCGGTCACTTCGCCGAGGCCCAGATCCTGCAGTCGCTCGGCGTCGATTACATCGACGAGTCCGAAGTCCTCACCCCGGCCGATGAAACCCACCACATCGACAAGTTCGCCTTCGACGTGCCGTTCGTGTGCGGTGCGACCAACCTCGGCGAGGCGCTGCGTCGCATCAGCGAGGGCGCCTGCATGATCCGCTCAAAGGGCGAGGCCGGCACCGGCAACGTCGTCGAGGCCGTGCGCCACATCCGCTCGATCAACGGCGACATCCGCAAGATCACCCAGTCCGACTCCGCCGAGCTGTTCGAGTGGGCCAAGCAGCTGCGGGCGCCGCTGCCGCTCATCCAGGAGATCGCCGAGACCGGTGAGCTTCCCGTCCCCGTCTTCTGCGCCGGCGGCATCGCCACCCCGGCCGACGCCTCGCTCGTCATGCAGCTGGGTGCCCAGGCCGTGTTCGTCGGCTCGGGCATCTTCAAGTCCGACGAGCCGGTGAAGATGGCCAACGCCATCGTCGAGGCCGCCACCCACTACGAGGATCCGCAGATCCTCGCCAAGGTCTCCACCGGCCTCGGTGACGCCATGCGCGGCCTCGAGATGGCCACGCTCGAAACCAAGCTCGCCGAGCGGGGTTGGTGAGTTCGCCCGACCCCCGGGTCACGGTCGGTGTTCTGGCCCTCCAGGGGGCGTTCGCCGCCCACATCGCGATCCTTCGAGACCTGGGTGTCGACGCATTCGAGGTCAAGACCACCCAACAGCTGGCGTCCGTCGACGCGCTCGTGATCCCGGGTGGTGAGTCGACCACCATGTCGATGCTGCTCGTCAAGGGCGGCATGCTCGAGCCGCTGCGTGAGCGGGCCGCGGCCGGCATGGCGATCTTCGGCACCTGTGCCGGCATGATCCTGTGCTCGGAGAAGATCGAGGATGGTCGGGCCGACCAGCACTGCCTCGCCGCGATCCCGATCGTGTCGCGGCGAAACGGCTACGGCCGCCAGATCGACTCCTTCGAAGCCGATCTCGACGTCGACGGGCTCGACGAGCCCTTCCACGGCGTCTTCATCCGAGCACCGATCGTGGAGTCGGTGGCCGACGAGGTCAGGGTGCTCGCCACCGTCGACGGGCAACCCGTGCTCTGCTCGCACGGCCCCGTTACGGTGGCATCGTTTCATCCGGAGCTGTCGGGTGATCCACGCTTGCATCAGCGCTGGCTGATCGACGCGGGTCTCCTCGGCAACGCACTGGCAGACGCCAGCGAAGAATCTGGAGGCGCCGCATGAGCGGTCATTCCAAGTGGGCAACGATCAAGCACAAGAAGGGTGCGGCCGACGCCAAGCGCGGCAAGCTCTTCGCCAAGCTGATCAAGCAGGTCGAGGTCGCGGCCCGTCAGGGCGGCGGTGATCCCGACGCCAACCCGACGCTGCGCACCATGTTCCAGAAGGCGCGCGACAACTCCGTTCCGCTCGACACGATCGAGCGTGCCGTCAAGCGCGGCACCGGTGAGCTCGAAGGCGTCAACTACGAGACGATCACGTACGAGGGCTACGCCCCGGGCGGCATCGCGCTTTTGATCGAGTGCCTCACCGACAACCGCAACCGCACCTCGGGCGACGTGCGCTCCACCCTGTCGAAGAACGGTGGCTCGCTCGCCGAGCCGGGCGCGGTGTCGTGGCAGTTCGAACGCAAGGGCGTGATCCTCGTGCCGTCGTCGGTCGAGGAGGACGACGTCATGCTCGCCGCGCTCGACGCCGGCGCCGAAGACATCGTCGACGAGGGCGAGATGTGGCGGGTCACCACCCCGCCGTCGGATCTTCCGCAGGTGCGCGAAGCGCTCGACGAGGCCGGCATCACGGTCGAGTCGGCCGACCTCGCAATGCTTCCGACCTCGACCGTCGAGGTCACCGACGTCGCGCAGGTCAAGGGGCTGATGAAGCTCATGGACCTGCTCGACGATCTCGACGACGTGCAGGACGTGCACGGCAACATGGACGTCAGCGACGAACTGTTGGACGAGGCCTCGGCCTGATCGGGCCGGTGCCGGGACTCAGCTCCCGAGCACGTGCGCCAGAAACTCCGGCGTCTCCCATTCGCGCGCTCCGAGGATGTCGTAGACCTCCCCGAGGTACCAGAC
>JBCBYI010000190.1:0-7735 GCA_039815945.1 Actinomycetota bacterium | reverse complement strand
CGACGCGTCGGCGGTGCGGGGCGCCACTCGGTGCACCCAGCGCGAGGCCGATCAAGCGGTCGCCCGGGGCGAGGTGTTGGAGGCGATGCCGGAGGTCGGCTCGGCGTTGGGTTCGGGCGAGATCTCGGGTGCGCACGTCGATCTGTTGGCCCGCACCGCCAAGCGCACGTCGGTCGATGCGGTGGCGTCAGGTGAGCTGCTCGAGGTCGCTCGGGCCAAGCCGGCCGATGCCATGCGTCAGCAGGTCACCGACTTCGTGCGGACCCACTCACGGGATGCGGATCTCGCCGCTCGGCGCCAACGGCAGTTGGCCGACCGCCGAGCGGTGTTCGTGCAGGACGACATGGGCGTACTGCACGCCGAGTTCGACGACACGACCTTCGCCCAGGTGAAGGCGGCGGTCGACGCCGAGGCCGATCGGTTGTTCCGGTCCGATGGCGGCCGCGACGGTGCGGCTGAGGTGCGCACGCCGCAGCAACGACGGGCCGACGCGCTGGCGTCGCTGATCCTGGACGGCCGAGGGTCGTCGGGGCCGCCGGCGGTGCGCAATCAGATGATCGTCGTGGTGCAGGACGACGGCTCGGGGCACATCCCCGGCGTCGGGCCGCTGCCGAAGGCCGAGATCGAGCGCCTCGCATGCGGTTCCGATCTGATCGGGCTGGTGCTGTCACAGGACGGGCAGCCGTTGTGGCTGGGTTCAGCCGTGCGGCTGGCGAGCGACGACCAGTGGCGGGCGCTGATCGTGCGTGATGGCGGATGCATCGGGTGCGGCGTGGAGCCATCCCGGTGTGAGGCGCATCATGTGCACTGGGTGCGCGATGGCGGGCCGACCGACATCGACAATCTGGTGTTGGTGTGCAGCCATCACCATCACCTCATCCATGACAAGGGGTGGCGGGTACTGCGAGGTGGTGATGGGCGATGGACGCTGGCGCCCCCGTGAGTCGCGGTGCCGGGGCGGTGACCGACGGCGATCGCCGCTCAGCGATCGGCCGAGGCCTGGGCGGGAGGGGACAACCAGGCCTCGACCGAATCAGCCGAGCGCCGCCGCGATGTCTGCCGGGGTGGCGAAGCCGACGACGCGGAGCACGTCCTCGGCGAGCCCGTTGACGTTCACATCCCACTGCACGAACAGGGGCTCCTGCCCCACCCGCAATTCAGGTGCCATGAAGTCGACCCCATCGATCGTGAGGGAGACGTAGTTGTCGTCGGCCGTGAGCGGGGCGACGAACCCATAGCCGAGCGCCGAGTCGACGGTGGGCACGTCGAACTCACCGAAGAAGAAACTGTCCGAGAGTCGCCACGCGCCGCAGAACGGATCGAGATTGCCCTCTTCGTCCATCCACACGCCGCAGTACGCCTCGACCTGAGCGGTCGGGTCGGTCAACAGGATCCGGTTGGCGGCGCCCGGGAGCAGGTCGGGCCAGATGAACGCGATCCCGTCCTCGACCGGCATCACCTCGACCGACGTCAGGTGCTCCACCGTCTCCCGGGGATCGGTCGAGCCGACCGGATCGGGGGTCAGGCTCACCGAGACCGGCATCGGCGGCGGTTCCTCCTCGACGTCCTCCACGGGCTCGGTTTCGTCAGTGGTGGTCGCGTCGTCGGCGACTGCGTCCTCGGTCGCCGCGTCGTCTGTCCCTGGGTCGGCGGTGGTGTCGGCGGCGGCCGGCTCGGGCTCGCTCGCCGACGAATCCGCCGACGAATCCGGCGACGGACTGGCGTTCGATGCCGCGTCGGTGGTCGTCGCCGAACTCGAGCACCCGACCGCCACCACCATGGCGGCAACGAACACGATCAGCAGACGCCGGCGGCGCAGTTGCAGGAAGTCGATCACAGGAGGTCCCTCTCGTCTCGATGAACGTGACCGCACTCAAACGAACGGCCGTCACTCGGGCGTCATCGACGCGTCCCCGGGGCTACGTTCGCGGCGTGGCCGAACCCGTCAAGAACGCCTTCGACGCCGCCTTCGTCGAGCGCATCGCCGACGCCGGCGTCCAGGCCGATACCGCCTTCGACCGCGCCGCCTTCACCGCCGCGGTGATGGCCGAGCTCGACGCTCTCGAGTTGAAGGACCGCATCAGTCTCGTCGCCGATCAGGTCCTGATCGCCCTCGGCGGTGACGTCACCGCCGCGCTGTCGGCGGTGGTGGAGATGGCGTCGACCGTGGCTGCCATCACCGACGACTCCCAGGCGTGGGGTGAGTCGATGGAGGCCTGGCCGCTGTGTTCGGTCGTCGAGCGGCATGGCCTCGCCGACATCGAGGCATCGCTCGCCGCCATGCCACAGCTCACCCGAGCGTTCTCGTGCGAGTTCGCGATCCGGCCGTTCCTCAGCGAGCACCTCGACCGCACGATCACCGAGTGCCACCGGTGGGCCGCGTCGGAACGGCCCGCCGTGCGTCGCCTCGCCTCCGAGGGCACCCGTCCGCACCTGCCGTGGGGCCAGGGCGTGAAGGCCCTCGTCGCCGATCCCGAGATCGGCCTCACGATCCTCGACACACTGCGGCACGACCCCGACGAGGTCGTACGTCGATCGGTCGCCAACCATCTCAACGACATCGCCCGCCACGCACCCGAACGCGTTGTCGAGGTCGCGACGGCGTGGGCGGGCGACCCCGAGATCGATCCCGGCATGATCCGCCACGCCCTCCGGAGCCTGGTCAAGAAGGGCGACCTGGGGGCGATGGCGGCGCTCGGTTTCACCACCGATGCGCAGGTCGAGATTGTGTCGTTCGCTGTGAATCCAAGCGAGATCGTGCTCGGCGAGTCGATCACGCTCGGGACCGAGCTGCGGTCGACCGCGACGACCGATCAAAAGCTCGTCGTCGACTTCGTGATCCATCACGTCAACGCCGACGGCGAGACCTCGCCGAAGGTCTTCAAGTGGACCACCATCGACCTCGCGCCCGGCGAGATCCGAACGCTCACCAAGAAGCGCAGGATCGCCACCGCGTCGACCCGTCGCTACCACGCCGGCACGCACCGGGTGGAGCTGCAGATCGCCGGCACGGTCGTGGCCGACGATGCGTTCGATCTGCCGCAGGGTTCGTGATCTCGGCCATGATCAGGTGATGCGGCTGCTCGGCGTCGACCTCGCCTCCCAACCCAAGAACACGTCGGCCGCCGTGCTCGACGGCGCCACCCTCGTGCATCTGACGAGCGAGGCCGACGACAAGACGATCATCGAGCTGGCGGCGACCTGTTCCGTCGTCGGAATCGACGCGCCGCTCGGCTGGCCCGATGCCTTCATCGACGTCGTCACCGCCCATCACCGCGGCGATCCGGTGCCGGCCGCAGCACCGCAGGAACTCCAGCTCCGCCGAACCGACCTCGTCATCGCCGAACTGACCGGCAAGCGGCCGCTCAGCGTCTCGACCGATCGCATCGGCGTGGTCGCGCTGCGAGCGATCCGCCTTCTCGAACACCTCGCCGGAGCGGGCGCCGATCGATCCGGGGCCGCCAGCGTGTACGAGACGTACCCCGGCGGTGCCGTCGCCCACTGGGCGCTCGTCGACCGCAGCTACAAGCGCACCGACAGTCAACCCGAACGAGCAGCGATCGTCACCGCGCTCGCCGCCCACCTCGACCTCGGCGGGTTCGCCGAACAGATGGTCGCGAGCGACGACGATCTCGACGCGGTCCTGTGCGCTGCCATCGTCGGGCTGTCGGTCGCCGGTCGGACCCACCGCCCGGCCGACGCCGATCGGGACCGCGCCAGCCGCGAGGGTTGGATCCACGTCCCCGCCGGCCCGATCGAGGACCTGACCGTCCTCGTAGACCTCGACGGCCGGGACGGTCTCGACGGCCTGGAGACCTGAGGCGTCGAGCGCGAAGCGGGACTCAGCCGGCGTGGGCGACGATGTCGCGAGCAGCGGCCGCGGAGATCTCGGGACACACGCTCGGGATCGCCTCGACCGCGTGCATCGTGCCCATCACGGTGTCGCAGCGGGCCCGCACCCCCGCCGCCAGCAGCTTCCGATAGAACGCGATGCCTTCGTCTCGGAGCGGGTCGCACTCGTTGACCCGGATCACAGTCGGCGCCAGACCGGCCACGTCGTCGGCGGTGGCGAAGATCGGCCACGCCAGCGGATCCTTCACATCGGCCGCCTCGATGCCGTAGGAGTAGCGCCCCCACTCCCCCAACACCCGCAGGAAGTACCCGTCGAACTCGACCGCCGACGGATAGGTCTCGCCGTCGCGGTCGATCGCGATGTAGGGGCACAGAGCGAACAGCCCGGCGACCAGACCGATGTCGCCGTCACGGAGGAGACGCATGCCGGTCGCGAGGGTGAGGTTTCCTCCGCCGCTCTCTCCGGCGATCACGATGCGGTCGGGATCGATCCCGAGCGACTCGGCGTTGGCGTGAACCCACCGCACGGCCGACACACAGTCGTTCAGGCCGGCAGGATACTCGCCGATCTCGCCCGCCGCCGACGCCACGATCGAGTTACGGAAATCGACCGCCACGACGACGGCACCCTCGTGGGCCATCAAGCGGTTGAAGACCCGGTAGTTGCCGTCGAACGCCGACGACTGGGTCATGCCGCCACCGTGCAGATAGATCACACCGGGCACGCCGACCGAGGCACCCGCGTCGTCGGATCGCGGGTCGGGTCGGGTCACGTGGCACGGGATGGTGGTGCCGTCGGGCGACGACTCGAACGAGATCGTCTCGCTCGAGGTGCCGGCGAAGGGCACCAGCTCGTCGGTGTCCATCGCTTCGGTCACCGCGGTCATCGTCTCGCGCCGGGCGATGGCCTCCGGGGTCATCGAGTCGGCGAGCGCCTCCTCGCGGCTCGCCATCGCGGGCCGTGGGTCGGCGGCGCTGATGAGCGGAAGGACCGACGCCACCCGGGGGTCGAGTCGAGGGTCGGCGGCGAAGTCGGGCATCGGCATGGGCGGGACCGTAGCCCTGGCTCGGAAACCCGTCGATCCCGTGGACGTCAGTCGATCACGGCCTGGAGTTCTCGTACGTCGACGATGAACGTGGCCGTGCGGGTCACCGGCGTGATCAGCCGCTCGGTGGGGCGGGTCGAGGTCGAGGCCCAGATGTCCCACGTCATCGTCGCGGTGATCGTGGTCGGCACGACCGCACCGACGCCGTTCGACTCGTACACGTGGAAGCAGTCGGTCGACTGGCGTTCGAGTGCCACGTCGGGATCGAAGCGCACCGCCACGTCGTCGCCTGCGCACCTGATCGGGACCGACCCGTCACCCATGTCCCAGCGGACGTCACGGAAGACGGGCCGCACCGTCGCCCACAGGGGCCCGGCGTTCGCGGTGACCGGCGCGTAGTCGAGCTCGGACGTCACCGCGAGCCACGTCGGCACCCCGACGATCTGCTCAGCCGCGGGCGACAATTCGGCCGCCGCCGGCTCGAACGGGATCGCCCTGCTCGCGTAGAGCTCGAGCCGCGGCGCTTCGATCAGGTCGGGGGCCGCCGCCAGCGGCGGGGTCGGCGGATCCCAGAAGCGGGGGTAGCCGGGCAAGAGCGTGGGGGATCCGGCCCGCCAACAGCGGATCTGCACCGACCACGGCGTGCCGGTGCCGAGGATGTCGGCGTTGCGGATCGCCTCGGTCCATCCGAACGACGGCGACGGTCCGAGCGGCGGCCCGAGATCGGCGAAGAAGTCGCACGCCACCGGCGCCTCGGAGGTGGGCGCCGGGGTGGCGGTGTAGGTGACGGCGGGTCGAAACGCGGCGGTGACCTGCGCGATTCGGCCGTCGGATTCGGCCCCCTCGTCTCCTTCGGCACCCTGCGCGCCCGCGACCGCCGGCACGAGCACGCTCGCCGCCAACACCAGGGCGAGGCCTCCGGCGCGTCGCCGGCCGCGACGGCCCCGTCGGTTCACTGCTGCATCCGCCCGCACGGGCGTCGACGGTATCGACGCAGATCCGGGCCACCCAGGGTCCACGGTCCTCTCTTGGGCCCTTCTCTCTTGGGCCCTTCTCTCTCGGGCGATCCGCTCTCGGGCCCTTCTCTCTCGGGCGATGCGCTCTTGGGCGGCACGATCGATTCACTACGTAAATGCATGAAACAACATGATATGCATCGCTGGAGAAATCAGCACCCGATTCGCGACTCCTGAGGCCGATGCGGCGTCCAGACGGGGAACGATTCCCTGGAGCGAAAGCGGGTGCCGCGATGGCGGGTGTGATGGACGAACTGATGGAACAGCTGAACGGTGCTGGTGGCACCGCCGGCGTGGGCGGCCTGCTGGGCGGGCTGCTCGGCGGCGACGCCACCGGACCCGCCGACCCCGACACGGCGGCCAAGACCGAGGCGGCGTCGCGCGCCGGCATCGAAGCGATCCTCGGCGGCCTGGCCAAGAATGCCGAGTCGACCCGAGGCGCGAAGTCGCTCGAGAAGGCACTCCAGCGTCACGACGGCAGTGTGTTCGACGACCTGCCGTCGAATCTCGGCAGCCTCAGCAACACCGCCGACGGCGAGAAGATCCTCGGCCACGTGTTCGGCAAGAACCAGCCGGCCGTCACCCAGAGCCTCGCCGCGACGTCCGGCCTCGACGCCGGCGCGATCGGCAAACTGTTGCCGATGCTCGCCCCCGTCGTCATGGGCATGCTGGCGAAGAAGGGAGCCGGCACCAAGGGCGCCGGCGGGCTCGCAGGCATGCTCGGAGGCGAAGCCGGCGGCCTCGATCTCGGCGACATCGCCGGCATGCTCGGCGGCGGTACCGGCGCCTCAGGTGGTCTGGGCGGCCTCGGTGGCCTCGGTGGCCTCGGTGGCCTCGGTGGCCTCCTGAAGGGCCTCCTCGGTCGCTGAGTTGGACGCTGATGTGGCCCGGTGAGTCGGCTGCGGAGCCGGGCGGGATCAGCGCCGCCAGCGGGGGTCGCTGGCGTCGCGCAGCGGTGAGATCTTGCGGAACTCGGCCGGACCGCCAAGTTCGTCGACGAGGGCCGAGTAGTAGCGCAGGTTGTACACCGCACTCAGCAGGCGTTGACCGAGCGCGGAGTCGGCCCCGCCGTCACGTTCGACGACGGTCTTGGTGACCCGCTCGACGAGCCGGCCGACGGCGGGGACCCGCACACCGAGCCGGGTGAACCATCGGTTCAGCAGGTGCCGGGATCGAAACTCCGCTCGTACCCGCGGCACCAACCAGCTCTGGCCTCCGTCACGCCAGAAGATCACGTCGTTGCGGCCATAGGACGCAGCGATGTCGATCCAGCTCTCGAACGACCGCTCGGCGAAGTGGTACGCCTCGGCATCGGGCTGAAACGCGAACGGCACGCCAGCCGCACCGAGGCGGTAGCCGAGCTCGACGTCCTCGGCGCGCCGGAACGCAGCGTCGAACCCGCCGAACTCCTCCAGCAGCGACCGGGGCATGGAGGCGTTGCCGGTGTAGAACTGCCGCGCGGTGGCGCCGTAGCGGCCCTCGGCCATCGCGTCGTACTGCTTGTAGAGCATCCGCTGTTCCCAGGTGACATACGGACTCAGCTCCACCGAGGTGGGGGTGAGGAGCGGGCCGATGACCACGAGACGACCGTCGGCGGCGTCGTGGGCCTCGACGTGGGTCCGCACGCACCCCGGCTCGGGCACGACGTCGTCGTCGATGAAGACGAGCAGCTCGCCGGTCGACGCAGCGATGCCGGTGTTGCGAGCGACGGCCGGGCCGCCGTTTTCCTGGGTGACGAAGCGGATCTCGTCGGTGACCCGGTCAGGGATCCGCTCGTCGGTGCCGTCGGTCGACCCGTCGGAGACGATCACGATCTCGTAG
>JBCBYI010000018.1:0-29926 GCA_039815945.1 Actinomycetota bacterium | reverse complement strand
GGCGTTGACCGGCAGGTTGACGGGGTTGCGGGCGTGCTGGCCCCGCAGCCCGCCGACGATCCGGTGGAACCGCGACGCCATGAATTGGAGCGACCACGAGGGCACCCCGCGGGCGCCGCAGGTCGACGCACTGATCGAGACGCTCGTCGTCGCCGTCGACGCCTGGACCGGCTGATCAGGGCGACTGACGCTCGATGCGCCAGTCGTCGCCGTCGCGCCGATAGCGAAGCCGGTCGTGGAGGCGGCTCGGCCGCCCCTGCCAGAACTCGACCTGGCGCGGCCGGACGAGATAGCCGCCCCAGAACGGCGGCCGGGGCACATCGTCGGGGAAACGGGCGGCGGCGTCGGCGACCTTGGCGTCGAGCACGTCTCGGGATTCGATGACCGAGCTCTGGTCGCTGGCCCAGGCGCCGAGCTGACTTCCTCGCGGCCGTCCGGCGAAGTATGCGTCGGATTCGGCGTCGGGCAGGTGCTCGGCGGCGCCGATCACGTGGACCTGGCGTTCGAGGTCGTGCCACACGAAGCTCATCGCCGCCCGGCCAGTGGCGTCGATGGCCCGGCCCTTGGTCGAGGTGCGGTTGGTGTAGAAGACGAAGCCGCGCGCGTCGACGCCACGGAGCAACACCGCTCGACTCGAGGGCCAGCCGTCGGCGTCGACGGTGCTGACGACCACGACACCCGGGTCACGGGGACCGGTCGCAGCCCATTCGTCGAACCATACGCGGAACTGTGCGATCGGGTCGGGGTCGACGTCGGCGATGTCGAGACCGTCGCGTTCGTACTGGTGTCGGGTCGACTCCATGTCCATGGCGAGACTCTACGGTGCGGGGATGGATCGAGTCGTGCCCGCCGTGCTCGCCGGCGGGGTGGCCGGAAGCGTCGGGCGGTGGGCGATCAGCGAAGCCGGCTGGTCGGGGGCGACGACCATGCTCGTCGTCAACACGCTCGGCTCGTTCGTGCTCGGGATCGTCATCGCCGCCGTGCCCGATCGGGATAACCCAGTTCGGCTCGCGCTCGGCATCGGTGTCTGTGGGGGACTCACCACGTTCTCGGGCCTGGCCGTCGATCTCGCCACCCGACTCGACGCCGGCCAGATCGGCGAGGCCGCGGGGATGACGTTCGCAAGTCTGGCGCTGGGCCTGGTCGCGTTCCTCGGTGGGCGGACGGTCGCACCGTGATCGCCGTCCTCTTCGTCGCAACGGCAGCCGCGGGCACCCTGCTGCGATGGCAGGCGGCACTCACGGTTCCGGTGCGGGCCATCGGGACGTTCGCTGTCAACGTCGGTGGCGCCTTCGCCCTCGGGTTGCTGTCGACCGCGAGTGCGGACTCTCAACTGGTGGGAGGCGTCGCCGGGCTGGGCGCGCTCACGACGTTCTCGACCTTCGTCGCCGAACTCGTCGAGTTGCACGAGATCGATCGGGGCTGGGCGTGGCGCTACGGCGTGGCGACGTTTGTGTTCGGTGTGGCGGCGGCGTGGTTGGGGCTCAGGCTCGCGTGACCGCGGCCCAGGTGCCCGTGCCCGCTCGACCGGCGCGAGCGTGCCACTGACCGGGGAGCGCCTCGACGACGGCGTCGGCCGGCAGATGGATCGGAGTCTCGTGACCCATCGTGTTGATCCACAAGAGGCCGCCATCGGCGGTGAGCACCCGGTCGACCTCGGCGGGGAAGAGCAACATGTTGACGAGCACCAGCACGTCGATCGATGCGTCGGGGAAGGGCAAGGCCGACGCGTCGCCCTGCACGAGGGGTGCGAGTTCGGGCTGCTCGGCGAGCATCGCCATCGAGAGGTCGAGCGCGATGACGTTGTCGTAGCGGGTGACGATCTCGGCCGTACCGAGGCCGGAGCCGGCGCCGAGCTCGACGACCCGCCCGCCGGGCATCGCCCCGCGGTCGAGGGCGTCGATGATCGGAGCCGACCGTTCGGGGCTGCCGTGACCACCGCTCCAATCGGCGGCCATGCCGTCGAACAGCGCCTGGACCTTGGCGCGCCGATCGGCGTCCCAGGCGTCGTCGAAGGCGACGCTCTCGGTCACCTTGCGCATCGGCGACTCGGATCCGAAGACGGCAAGATCGGTGACCGTGTCCGCAGCGTCGGGGAGCCACTCGACGGTGCCGGGCATCAGACCGGTGCCGGGATGGTGGTGACGCCGCCCATGTAGGGATGGAGGATGTCGGGGATCGTGACCGACCCGTCGGCTTGTCGGTAGTGCTCGATGATCGCCGCCCACACCCGCGGGACCGCGAGACCGGAGCCGTTGAGCGAGTGCACGAACTGGGTGCCCTTCTCGCCCTCGGGCCGGAAGCGGATGTTGGCCCGGCGAGCCTGGTAGTCGGTGCACCAGCTGACCGAACTGACCTCGAGCCAACGGTCGGCGCCCGGCGCGAAGACCTCGATGTCGTAGGTGCGCGCGCCCGCGCCGCTGATGTCGCCGCAGGCGAGGTCGAGCACCCGATGCGCCAGCCCGAGATCGCGGATGGCGTTCTCGGCCCGTTCCAGGATCTCCATGTGCATGGCCTGCGCCTGGTCGGGCGTGCAGAAGGCGTAGAGCTCGACCTTGTCGAACTCGTGGACGCGCAGCAGGCCGCGGGTGTCGCGCCCGGCGGAACCGGCCTCACGGCGATAGCAGCTGGTGTGGGCCATCAACCGCATCGGCAGCTCGGCCTCGTCGAGGACCTCCCCGGCGACCATCGAGGTGAGCGGGACCTCGGCGGTGGGGATGGCCCACAGGTCGTCGCGCTCGAGGTGGTAGGCGTCGTCGCTGAACTTGGGCAGGTGACCGGTGCCGATCATGGTGTCGGTCTTCACGACCGTCGGCGGCCGCACCTGCTCGAACGCATCGCGGTTGCGGTCGAGGCCGTAGTTGATCAGCGCGCTGAGGAGATGGGCACCCGCGCCGCGGTACATGGCGAACATCGAGCCCGACATCTTCACCGCCCGATCGACGTCGAGGATGCCGAGCTCCTCCGCCGCCTCCCAGTGCGGCACCTTCTGATAGTCGGCGTAGCCATCGGGGTGGAAGTCCTCGACCCGGACGACGATGTTGTCGTCCTCGGTCAGGCCGTCGGGCGCCTGCGGGGCCGGCATGTTGGCGATGTTGAGGAGCGCGAGGCGGACCTCGGCCTGCAACTCGTCGGCATCGCCCGACAGCTGCTTCTCCTGCTCGCCCAGCTCCTTGCTGCGGGCCTGCAGCGTGGCGGCCTCATCGCCCTTGCCGTCGCGGTGCAACGCCCCGACCTGCTTGGAGAGGGCGTTGATTTCGCCACGGATATCGTCGCGCTGGGTCCCGATGGCCCGCAGTCGCGAGTCGAGCTCGAGCACCTGATCGATCGACGACGTGTCGTCACCCCGGCGCGCGATGGCTGCCTTGACGGCGTCCGGATCGGTGCGGATGAGCTTGATGTCGAGCATCTCAAGACGGTACCCGGCTGGGGCGGGCAATCGCCTCGTTTACCCGGTGCTCCCGCTGAAGATCATCCCTGGAAGGCGACGAGCTGCCCACCGTCGATCACGATGGTCTGGCCGGTCATCCACTGGGCGTCGGCGGCGAGCCACAGCGCAGCGCGGCCGATGTCGTCGGTCTCGCCGAGCCGCTTCAGGGGATAGACCTCGGCCGTCTTGTCGCCTCGATCCCCTTCCCAGAGCAGACGAGCGAAGTCGGTCTTCACGACCGCGGGTGCGAGTGCGTTGACCCGGACGTTCGGGCCGAGTTCGGCGCCGAGCTGCTCGGTCATGGCGACGAGCGCCCGCTTCAGAACGGCGTAGAGGCCGAGCGCCGACGAGGTCTTGTAGGCCCCCACCGACGCCAGATTGATGACACGCACTTGTCGGCCTTGCGGGAGACGATCATGACGTTGCCGCCCGCGCGCGCGAATTCTGTCGCGATACCCAATCCGATGCCGGCCGAGCCGCCCGTGATGATCGCGGTCTTGTCGTCGAGACGGAGTTCCATGAGCCAGGAAGCTAGACCAGACTGGCTCGATGCTCGCCGTGCTGCCGCTCGATCACGCTGAACGCCTGCCCACGACGGCAGCTCGTCTGGCGGAGGTCGACCCCGATGTGGCCCTCGCCGAGCAGATGATCGCGGCGGCGCGTGCGGCCGGAGTGGACCAACCCGAGCCGGTGGCGGACTTCCTGATCGACGAACTCGATGCCGAGTCGTTGCTCGACCGGCGCCCTCGTCCCATGAGTCGTGGTGAGCTCCAGCAGTGCGCGCTGCTGATCACCCTCTCGGCGCCCGTGCCGGCGCTGGCCCTGGTCGACCCGACCGCCGGCCTCGACCTTCCGCGCCGCCGGGCCGTGGTGGCGCTGCTGCGTGACCTCGCCTCCGACCACCAGGTGGCGGTGGCGAGTGACGATCCGCTGTTCGGTGACGACCGGGTCTAGCGGGTCTCGATCGGCGGCTCACCGGCGTCGAGGAACTGCTGCTCGACGTCTTCGAAGGTGAGCCGGCGGTTGTGTCGATCGCGGCGAGCCTGCTCTTCGGCTCGGGCGTTGTTGGCCGCGAGTCGGAAGAACCGCACGGCGATGATCGTCCAGAGGTAGAAGCCGCCGAGCACCTTCATGACCGCACCAGCCGCCTGCTGATCATCGACCGGCGAGATGCCCCAGAGCGGATCATCGGTCTGGTAGGCGTCGTAGACGACCCCCTCAGCGAAGGTGAGCCAGCCGGCCGGCACCGTCGGCACGATCGACATGAGGAAGAGGTACAGCATCTTCCCCGGCTCGCCCATCTGGAGTTCCTTGAGCGGACCGACGACCGGGAACCACATGAGCAGCGCCGACGAGAACACAGCGAGATGGATCATGTAGTGGAACGGACCGTTCTCCGACGAGAGGTTCACCACCGCACCCCAGTGGGTGAGGATCTGCAACGCGTTGAAGATGATGCCCGCAACGACCGGCTTGGTCAGCACCCGCAACACCCGCTGCGGGCGGCCGTCCTCGAGGATCACGAGGCGGGCCAACCACGCCGGCATCGCGAGCAACAGCAGCGGCGGGATGATGAAGCTGATCAGCAGGTGCTGCAGCATGTGGACGAAGTACAGGTTCTCCTCGGCGATGTCGTGCATCGGCCAGTCGGCGGCGAGCCACAACAGGCCGACCCCGACGACGAAGAACCGCTTCTGATTGACCGTGACGACCGGCTCCCCCGCCGGTACCACGAGTGGCCCGATGTTTCGGACCGAATAGACCCCCAAGCCGACGATCGCAACCACCAGCAACCACACTTCCGGGTGGAACTCGTAGTCCCACGCGTTCGCAGCGAGGATGGAGGTCACGGCGTCACCCGAAGAAGTTGAACGCAAAGAGGGTCACGATGTACACCGCGGTGGCGAGGAGCACGCCGGCGAAGAAGGACTGCTGGAGGACCGGCTTGTCCTGCTTGAGGTGCATGAACACCCGAGCGACGAGCCAGCCCTTGAAGATCATCATCGTGAACAACGACGTGAGCAGGATCCAGCGAGTCTCGAAGAAGGTGAAGACCGACTCGAAGTAGGTCGCGACCTCGGCCGCGGTGACCAAGGCGAGGATGATGGCGACCTTGATGTACTCCCAGTCGGAGGGGTGATGGTCGTCGTGGGCCTCGTCGTGGGTCTCGACGACCGCTTCGGTGGTTTCGCTCATGTCGCTCACTCCGGCGGGATCAGGTAGATGACGGTGAAGATGAAGATCCACACGAGATCGACGAAGTGCCAGTAAAGGCCGACGATCTCGACGGTCTCACTGTTCTTGCCGGTCAGCTTGCCCTGGGTGGCGGCCACCCACAGCGACATCAACATGATGATGCCGATGCTGACGTGGGCTCCGTGGAATCCGGTGAGGGTGTAGAAGGCCGACGCCGCCGGGTTGGTGGTGTAGCCGAGGCCCTCCTCGTAGAAGGCGGTGAACTCGTACGCCTGGCCGCCCATGAAAACAGCACCGAGCATGGCGGTGACGAGCAGCCACGCCTTGCCCCGGTCGAGATCGTTGCGACCGAACGAGGAGAGGGCGAGCACCATCGTGAGCGAGCTCATGAGGAGCACGAACGACGACACCGACGTGAACGGGATGTCGAACAGGTCGGTCGGCAGAACGTCGCCGTTGCCCCGCGTCTTGTAGATCAGGTACGTCGAGATGAGCGCACCGAAGAGCAGACACTCCGTCGAGAGGAACAGCCACATCGCCAACTTGTTGTTGGAGATGCCCGTGTTGGTCGCGTGCGGGTCGTGGGCGTGATCGTCGTGGGTGTCGGTGGTTGCGGCCGTTGCGGTCGCCATCAGCCTTCTCCCTCGTTGTCGCCGGCGCCGACCGCAGCGAGTTCGCCGTCGGGGTCGTGACCGTCGTGGTGGTCGTCGTGGCCGTGGTCGTCGGCATCCGGGTCGTCGACCGGCTCGAGGACCCAGGCGTAGATGGCGCCACCGGTGAGCAGGCCGCCCACCACGCAGAGCCACAGATTGAAGATGACGCCATAGCCGATGAGCGGCAGGCCGATGGCCAGCACCAGCGGCCAGAACGACGGCGACGGAAGGTGCACGCCCTTGGCGTCGCCCTTCTGGGCCGCGTCTTCAGCGGTGGCGACGCGCACGACGGAGCCGTCGTCTTCGATGTTGTACTTGCGGAACCACCAGTCGTCCTGGGATTCCACGACCGGGATCTCGTCGAAGTTGTGCTCCGGCGTGGGCGACGGAACCGACCACTCGAGGCTGCGGGCGTCCCACGGATCCGGGCCCGGAGGCGGCAAGTTCGGAGCGTCCTTCTTGGACTTGTAGACGTTCCAGAGGAAGTACAGCACCGACAGGCCGAGCAGGTACGACCCGAGGGTCGAGACGAGGTTCCAGAACTCGAAGCCGAAGCCGGACGAGTAGGTGTCGATTCGACGGCTCATGCCCTGCAGACCGAGCACGTGCATCGGACCGAAGGTCAGGTTGAAGCCGATCAGCATGGTCCAGAAGTGGATCTTGCCGCGGCGCTCGTCGAGGAAGTGGCCGAACACCTTCGGCCACCAGAAGTACACGCCGGCGAACAGGCCGAGCACACCGCCACCGAAGATCACGTAGTGGAAGTGAGCGACGATGTAGTAGGTGTCGGTCTGCTGGGTGTCGGCCGGGGCGAGCGAGTGGGTCACGCCCGACAGACCGCCGATGGTGAACATCGTGACGGTGCCGACCGCGAACAGCATCGCGGTGGTGAAGTTGAGCTTGCCGCCCCACATGGTGGCGAGCCAGTTCAGGATCTTCACGCCCGTGGGCACCGCGATGAACATCGTCGCCATCGAGAAGGCGAACACCGAGATCGGGCCGATGCCAGACACGAACATGTGGTGGGCCCACACGCCCCAGCCCATGAAGCCGATCGCGATGCCCGAGAACACCATGAACGAGTAGCCGAAGATGGGCTTGCGGCTGAACACCGGGATGACTTCGGAGATGATGCCGAAGCTCGGGAGAATGATGATGTACACCTCGGGATGCCCGAAGATCCAGAAGAGGTGCTGCCACAGGAGTGGATCGGCCCCCGCTTCGGGATCGAAGAACTGTGAGTCGAACTGGCGATCGAACAGCAGCAACAGGAGCGCCACGGTGATGACCGGCAGGGCGAACGCCAGGAGGAACTGGGTGACCAGCAGCATCCAGGTGAGCACCGGCATGCGGAACAGGCTCATGCCGGGGGCTCGCATGTTGAGACACGTCACCGCGAGGTTGACCGCCGACACCAGCGAGGCGATACCGGTGATCAGCAAGCCGATGGCGTAGAAGTCGACACCGTTGGTCGGCGAGAAGGTGACACCGCTGTTGGGCGAGTAGCAGAACCAACCACAGTCGGCGCCGCCGCCACCGACGATCCAGGTGGTGTTCAAGAAGATCGCGCCGGACAGCCACACCCAGAACGACAGGGCGTTCAAGCGGGGGAAGGCGACGTCACGAGCGCCGATCTGCAGCGGGATGAGGTAGTTGGCGAACGCCGCGGCGAACGGCATGACGAACAAGAAGATCATCGTGACGCCGTGCATCGTGAAGATCTGGTTGTAGACGTCGGCGCTCAGAAAGCCGTTCTCGGGGAAGGCCAGCTGGGTGCGGATGAGCAGGGCTTCGAGGCCGCCGACCAGGAAGAAGAACATCGCGGCGACGCCGTACATGATGCCGATCTTCTTGTGGTCGACCGTGCTGACCCAGTCCTTCCAGCTGCCGTCGGCCTGGGGCCGGGTCAGGACGCCGAGCGGCCGCTCGGCGTGCTGCTCACCGCTGGTGAGGGCAAGAGGTTCTTCGATGATCGCCATGCTCACTCCACCTCCGTCGCCGCGATGATCTCGTCCGACGGCCGCGGGCCGAGGGTTTCGAGATACGCGACGAGATCGCTGATCGTTCGTTCGGACAGGCCCAGGTTGGGCATGCCACGGGGCAATTCACCATCGGCAAGACCGTTGGCGTAGTTGTCCTTCACCGCTTCGGGTTCCCGGAGCCATAGGGACAGATCGTCCCGGTTCCACTCGCCGTCCTCGGTGTAGGTGTTGAGGATGCCGCCGGCGAAGGTCGTGCGGCTGGCGAAGTGGGTGAGGTTGGGCGCAGCCTGCGAGACCACGGAGGCGACGACCTCTTCGTCGCCGCTCACGCCCTCGACCAGGTGGCACGAGGAGCAGTTGGCGATGAACGCCGAGGCGCCTCGGGACACGGGATCGTCGGCGTTCTCGGCTGGCGTGGTCTGGGGGACCATCTGCTCGTCGATCCACACCTGGAAGTCGGCGTCGTCCATCGCGATGGTCTGCATACGCATGCGTGAGTGTGACAGGCCGCAGAATTCGGTGCACTGGCCGAAGTAGACGCCCGGGTCGTCGGCGGAGATCTCCCACGGAGCGAAGAAGCCCGGACGGGCGTCGCGCTTGCCGTTGAGGGCCGGGATCCAGAACGAGTGGATGACATCACGGGAGGTGACGAGCAGCTCGATCTCCTGGCCGGTCGGGATGATCATCTGGCCGGCGGTGACGATGTCGGCGGGCGGGAGCGCACGGGGATCGCCGAGGAAGTCGGCGTCGACGTCCTCGGTGAAGTAGTAGCGGAACTCCCACCACCACTGCTGGCCGACCACGACGATCTTGGGCTCCCAGCTGGTGGAGTCGCCGGCGACCTCGACCTCATAGGCATTGGCCTCGGTCTCGTTGATCGAGAAGTGCACGACCGTGGTGAGCACGGCGACGACGACCATGATGATCGCCGGCACGATGGTCCAGCCGATCTCGAGGGTGTTGTTGTGCGAGATCTGCTCGGGGAACTCGTCGTCGCCGTCGTAGGTCTTGACCCGCTGCTTGACCGCCATGAAGACGACGGCGCCGAGCACCAGCAGGCCGATCACGCCGGCGATCGCCAGAACGCGATCGAGGAGCGTGTCGATCTCGCGGGCGTTGTCGCTTTGCGGCTCGAGCGTGTCGAGTTCGGCGCCACCGGCGCAGCCGGCGGCGATCAGGCCGATCAGGGCGACGACACCCAACAGGCGGGTGCGGGAATCACTCACTGGCTTCTCCCTCTTCCGAATGGTCTTCACCGGGCTCCTCACCATGGTCTTCACCGTGATGCTCGCTGTGGGGTTCGAATTCGCGCTGACCGTCGACGGCGGTGACGATGCCACCGGCGATGACGGCCACGCCGGTCGCCAACACGAGGCCGGCGATGACGTTCCTGTTCATCTTGGGCCGCGCGGCATACAAGATGCCCAGTCCGAAGATCATGACAGCGATCACACCGGCCCAGACGACGGCGCCGAGCTTGGTCGCATTCAAGAAGATGCGGCTCACGGCCAGCGCCATGAGACCGACACCGAGGGCACCCGCGACGGGGATCTCGAACGGCGCCATGATGCGATCGCGCAACGCCTTGTTGGCCTCGGCGTCGCCGGTTGCGCGGTCGGCCCAGGCGTCCATGGTCCACTCGATCGCGACGAGCGAGCAGACCACCAGACCGAAGACGAACACGGCCGAGCCGAGCACGAGGCCGAGCACGATGGTGGCGCCCCCGAAGGCGCCGACGACCGGCCAGAAGCTGCCGGTGACCGGCGTGGTCGGGGCGATGGCCTCGACGCCCATGTAGTGCGACTGGGCGGCTGGGTCGGCGTCACGGAAGGCGACGATGATGCCGGCGAAGCAGGCCGACGCGAACGCGCCGCCCATCAAGACGAGATAGCCGACATGGTCGCCCACGCCGCCCTTCCAGCCGAGCGTGACCGGCCCGACGTGCTCGCCACCGGTCGAGTACCCGTAGGCGACCGCGCCGATGGTGAGGGCGATGGTGAGTCCGAAGAAGAACTTGAAGCCCGTGGTGAACATCTGATCCCTACTTGGTGACGAAGACGGCGATCCAGGTGACCCAGTACATGACGGAGACCGCGTGCCAGAACATGGCAGCGGCGGCGACCCCGTCGTCCTGGTTTGGACCGAACTGGCCGAAGAGCGCCCGCAGCGTGGTGAGGGCGAGGAAGACGACGGCACCGATCAAGAACACGATGTAGGTGCCGGTCATCACGAAGAACAGGAACTGTCCCTG
Source organism: Actinomycetota bacterium (assembly GCA_039815945.1). Lineage (GTDB taxonomy): Bacteria > Actinomycetota > Acidimicrobiia > Acidimicrobiales > Aldehydirespiratoraceae > UBA11606. The sequence continues at coordinate 19,414 of JBCBYI010000018.1, read as the reverse complement.
GGTGCCGGCGAGCGTGAACTCGGTGTCGTTGATGATGAACCAGAGCTGGTTGAACACCGCGGCGCCGAACATGCCGGTGAGCGCCAACGCGATGTATGCGTTGGGACGGTCGTCGTTGCGGATCGCCTGCACGGCCCACTGGACGGTAAACGCCGCGAGGACGAGGGTCCAGAAGATCCAGCCCGACGGACCAAGCTCGATGACGCCCTCGGCGAACCATTCCTGGCCGGCGTCACGGGCGGCGGCGCGCTCACTGACGTAGACGGCCAGCACGCCGAAGTAGGTCATGAGGGCGGCGCCGGCGGCGAACATCGTGCCGACGAGCACCGTGCGGGGCCGGCGGATCTCCGGGGCGGCGAGCTGGGTGGTGGTGGCGGTCATCAGGACTCCCCTCCCTCGTCACCGAGCGCCTCGTCGAGCAACGGAGCCTCCGAGCGGACCCGAGCGGGCGGCTCGGCGAAGTTGCCGGCGGGCGGCGGGGTCGCGGTGGCCCACTCGAGGGTGTGGCCGTCCCACGGGTCGTCGCCGGCCTCGACGGGCTTGGCGTAGGCCGAGGCGATCGCTCCGATGACACCGAGCACGCCCAGCAGCACGACGATCGAGCCGATCATCGAGATCACGATCATGGCGTCGCCGAGGCTGTCGTCGGCCGAGTCGAGCAAGACGTCGGGGGTCTCGACGAACCCGGCGATGACGTCGGCGCCACCGAGCAGCACACCGCCGAGCAGGAGGAGGGTCATCGCCCCGAGCCCCTGCACGCCGGAGAAGAGTCGGCCGTCGGTCTTCGGGGCCCAGAACCACCAGCCACCGATCGCGCCCAGGATGGCGGCGACGGCGACGAGGTTGAGCACGCCCGTGTCGGCGGTGGTGCCGATGAGGTCGAGCGGGTCGATGACGCGCAGTGCGCCGGCGCCGGTGGCAGCGAGCAGCAACAGGATCGAGCCGAGGGCGCCGATCATGTGCGCCGGCGGGATGCCGACCGGGGCTTCGCCGGTCGCGAGGGTGGCGCCGTTGCCGGCGAGCGAGGCGAGCACCGGCACGACCGCGGTGACGCCGAAGGCGATGTACACGAGCGTGTCGCGTTCGTCGCCGAAGAACGGCTGGGACCAGCCGCCGACGGCGAGCAGGCCGGCGAGGCCGATGAAGACCATCATCGCGGCGTGGCTGACCTGGCGGCCCTTGGCGACGACCGGGATGATCGAGCCGGCGACTCCGAGCACGGGCACCGCAGCGGCGTAGACCGCAGGCTGATCGAGGATCCACGCCAGCTGGGCGTAGACGCCCAGGTCGGGATTCGGCGAGCCGACGAAGAGGCCCGCGCCACCGGTGAGGTCGACGTACAAGATGACGATGTTGGCGATGGCGACCGGGAGGGTGAGGACCCACACGCTGCCGGCGACGAGCATCGACCAGGCGAACAGCGGGACCTTCATGAGGCCCATGCCAGAGGTGCGCAACGACACGACCGTCGTGGCGATCGACACCGTGCCGAGAATGATCGACACCATCACCATGCCGGTGCCGAGCAAGGTAAGGCGGATGGCGTCGGCTTCGTCGCCGGAGACGCCGTCGAGGGCGCCCCAGCCGCCACCGGAGAACACCGAGATGATCGTGATCAGCGAGCCGAGCACATAGCCCCACGCAGCGGCGAGGGCGGCGCGGGGGAACGCGATGTTGGTGCTGCCGACCTGCATCGGGACGATGACGGTGGCGAGGCCCACGAACAGCGGGATGGCCACCATCACGATGATCCCGAAGCGGTACAGCGACCACATCTGGAAGTAGCCGTTCACGCCACCGAACACGTCGATCGCGTCGGCGTCGACTCGTTCGAAGGAGATCAGCACGCCGATCACGGAGAAGAACAGCAGCGACAGGGCGCCGAAGCGCAGCCAGATGCGGCCGATCACCTTGTGATCGCTGGTGGTCAGCCAGTCGTACAGTCCGCCGACCGCGGGAAGCGGCGCAGCACTGGACTCGGCCGCCTCCGTAGGCGGTGACTCAGTCATCGTCATGGGTTCTGCAATCCTCTACGGCGAGGGCCCCTGCCCTCATCGCTCAACCGTTTGTGCGCGCATCCGGACAGCTCGGACGCGAACCGGCCAGAGCCTACAGGCGTCCGCGGGCAGGAACGGAAACCGAGCGCAAGGATTTGCGGCGCGATCTCGACGGTTTTGGCGCGATCTCGGCCGATTCGGCACCGACGGCGGACGCCGAGGGCGGAACTACAGGCCGCTTCGGACCATGACGTCGACCGCCATGGCCCCGAAGAGCACGGTGACGTAGGTGATCGACCAGCCGAAGAGCGCCATCGCGAGCTGGGGACGAGGGTCGCGGTAGACCTTGATGGCGAGCCCCAGGAACACCGCACCGGTGACGACAGCGACGGCCACGTAGATGGCGCCCATGTCGGCGACCGGGGCGAACAGCAGGGTCAGGCCCCACAGCAGCACCGTGTAGACGATGATGCGCGTGGCGGTGGTCTTGAGCGACTTCACCGCCGGGAGCATCGGCACGTCAGCCGCCTGGTAGTCGTCGCGATAGCGGATCGCGAGCGCCCAGAAGTGCGGCGGGGTCCAGTAGAAGATGATGGCGAACAGCACCACCGGCGGCCAGTCGAGGGTGTTGGTGACGGCCGACCAGCCGACCAGCACCGGCACCGCGCCGGCGGCCCCGCCGATCACGATGTTGGCGGTGGAGTTGCGCTTCAGCCACAGGCTGTAGACGAAGACGTAGAAGAGCGTCGCGCTGACCGCGAGGCACGCCGACAGCAGGTTGACCGTCGCCCAGAGCCAGACGAAGGCGAAGATCTCGACACCGAATGCGAACACCAGCGCCTCGCGCGGGGTGATCTCGCCGGTGACGAGCGGTCGGTCCTTGGTGCGATCCATCAATGCGTCGATGTCGCGATCGATGTACATGTTGAACGCGTGGGCGCCGCCGGCGGCGAGCGTGCCGCCGAAGACGGTCGCCGCGATCAGCCACAGCGACGGCAGGCCACCCTCGGCGATGATCATCGTCGGCACGGTGGTGACGAGCAGCAGCTCGACGATCCGCAGCTTCATCAGCGCGACGAACGCGAGGATCTTCGGGCGCGTCGGCGTGTGGGTGGGGGCGGACACGGCTTCAGGCTACGGCCGCTGAGGCAACTCCGACCAGCCGGCCCTAACGTCAAGGGCATGTTCCGTGGTGCGATCTCCCCCGAGCGCTACGTCCAGTTGGCCCGCGGTGCGCTGTGGTCTCTGACGATCATCGTGATCTCGGGCGCCGCCGTTCGGCTCACCGGGTCCGGACTCGGCTGCTCGGATTGGCCCGTGTGCGAGGACGACCAGTTCGTCGCCTCGCTCGAATACCACGCCCTCATCGAGTTCGGGAACCGGCTCTTCACCGGTGTCGTCACGATCGCGGTCGTGCTCGCCGTGCTCGGCTCGATCCGCCGCGCCCCGAAGCGCCGCGACCTGATCTGGTGGTCGTGGGGGCTCGTCGCCGGTGTGGCCGCCCAGATCCTGCTCGGCGCAGTGCTCGTACTGACCCATCTCGACCCCCGCTTCACCATGGGCCACTTCCTGTTGTCGATGGTGTTGCTGTGGAACGCGGCCGTGCTCATCGAGAAGGCCAAGACCGACATCGCCGAACCGGCGCCGCTCTGGGTGGGCGAACCCTCGTCGCACGACGGCGCCATCCGCACGGCCAGTCGGGTGCTGTTCGCCTTCGGCGCGATCCTGCTCGTCACCGGCACGATCGTCACCGGCGCCGGTCCGCACTCCGGTAGCGACGACGCACTCGTCGCCGAGCGTCTGCCGTTCCTCGTCCGCGACGTCACGCGCATCCATTCGGTCACCGCGTTCACGGTCCTGGCCGTCGTGCTCGTGATCGTGCGGCAGGCGCATCTCGCCGCCAAGTTCGAGCTGCGCGAACAGGCGATGCGGATCATGACGCTCCTCGTCGCGCAGGGCGCGGTCGGCTACTGGCAGTACTTCACCGGCGTGCCGGTCGAGTTGGTCGCCGTGCACATCACCCTTGCGTCGATCACCTGGATCCAGATCGTGCGCTTCGCCTGGCAGACCGAACAGGTTCCGGTGCGCGAACGTGTCCTGGTATGACCGCACCGCTCACCACGTCTGACGTCGACACGCACGACGACGTGGCGCTCGATCACCCGTGGAAGGTGATCGTGTGGGACGACCCCATCAACCTCATGTCGTACGTGACCTTCGTGTTTCGCAAGGTCTTCGGCTACTCCAAGGACAAAGCCGAGCAGTTGATGATGCAGGTGCACGTCGAAGGTCGCGCCGTCGTGTCGTCGGGCAACCGCGAGAAGGCCGAACTCGACGTCTTCCGGCTGCACGAACACGGCCTCTGGGCCACCCTCGAACAGGATCAGTGATGCCGGCCTTCTTCCGTCGTCGGTTCCGTTGGAAGAACGGTCGCGTCGTCGTCGACCTGCCCGACGACGAGCAGGACATGCTGCGCCACGTGCTGCCCCAACTCCGTGAACTGGTGATGGGCGAAACCGATCCGGCGCTGCGCCGCCTGTCGCCACCGGCTCGACCCGACGACGCGGACGCCGAGGCGTTCTACCGCCAGATGGTCACCGACGAGTTGCTGAAGTCTCGGCTCGAGGCGATCGAAGTCGTCGAGGAGGGCATCGGCGGCACCACGCTCGACGATGCCGGTGTCGATTCGTGGATGCACAGCCTCAACGCCTTGCGGCTCGTGCTCGGCGAGCGCCTCGACGTCGACGTGATCGGCCACGACGTGCTGCACGAGCTCGAACCCGACGACGACCGGGTGCCGATCGTGGCACTGTACGAGTGGCTCGGCTGGCTGCTCGAACAGCTGATCGAGGCGGCGATGAACGGCTTCGACGACTGAGGACTCCGATGAAGACGATCGGCCTGTTGGGCGGGATGAGCTGGGAGAGCTCGATCCACTACGAGCGCATGATCAACGAGGGGGTTCGAGCCGAGCTCGGCGGCACCCACTCAGCCGATCTGATCGTGCGCAGCTACGACTTCGCGGCGATCGAGGCGATGCAGCAGGCCGGCGACTGGGACGGTGCCGGGGCGCTGCTGGCGAGCGATGCGCGGATGCTCCAGGACGCCGGCGCCGACGTCGTCGCCCTGTGCACCAACACCATGCACCTGTGCGCACCGGCGATCGAGGCGGCGATCGACGTGCCGTTCCTCCATCTCGCCGACTGCACCGCCACGGCGGTCGTCGCGGCCGGGGTGCCGCGGGTCGCCCTGCTCGGCACCCGCTACACGATGGAACACGACTTCTACGCCGGGCGCCTCGTCGACCACGGACTCGAGGTCATCGTCCCCGACGAGCCCGACCGCACCACCGTGCACGACATCATCTTCGACGAGCTGGTCCGCGGCGTGGTGCGTCCCGAATCCAAAGCGGCGTACCTCGACGTCATCGACCGTCTGCTCGAACGGGGCGCCACCGGCGTGATCGCCGGCTGCACCGAGATCGAGCTGCTGGTGGGTCCCGCCGACGTCGCCGTCGCCTACTTCCCCACCACCGCGCTGCACGCGGACGCCGTCGTGGCGTTCGCGCTCGCCGACTGACGGCTCAACGCTCGGCCGGCCACCAGAAGCCGCCGGCCGTACCCGGGCCCGTGTGGGCCGCGATCGACGGACCCACCCGATAGCGCACGAGATCGACGACGAGCTCGCTCGCCCGCAGCCGAGCTTCGATGCGTTCGGTGATGGGCGCGGTGGCGGCATCGGCGAGACCGACGGCGGCACGGATCGGCGTGCCGGCGGCGAGGTAGGGCGCGACGATCATGTCGGCGAGCTCGTCGAGGTCGCGGCTGGTGCCCACGAGTTGGACGTCGGTGCCGTGACCGGCCAGCACCATGACCTCGTCGGCGTCGTCGGGCAGCGCGGCGGCGAGGCGCCCACCGGCGAGGGCGAAGTCGAGCCCCTGGAGGATGAACGAGGTGCCGATCATCGGCGCCATGGCCGCCGCGGCCGCGGCGGCGCCTGCGGCATCGCCACCTCGCTCGATGTGGAGCGCGGCCTCCCAGAGACAGGCGGCGACCCCGAACGACGCCGTTCCGCTGTCGACGACGTGGACCGGAACGTCGACAAGGTCGGCGGCCAGCGTGGCGGCGTTGACCGTGCCGGAGACGTCGGCGCCGACGTGCACCGACACGATCTCCTCGGCCCCTGCCGAGATCGCGGCCTCGTAGGCCGCGACCAGTTCGCCGGGGCTGGGCTGCGACGTGCCGACCTCGGGCAACCCGTGCCCGGTGAGCGCGTCCCAGAACGCATCCGCGGTGAGGTCGACGCCTTCACGATGGTCGACCCCGTCGATGGTCACGACCACTGGGACGACGATGGCGCCGAGTCGCTCGGCGAGCCCCGCCGGGATCTGCGAGGCGGAGTCGGTGACGAGACCGACGGTCATATGTGGACCTCCGTGGGTTCGAAGCCGGCGGGCTCGGCGGCGTTGAACGCGTCGACCTTCTCGGCTTCGTGACGGAACCGCGCCGCGATGACGCCGCTGCTCACCAACGCGCCGGCCGGGAGGGCCCAGGTGACGGCGGGTCCGCCGGGATTGGGCCACCGTCGCCGCCACCAGACCGTGGTGGTCGCGACCCACACCGCGCTGGCGGTCACGGTCGCGGCCCGCGTGCGGTGGCGAAAGACCGGCAACTTCGAGGTGACGGCCGCGGCGGTGATGTCGAGGGGCAGGTAGCCGGGCACGGTGCCGATGACCTGGCCGATGCTGGTGGCGACGCCCTTGCCGCCGCGACGCCCGATCGGGTGGCAGTGCCCGACGACCGCGGCGGTGGCGGCCACGTTCGCACCGACGGGGCCGGCGACGCGCTCGCCGAGTCGGGCGGCGACGACACCCTTGGCGACGTCGGCGACGCCGACTGCCACCCCCCACTCCCTGCCGAGGACGTGGGCGGCGTTCATGCCGCCGGGGTTGCCGGTGCCGGACGCCGACAGGTCGTCACCGCCCGCGAGTCGGGCGGCGATCGACGCCGAGGGCAGGTTGCCGAGCAGGTAGCCGGCGAACGCCGCGACGACCGAGCGGATCACCTGTGCCATTCCTGCGACGGTAGCCGCCGGAACCCCCTACACTGCCCAGTCGGTCGGTTCGCCGACACTGACCCGCCGGCTCCGACCGACGGGCAGGCCCCATTCGTCCAGCGGCCTAGGACGCCGGCCTTTCACGCCGGTAACACGGGTTCGAATCCCGTATGGGGTGCGACACGGTCGCGGGTTGTCATCCGTTGGATGGGCCTCTACCGTTTCAACTTCGCTCGGTCCGCCGGGCGAGGGGTCCTGTAGATCAGTTTGGAGTGATCGCCACCCTGTCAAGGTGGAGGCCGCGGGTTCAAATCCCGTCAGGACCGCACATGCGCACCGCACGAGCGGCGATGCGCACCCAGAGGTCGGGTAGCTCAGTTGGCAGAGCGACCGCCTGAAAAGCGGTAGGTCACCGGATCGACGCCGGTCCCGACCACCATTCGAACATCACCCCGGCCCCAGGGTCGGGGTGATGGCGTTTTCGGCGTCAGAAGCCGGCGGCGGTGTGCCAGCCGGCGTGGATCGCACCTTCGAGATAGCCGACACCGCCGGCGTCGCCGATCACGATCGGATCGAAGCCGGCGGCGGTGAACGACTCGGCCACGCCGAGGTCGCCGTCGACGAGCTGCGCGATCACCACCGTGTCGGCGGCAGCGCTCGCGGCGCCCTCGTCGGTCGTCCAGGTGACGGTGTCGGCCCCGATCTCGACATCGCGCGCGCCGGTGACGAGGGTGGCGCCGTGATCGCGCAGATCCCCGAGCACCCGCCACCGGCGGGGGTGGGCCATCTCGAGCGCGAGCTTGTCGCCCGCCTCGACGACGGTGACCTCCCGACCCCGTTCCAGCAGGAACTCCGCGAGTTCGGCACCCACGAGTCCGCCACCGATGATCACCACCCGCTTGCCGATCGGCATGTACTGCTCGGTCAGCTTGGCGAGGACGCCGGGGTCGTCGATCAGCCCGACCCGCCGCCCGAGGCCGAGGGCGAGGCGTGCGGGCAACGCCAGCTTCTTCGCCGCGCCCGTCGCTCCCGAGCCGGTGAGGAGTTCACGCAGATCGTCGCCGTCGAAGACATGGCGCTGCTCGGCGCCGGGCAACGTCGAGCGGGTACGGGCCGCGCCGGTGGCCACGACGACGTGGTCGGGATCGAGGGCGGCGACGGCGTCGGGCGTGGCGACCGTTGCCGTGCGCACGTCGACCTCCAGACGCTGGATCTCGTGCTCGTACCAGTTGAGCAACCGGAGGTTGGGTTCATAGAGCAGGGCGGCGAAGCGCAGCGCACCACCGATGGTGCGCGACGACTCGAACACGGTGACGTCGTGGCCCCGCAGGGTCGCGACCCGGGCGACTTCGAGACCGGCGGGACCGCCACCGACGACGACGACCCGCTTGGGCGTCTCGGCCCGGGTCGACTCGACCGTCCCGAGTTCGGATTCGCGGGCGAGCACCGGGTTGACCGCACACTTCACCCGGCGATCGAAGAAGGGTTGAGCGACGCACACGTAGCAGTTGATGCACGGCCGGATCTCCTCGACCCGGCCCTCCCGGACCTTCCGACCGGTCTCCGCATCGGCGAGCATCTGACGACCCATCGCCACGATGTCGGTCTTGCGGTGGCCGATCATCTGATCGCCGGTGCTCGGGCGGATGCGGCCGACCGCGATCACCGGCACCGGCAGCGACTCGGTGAGGCGGCCGCTGAGCGCCGAGTGCTTCGCCTCCTGATCGAGGATCATGCCGTCGGTGAACGCCTGCCCCGAGGTCATGTCGCCGTAGGCGGACAGATGGATGGCGTCCGCCCCCGCTTCGACCGCGAGCCGGGCCGTGACCTCGCACTCGTCGAAGGTGATGCCATCGGGCGTGCGGTATTCGAGGGCGTCGAGCCGGACCCACACCGGGAAGTCGCCGTCGGTGCGCGTCTTGGCCTCGCGGATCACCTCACACAGGAAGCGAGCCCGGTTCTCGATGGGCCCGCCGTAGTCGTCGTCACGACGGTTCCACTGCCGCGACAAGAACCCGGAGAGGAGATAGCCGTGGGCGCCGTGGATCTCGACCGCGTCGAATCCCGCCTCCCGAGCCCGCACGACGGCATCGCCGAGTTGTTCGGTGATCGCCGCGATCTCGTCGGTGGTCATCGCGTGGAACTGCGGCTTCATGTCCGCGCCGCCCGATGCCGCAGCCATCGCCATCAGCTCGTCGATCGAGAGGTCGTTGATCATGTCGAGCGAGCCGTGCCACTCCGGCAGCGACGGCACGTAGACGGGATCACCGTTGGCGACGTCGACTCGGCTGATCTTGCCGTGGTGGACCAACTGCACCGCAATCTTCGACCCGTGGCGGTGCACCGCGTCGGTGAGGCGGCGCAGCGCTGGGATGTAGCGGTCGTCCGACATCGCCAACTGGTGGACGGAGTTGGCGCCGTGCGGGTAGGCGAACGCCGCGACCTCGGTGATCAGCAAGCCGGCACCGCCGGCGGCGCGGGCCTCGTAGTAGGCGATGACCTCGTCGTTGGCCATGCCGTCATCGCCGACGATCTCGACGCCCATCGGCGCCATCGCGATGCGGTTCGTGACCGTCATCGAACCGATCTTCACGGGCGCAAGGAGGTTCTCGGTCATCGCGCAGGACCGTAGCGAACGCCGCTCGTCGGCGGCGAAACCGTGATCAGGAGCGGATGACGCCGTCGACCATCGCCGCGTTGGCCACCGCGGCGGCGACCGCTGGGGCGACGGTGTGGTCGAACACCGACGGCACGACGAAGTTCGGGTCGAGATCGTCCTCGTCGACGGTGTTGGCGATCGCGTGGGCGGCCGCCACCTTCATCGACTCGGTGACCCGCATCGCACCGACGTCGAACGCGCCCCGGAAGATGCCCGGGAAGGCGAGGACGTTGTTGATCTGGTTCGGGAAGTCGCTGCGCCCGGTCGCCATCACGGCGGCGAGGCCGTCGGCCGCCTCGGGCCGGATCTCCGGATCGGGATTCGCCATCGCGAACACGATCGGCTTCGACGCCATCTGGCGCAGGTCGCTCGCGTCGATCAGGTCGGGGGCGGACACGCCGACGAAGATGTCGGCGCCCTTCAGCACGTCCTGGAGGGTGCCGGCCTTGCGGTCGGGGTTGGTGTTGGCGGCGAACCACTCCTTGGCCGGGTTCAGCCGGTCGCGACCGGAGTAGATCGCGCCGGTGGAGTCGACGCCGATGAGTTCGCCGTAGCCCGCGTCGCGGAGGATCTTGCCGATCGCCACCCCGGCCGCGCCCATGCCGGAGATCACGACCGAGCAGTCCTCGGGCCGCTTGTCGACCAGCTTCAGCGAGTTGGTGAGACCGGCGAGGGTGACGACGGCGGTGCCGTGCTGATCGTCGTGGAAAACCGGGATGTCGAGTTCACGATCGAGGGTCTCCTCGATCTCGAAACACGCCGGAGCGGCGATGTCCTCGAGGTTGATGCCGCCGAAGGTCGGCGCGATGCGCTTGACCGTCTCGATGATCTCGTCGGGATCCTTGGTGTCGAGACAGATCGGGAACCCGTCGACGCCGGCGAACTCCTTGAACAGCAGCGCCTTGCCTTCCATCACCGGCATGGCGGCTTCCGGGCCGATGTCGCCGAGGCCGAGCACGGCCGTGCCGTCGCTCACGATCGCGACCGTGTTCTTCTTGATCGTGTACTCGTGGGCCTTGGCGACGTCGTCGTGGATCGCCATGCAGACCCGAGCGACGCCGGGGGTGTACGCCATCGCCAGGTCGTGGGCATCGGCGACGCCACACAACGGCAGGACCTCGATCTTGCCGCCCTCGTGGATGCGGAAGGTGCGATCCCACCAGTCGACGACGGTCACCCCACTGAGCGAGTTGACGACCTCGACGATCTTGCGGCCGTGGGCTTCGTCGCGGGCGTGGACGTCGATGGTGCGAGACACGCTCGGACCCTTCGCCTCGAACCCGGTGGCACCGGCGATGTTGCCACCGGCCTCACCGACGGCGACGGCGAAGCGGCCGAGGGTGCCGGGCACGTTGTCGAGAACGATCTTCAGCCCGATGGAGTAGGCGGCGGTCGGGACTTTGCTCATGGCTGACGACGCTACCGGCGGCACCCGGCGTACTCCTCATGCGGCGCACCGACCGCCGAGCCGATGGCTCATCGTGGCGATAATGGGACCTTCGGATTTTCGATAAAGGGCGCTGGCGGTTCGCGGCCAATGAGGGTTAGCGTTCTTCCCATGGCACCTCGTTCCGGACAGATGACCGACGAGCACAAGGCCGCACTGGCGGAAGGCCGAGCTCAGGGGCGCGCCGTGCGCGCCTATCTCGAAGCACTGGAGACGCACAAGCCCAAGCGAGGGCGGAAGCGGACCCCCGAGAGCATGCGGGCCCGGCTCGCCACGATCGAGAAGACGATCGAGACGGCCGACCCGATGAGTCGGCTCCAGATGATCCAGGAACGGATGGATCTCGCCGCCGAACTCGAGGCCGCCGATCAGATCGTCGACCTGAGCGCCCTCGAGGACGACTTCGTCGACGCCGCCAAGGCCTACGGCGAACGCAAGGGCATCACGTACGCCGCCTGGAAGGAGTTCGGGGTGCCGACCCCGTTGCTCACCCGGGCCGGTATCACCCGCAGCTGATCAGACCCGCACCTCGGCGTCCGCCGCCGCGGCGTCGGGGTTCGCCGCCAGCACGGCGTTCGCCCGGGCGACGATACGACCGACCTGGGTCACGGCGGTGCCGGTGAACTCTTGCGGGTTGGCGAGCAACGACTCGATGCCCTCACGATCGAGCGGCATCATCGGGTCGTCGGCGAGACGGTCGACGAGCGTCGCGTGATCGCCGCCGTCGCGTCGGTCGAGCGCGGCGCCGACGGCGTGTTCCTTGACCAACTCGTGCGCCGCTTCCCGGCCGAGCCCGCCGTCGACAGCGGCGGTCAGGATCCGGGTGGTCGCGAGGAACGGCAGGTCCCGGCGGAGTTCGGCCTCGACCACGGCGGGGAAGACCCCGAACTCGTCGAAGACGCTGAGCGCGGTCTGGATCAGACCATCGGCCGCCATGAAGGCGTCGGGCAGCATGACCCGGCGCACCACTGAACAGCTCACGTCGCCCTCGTTCCACTGCCGACCGGCGAGGCCGGCGGCCATCGTGAGGTGCCCGTCGATCACCAGCTTGAGGCCGTTGACCCGCTCTGAGCTACGGGCATTCATCTTGTGCGGCATCGCCGACGAACCGACCTGACCGGGACGGAAGCCCTCGGTCGCGAGTTCATGGCCGGCCATCAGGCGCAACGTCGTGGTGGCGCTCGACGGCGCCGACACGGCCTGCACGATCGCCGAGACCACGTCGAGGTCGAGTGAGCGGGGATATACCTGGCCGACGGAGTCGAGCACCCGGGAGAACCCGAGGTGTTCGGCGACCGCCTGCTCGAGCTCGTCGACCTGATCGGGGTCCCCGAGGAGATCGAGCTGATCGAGCCGGGTACCGACCGGGCCCTTCAGGCCGCGGAGCGGATAGCGGGCGAGCAACTCCTCGACCCGCTCGATGCCGATCATCGTCTCCTCGGCGACGTCGGCGAAGCGCTTGCCGAGGGTGGTGGCCTGGGCGGCCACATTGTGGGTGCGGGCCACCATCACCTGGCTGGCGTGGCGCTCGGCGAGCGACGAGAACCGGGCGAGCAAGGCCACGAGCCGATCTCGCAGGATCTCGAGCGAGCGTCGCACCTGCAGTTGCTCCACGTTCTCGGTGAGATCGCGCGAGGTCATGCCCCGGTGGATGTGCTCGTGCCCGGCGAGCGCGCAGAACTCGTCGATGCGCGCCTTGACGTCGTGCCGCGTGATCGCCTCACGGTCGGCGATCGACGCGAGATCGACCTGTACCTTCACCTTTTCGTACGCCGCGATCGCCTCGTCGGGGACGGCGACGCCGAGACGCTGCTGCGCCCGCATGACCGCGATCCAGAGCTCGCGCTCGAGCACGACCTTGCGCTCGGGCGACCACACCGCGTTCATGGCGGCGCTCGCATAGCGGGCCGACAACACGTTCACCATGGGATCCGTCGTCACGGTGTCACCGTTCCATTCCGTCGGGGTGTCTTCAAGAACCCACCCCGGGATGCCGACGGGAAGATGTCCATCCGTCGAGGAGATCCGAGATGTCCATCGAGTTGACCGGCCTGTGTGTCGAGCATTCCTTCGAGTCCGCCACGGCCCTGTGCCATCGGTGCGGGCTCGAATTCTGCGCCAACTGCGTGGTCTTCCCGTTCGGCGAGAAGAAGCCGCTGTGCAAGGAGTGCGCGATGGCGATCGCCGGTGTGCGTTCGTTCGTGTCGCGTCCGCCGATGAACCCCAAGCTGGTCAAGAAGCGGGCGAAGGCGTTCGCTGCGTTCGCCGCGGCCAACAATGTCGCTGCGCCGATGCCGGATCCGGTCGTGCCGGCCATCGTCGACCCGACCGTCGACGCGCCCGAGCCGATCCCGGCGCTCCTCGAGGACCCCCTCGATGCCGTCTTCGAGGGGTACCAGGAGCCGGCCGCGCCCGGAGCGGGGACGCCGCCCCCGGCCGCCGAACCGTCGACCGTCGGCGAAGGCATCGCGCCCTCGGTCGACTGGAACAACCCGTTCGGCTGAGCCCACCGGCTCAAGCGGCCCGATCGAGGAACTGCTCGCGGCCCGGACCCACGCCCACGAGACGGATCGGGACCCCGATCTGCTCCTCGAGGAAGGCGATGTAGTCGGCGGCCGCGGTCGGCAGATCAGCGGGATTGGTCACCTTGGTGATGTCGGTCTTCCACCCGGGCAGCGTCTCGTAGATCGGCACGGCCTTGTGGAGGTCGGACTGGTGATACGGCAGGTGATCGTGGCGCACACCGTCGATCTCGTAGGCCACACAGACCTTGACCTCGTCGAGTTGATCGAGCACGTCGAGCTTGGTGAGTGCGATCTCCGACAGTGAGTTGATTCGGGCGGCATGGCGCATCATCACGGCGTCGAGCCAGCCGGGGCGCCGACGACGCCCGGTGTTGGTTCCGTACTCGTGGCCGACGTCGACGAGATGGTCGCCGACCTCGTCGAACAGCTCGGTCGGGAACGGACCCGAGCCAACGCGAGTGACGTAGGCCTTGGCGATGCCGATGATCCGCTCGATGTCGCGCGGGCCGATCCCCGCACCGGTGCAGGCACCGCCCGAGACCGGGTTGGACGACGTGACGAACGGGTAGGTGCCGTGATCGAGATCGAGGAAGGTCGCCTGGGCGCCTTCGAGCAGGATGTGCTGCCCGGCTTCGAGCGCGTTGTGCACGATCGAGATCGCGTCACCGACGTGGGGGATCACGCGCGGGGCGCACTCGTCGAGGTAGAGCGAGGCGATCTCGTCGGGATCGACCGGCAGTCGGTTGAACACCTTGGTGAGGACCTGGTTGGTGTAGCCGAGGGCGACGTCGAGCTTGGCCCGGAAGATCTTCGGGTCGGTGAGATCCTGCACCCGCAGACCGACCCGCATCGCCTTGTCAGCGTACGCGGGGCCGATGCCCCGCTTGGTGGTGCCGAGCTTGCCGTCGCCGAGATGGCGCTCGTGCAGTGCGTCGAGCTCCTGGTGGTACGGCATGATCAGGTGGGCGTTGCCCGAGACCTTGAGCGTCGACGTGTCGACGCCGCGCGACTCGAGCATGTCCATCTCACTGATCAACACGCGGGGGTCGACGACCACACCGTTGCCGATGACCGGCGTGATGTGGTCGTAGAGAACTCCACTCGGTACGAGCTGGAGGGCGAAACTCTCGCCATCGACGACGAGCGTGTGGCCCGCGTTGTGGCCGCCCTGATACCGGACGACCAGCTCCATCTCCTTGGCGACGAGGTCGGTGAACTTGCCCTTCCCCTCGTCTCCCCACTGAGTACCGACGACAACGGTCGCGGGCACGGCGCACTCCTCTTGCTGGTTTGCGTTGCCACGTGAGGGTAACGGACGACGGCCGGCTTCACCCGGGAGATCGCGTCAGGGCACCTCGAACGCACGAGAGGGAGTGGCCGGAGCCACTCCCTCTCGAATCCAGGGTGCATTCGTTTCGTCCCGCAGGCTCAGGGAGTCCAATCGCTCAGCCTGCGGGACCAGCTGCGTGACGGTTCAGCCGGTGAACGTGGGCGTCGCGTCGACCGGGTCGGCCGGGTCGGACGTCTCGACGTCAGGGAGCACCTCGGTCGGGACCGTGGTGCTGGTGGTCGGCCCGCCGACCGCGACGGTCGTCGTGGTGGTCGGCGCCGTGGTCGTGGTGGTGTCGGGCGCGGTCGTCGTCGTGTCCGGGACCGTGGTGGTGGTCGTCGTCGTGTCTGGGACCGTCGTGGTGGTGGTCGACGTCGTCGTGGTCGTGTCCGGGACCGTCGTGGTGGTGGTCGACGTCGACGTGGTCGTGTCCGGCACCGTCGTGGTGGTCGACGTCGTCGTGGTCGTATCCGGCACCGTCGTGGTGGTGGTCGACGTCGACGTGGTCGTGTCCGGCACCGTCGTGGTGGTCGACGTCGTCGTGGTCGTGTCCGGCACCGTCGTGGTGGTCGACGTCGTCGTGGTGGTCGTGGTGGTGGTCAGGTCGGGGAAGATCTGCTTGATCCGCAACGAGACACACACCAGGCCGAGACCGGTCGCCGGGTCCGCACCGCTGCCGTCGAGGACGTGACGCACCCGCACCGAGACGGCTTCACGGGCGAAGAAGCCGACACCGCGCAACCCGAAGTCTTCGGCCTCGTCGGCGATGTTGTTCAGATCGACGTTCGCTGCCGTGCTGGTGACGACAGCGCCGTTGGCGTCGAGGAAGTCGACGACCAGCTGCTCCACCGCGTCGCCATCGCCGACTCGCCCGTCGTAGCCGTCGTAGACGTGCACGAAGATGCTGTATTCGATGCCCGAGGGCACCGCACTCGACAGCGGCACGGTGTACGCGTCGCTCGGGGCGACACCCGACACCGTGTCGGTGACGTCGAAGTCGAAGAGGTAGTCGATCTCACCCGGGGAGCTGCAGAGGCCGGGCGTGGGCGCGGCACCGGCCGGGACCACCACGATGGTGGCGAGGGTCATGGCCGTCGCCATCACCGCAACGATGCGACGAAGTCGGGACTGCATCGGGAAGCCTTCCTGCAACTCGAAACGGGCGTTTCGAGAGCGGGGCCGGTTTCGCTCTGGCTCGCCACAGGCAACGCGACCAAGTTCACGCCTGCGGGTCGTCACCTCCCCAGATGGACCAGGTTAGGGGATCTGGACGTAACCCAGGTATAGGGCATTCGTCCCCAATCGAACCCGGGTCTTCTGGCCCGGAGTCTCAGACCCGCATCCACGGGTCGAAGCGAGCCACCACCGCAGCGACGATCGACATCAACGCGACGAGCAGACCGCCGAGGACCGCACCGGTGCGGTCGTCGTCGGGCGCACAGCCGACCCGTGCGTCGAGCAGCACCTCCGCGGGTTGCACCCGCCGCACGACGACCCGGGAGGTCGGATCGGCGGTGAGGTCCCAGCGTTCGCGCTGGGTCGCCGCGATGGTTCGTGCGCCGACCGGGCTGCCATCGACCTCGGTCTCGACGACGACCCGCTCGTCGGTGCCATTCAGGATCTCGAGCATGGTCGCGCCGGCGAGGCAGTCGAGCACGAGACGGACGGTGACGTCGGGGCAGAGCGGACGATCATCGCCCTCGACCAATCGCCAGGACGTGGTGTCGGAGGCGACACAATCGGCCGCCGGGTCGGCCAGATCGCCGCAACTCCATGGTTCGATCATCTCGTCGAGGAGGAGGTCGCCGAAGATCGAGGTCACGGTGAGCCGCACCGGAGTGCCGACGGCTCGCGAGATGGTGGTGGTCGAGCCGCCCACCAACTCGACCGCCTGCGCCTCGGCGCCGAACGCGACCACGGCGACGCGGACGTCGTCGACGAGATTCTCGAGCTGGAGCTCCAGCTCGAGCGACGGGCACACGAGCGAGAACTCAGGGACGACGTCGGTCTCGACGCACCCCGGCGTGACGGTCTCCCGTAACACGTCGGTGCCGTCGGTCGTGACGACCCGCACGGCGATCTCGGCTGCGTCGATGGGCACGGTGGCCCGCTCGGCGGCGCCACCGGCGAGGCGCTGCTGCGCGACGAGCGCCACCGACTCCTCGAAGATCTGGACCTCGGTGGGCTCCTCGCCGTCGTTGCTCACGACGACATGGAGTTCGCGGGCGGCGCAGTCGACGATGACCTCGGCGACCGGGTCGGCATCGGCCAGGCAGTCGACGTCGATCGAGCGGGAGACGACGGTGCCGTCGTCGCGGACGAGGACGACCTCGGCTTCGGCACCCTCGAACGTCTCGGGCAGGGGGAGGCGGAGCTGGGAGCTCGACGCCGGATCGACGGCCACGGTCGTCGTAGTGGTCGAGCGGGCCAGGGCCAGGGTGGCGCGGCCGGCGAGATCGCCGGTGTTCGCGACCCGCACGTCGACCGCCTGCGCAGCGCACGCCAGTTCGATCTCGAGATCGAGCAGCGCCACCGCGTCGGGGGTCAGGACCGGGAGCGGCACGACCACACCGGGTTCCGGCGTCTCGTCGTCGGGCGTGCCGTCCTCGCCGCCATCGCCCGAACCGGGACCACCGTCGACGGGGTCACCCGCCGGATCACCATCATCGGGATCGCCGTCGCCCGAGCCACCATCATCGGGATCGCCATCACCCGGGTCACCATCATCGGGATCGCCGTCGCCCGAGCCACCATCATCGGGACCGCCATCACCCGGACCACCATCACCCGGGCCGCCATCGCCCGGACCGCCATCACCCGGACCGCCATCGCCGGGATCGCTGTCGCAGGTGAACTGGATCGAGTCGGTGAGCACGGTGGTGCCGTGGATCTCGACGGTGACCGGATACGTACCCTCGGCGAGGGCGTGCACCGTGCGAGCCGATGCGCCCATCGCGACGGTGACCTGCTGGACATCGCCGCCGACCGACACGGTGGCGACGCCCGAATCGCCGGCGTTGACGAGATCGACGACCACCTCACCGGTCGCACAGTCCGTGCCAGGGGTCGCGGTGAGGTCGACGACGACCGTCGGTGGGCCGACGTAGGTGAAGCCGAGGCAGGTGACGGTGACGTCCTCGGGGCTCGACGCACCGACCGCTGCGTGACGAACGGTCACCGAGGTGGTCGACGCCGTTTTCTCGAACTGGCCGACCCCGACGACGGAGAACACCCACGCGGTGGTGTCGTCGAGATCGGGCGTCGGGCCGAGGGTGGAACCGCCGGCGACGACCACGACCTGTTCGTTGAGCTCGACGAGATCGACGGGGCCGTTGTCGACCGTCTTCACGCGGACCGCGTACACGCCCGGTTGCAGGGTCGCCGGGAGTGCGACCTCGACCGATGCGGGACCGGATCCGTCCGCGACGAGACGCGCGTCGACACCGACGTTCACCTCGCCTCCACAGGCCCACGCGCCGTCAGCAGCCGCCGGCACCGATGCGGCACCGATCAACGCGCTGACGAACACGACGGCGGAGGACAGCAACTTCAGCAGCTGTCGGACCAACGTGTTCTCCCGTACTCCGAAGAGACGCTAGCCCTGGGGATAACCAGCGCCGGTGATGGTCCGGGCCACTCCCCGATCAGCGCAGAACGAAGGTCAAGGGCGCGCCTCCGGTGACATCGAGCACGGATTCGTCCCCGACCGAGGCGTTGTCCACAGCCTTGTCCCCATCGGTCTCCCCAGATGGGGACAACGTCGGGTCCGGCTCGACGTCGACGACGACCGTGTCGCCCTCGACGTAACGGCCCTCGAGCACCGCGAGCGCCAGACGATCGCCGATCTCCCGCTGGATCAGCCGCTTCAGGGGACGAGCGCCGAACGCCGGGTCGAAGCCCTTGGCGGCGAGCGCTTCCTTGGCCGAGTCCGTGACCTCCAGGGCCAGGCGACGCTCGGCGAGGCGCTTGGCGAGACCGCCCAACTGGATGTCGACGATCGACACCAGATCGGTCTCGGTGAGCGGCCGGAAGCGCACGATGTCGTCGATGCGGTTGACGAACTCGGGACGGAAGAAGTCGCCCGGCTCGCCCGGCAGATTCGAGGTCATGATCAACACGACGTTGCTGAAGTCGACCGTGCGGCCCTGACCGTCGGTCAGGCGGCCGTCGTCGAGCAACTGCAACAGCGTGTTGAACACGTCGGGATGGGCCTTCTCGACCTCGTCGAGCAGCACCACGCTGTAGGGCCGGCGGCGCACCGTCTCGGTGAGCTGGCCACCCTCGTCGTAGCCGACATAGCCGGGAGGTGCGCCGATCAGACGGCTGACGCTGATCTTCTCCTGGTACTCCGACATGTCGATGCGCACCATCGAGCGCTCGTCGTCGAACAAGAACTCGGCG
>JBCBYI010000189.1:0-7768 GCA_039815945.1 Actinomycetota bacterium | reverse complement strand
CTCGAGTGCCGGATCGACGGGGTCGAGCCCGGCGACGAGTGAGGCGAGCGCGACGCGGTCGTCGAGCAACCGGGTCGGGGTCGCAGGTGCGGCGTCGCCGAAGCCGCACAGGATGGGTCGACCGGCATCGCCGATCACGATGTGCGCCGGCTCGATCGCGCCGTGGGTGACGCCCGAGTCGTGGAGGTCGGCGACGGTCGCGATCACCGCGGCCACGGCATCGGTGAGCTCGGTGCCGGTCGGGGTCGCACGAGCCCAGGTGTCGGGGCCCACGAAGAGCGTTCGGACCGTGGCCGGTGGGCCTTCGTCGACGTCGACGAGATGCACGACGCCGGGGTGATCGAGCTGGGCGAGCATGGTGGCCTCGTGGCGGAGTCGGGCCCGGCGCTCGGGTTCGTCGCTCTGCTTCACCGCCACCAACCGGCCCTCGTGGCGACCGACCGTGATCCCGGTCATGAGATCGAATCATTCAGCGTCATGAATCATGAAGATACATGAAATATGCTGGAAAGCAGTCGAGAGGGAGCTGGTCCCTCGAGCGGCGGGTAGCCTGGAGACGTGAGCACGCCTCAGGTGGTGGCCGTCGAGCCCGAATCGCCCGCCGCCCGAGCGGGTCTGTTGCCCGGTGACGAGATCCTCGCCATCGCCGGCGAGGTGCCGCGCGACGTGATCCGTTGGCAGATCCTCACCGACGATGCCGAGGTCGAACTCGCCGTCCAGCGGGAGGATCGCCGCTTCGACGTCGTCATCACCAAGCACGCGGGGGAGCCGCTCGGCGCCGAGGTCCACGCTGCGCTGTTCGACAAGGTGCAGACCTGCGACAACCACTGCGAGTTCTGCTTCATTCACCAGCTGCCCAAGGGCATGCGGCGCTCGCTCTATCTCAAGGACGACGACTACCGGCTGTCGTTCCTGTACGGGAACTTCACCACGCTCACCCGCTTCACCGAACTCGATCTCGAACGGGTGATCACCGAACGGCTCTCGCCCCTCAACGTCTCGATCCACGCGACCGATCCCGACATCCGGGCCGACATCTTGAAGAACCGCCGGGGCTCGGTCTCCCTGCGCTGGCTGCGGGCGCTGCTCGATCACGGCATCGAGGTCCACGGCCAGATCGTCGTGTGCCCCGGCGTCAACGACGCCGACGTGCTCGACGACACCCTCGCCGGGGTGCTCGAGCGCTTCCCGGAACTGGCGAGCGTCGCCGTCGTGCCGCTCGGGATCTCCAAGTTCTCGACCCAGGAGCGCATGCGCGAACACACGCTCGCCGAAGCCCAGCGGGTGGTCGAACTCATCGAACAGTGGCAGGAGGTCTTCCTCGCCTGCCTCGGTCGTCGCATGGTGTTCGCGGCCGACGAGTACTACCTGATGGCCCAACGCCCGTTCCCGCCGGCGGCGACCTACGGGGCCTTCGAGATGCACGAGGACGGCATCGGCATGGCCCGCACGATCGAACTCGAGTTCCACGACGACTCGATCACCGAGCCCACCGGTCCCCGCGCCGGCTTCTTCGCCTGGGTCGACGGCGCTCCCGCCGACGGCTACCGGGCACCGCGCCAGGGTTCGCCCGCCGAGGTCGTGTCGGTGGGCCACGCCGCGGCCCCGGCCACACCAGTCACGCTCTCGCCCCGCAAGAACGCCCCGGTCGGCATCCTCACCGGCACGCTGGGCGCGCCGGTGATCGCGCCGCTCGTCGAGGCCAGCGGCCGCGATGATGCTCGCATCATCGCGGTGCCCAACGACTATTTCGGCGGCAACATCGGCGTCACCGGCCTCATGGTCGGCGAAGACGTCGCCCGGGTGCTCGAAGGAGAACCCGAGGGGCACCGCTATCTTCTTCCGGATGTCTGCTTGAGCCGCGGGGTCTTCCTCGACGGCATGAGCGTGTCCGATCTGCCCCGTCCGGTCGAGGTCATCTCCACCGACGGCGCGGCCCTCCGTCTCGCCCTGGAGTCCGTCTCATGAGCCTGCCTGTCGTCGCCATCGTCGGCCGCCCCAACGTGGGCAAGTCGACCATGGTGAACCGCATCATCGGGCGTCGCGAGGCGATCGTCGAGGAGCGTCCCGGTGTCACCCGTGACCGCAAGGCGGTCGATGCCGAGTGGCTCGGCCACCACTTCACCCTGCTCGACACCGGAGGCTGGATGGCCGACGGCGACGCGCTCGACGACAAGGTCTCCCAGCAGTCCGAACAGGCGATGCGAGAGGCCGAGGTCATCCTCTTCGTCGTCGACTCCACGGTCGGCGTCACGCCCGAGGACGAACGGGTCGCGCTCCTGCTGCGCCGTCTCGACACCCCCGTGCTCGTCATCGCCAACAAGGTCGACGATTCCTCCCACGAGTCTGCGATCTGGGAGTTCATGGGACTCGGTCTCGGCGATCCCTTCCCCGTCAGCGCCCTGCACGGCAAGGGCACCGGCGATCTGCTCGACGCCCTGATCAGCCACCTGCCCGAGGGCAGCGACGTCGAGCCCAAGGAACCCGTCAGCGACGACCCCGAACTCTTCTCGGTGTCGCTCGTCGGTCGGCCCAACGTCGGCAAGTCGACCCTCTTCAACCGCCTGATCGGCGAGGAGCGGGCGGTCGTGCACGACCGGCCCGGCACCACCCGAGACGCCATCGACACGATCGTCGAGACCCAGACCGGTCCGATCCGCTTCGTCGACACGGCGGGTATGCGCCGCAAGGCCAAGATCGACGAGGACACCGAGTACTACTCGCTCGTCCGAGCGCTCAAGGCCGTCGACGAGTCCGACGTGTCGCTGCTCGTCATCGACGCCACGATCGGCGTCACCCACCAGGATCAGCGCCTCGCCGAGCGGGTCGACGCCGCCGGGTGCCCGATCGTGATCCTGCTCAACAAGTGGGAGCTGCTCAACACCGAACAGCGCGAGAAGATCGGCGACGACGTCGAACGCAAGCTCGGCTTCCTCGGCACCCCGCCCGTGCTGCGCATCTCCGCCCTGTCGGGCAAGGGCGTCAACCGGCTGTGGCCCGAACTCCAGCAGGCCGTGGGCGACTACCGCACCCGAATCCCCACCCGTGACGTCAACAAGTCGATCCGGTCGGCGCAGTCGGCCCAGCCCGCACCGGGCGGTGCCCGGGTGCTGTACGCCACGCAGGGCGCCACCGATCCGCCGACGTTCACCCTCTTCGTCAACCGCGAAGTCCCCAAGACGTACCTGCGCTATCTGGAGCGCTCGCTACGGGAGGACTTCGATCTCGGCTCCACGCCGATCAAGCTGCGGGTACGGAAACGCAACGACTGAGCTCGTCCCGCTACCATTGATCCACCCACCCCCACGGAGGTGACTCCCGTGATCACGTACGTACTCGCCGGCGCTGCGTTCTTGACGTTGCTCGCCGCATTCGTCTACATCCGATCCGCTCGTCTCCGGTACCGGGTGGTGCGCCTCATCGGCGCCGACGTCAACCACGACGTCGAAGCGCACTCGCTGGCGTTCTCCGCGTACCGCAAGGAGGCCCACTCGGCGATCGTCTACGGCCTCGTGACGATCGCGCTCGGCGCGGCCGCGATCGTCGACAACACCGACGTCGTGGCCGCCTTCGCCGTGCTGGCCGTGCCCGCCGTCGCCTCGCTGTGGTGGGCACGACTCTCGGTGCGTGAGGCCCGCATGGCCCGCAACCGCTGGGACATCGAACGCCGGGCCGGCGAGGCACTCGAGCAGGAGCAGCTCGCCCCCAAGGCCTGGGCGGCTCGGCTGGCGCCCGAAGAGGTCCCCGACTTCTCCGGCTTCGAGATCGGTCGTGTCTACCAGGCCGGCTCGGGCCTGATGGCGGGCGACTTCTTCGACGTGCACCGGGTCGGTCCGACCCGTGTCGCCGCCGTCATCGGCGATGTCGCGGGCCACGGCATCGAGTCGTCGATCACGGCGTTCCAGGCCAAGTATCTGCTGCGGGTCTTCCTGCGCCAGTTCCGCGATCCCGCCCAGGCGTTCGAGGAGCTCAACGAGCAGCTCGCCGCGGGCGATCGCCACGAGGAGTTCATCTCCTGTGCCGTCGTCGTGTTCGACACCGAGGCTGGCACCTTGCGCTACGCGTCGGCCGGTCACCCGCCGTTCTTCCTGTTCCAGGAGGATGGCGTGTATCCGCTGCGCTCCACGGGGCCGCTGCTCATGCTCGACCCGAAGGCGTCGTATTTCTCACGGGAGATCCCGATGGAGTCGGGAGACCTCGTCGTGATGTACACCGACGGGTTGGCGGAGGCCCGCGCGGGCGGCTCGCTCTTCGGTGAGGATCGCATCGTCAAAGCCGCCGAGCGCGAGCTCGCCGCACCTCCCGACGTGCTGTGCAAGGCCCTCCTCGACGCCGCCAAGGATCACGCCGGCGGCATCATCGACGACGACACCGCCATCATGGCGATCCGTCGAGACTGAGCGAGCCGCACGGGCAGGTCGGGCCTCTAGCCTCGGACCCGTGCCCTGGTGCGAGTCGTGCGACAGCTACTTCACCCCGACCTCGGTTGGGCCCGACGGCGCCTGCCCGACCTGCGGTGATCCGCTCGAGCGTGCGCCGGACGCCGACCACGAGCCCCCGAAGACGCCGTGGCACTTCTGGGTGGGTGTGGTCGCCGCCGGCGGCTATCTCGTGTGGCGCGCCTTCGAGGGCGTGCTGTTGTTCTTCTAGCGTTCGGCTCGGTCGGAAACCTGGGCCCTAGGCGAAGGCGTTGTCGCGCCCGAACAGGCGACGAACCCGGTTGCGGGCGGTCGCGACGCCCAGGTACATCGCCGGGAAGGCGGTGAGCACCAGGAAGGTCGAGCTGAGCAGGCCGCCGATGAGCACGAAGCACAGCGCCTCCCAGAACGGGTCGGCGAGCGCGAGCGGCAACAGGCCGGCGACGGTCGTGGCGGTGGTGACCAGCAACGGTCGGAATCGGCGCTCGACGGCGGTACCGATCGCCTCGGCCGGCGTTGATCCCGCGCGGCGCTCCTGGTTGGCCGCGTCGACCAGCAGGATCGTGTTGTTGACGGCCACACCGATCAGGGCGATGAAGCCGACCATCACGAAGAAGCCGAGCGCGTTGTCGGTCAACTCCAGCAGCGTGAAGACGCCGAAGAAGCTGAACGGCACCGCAAGGAAGACCAGCAGCGGCTGGACCAGCGATCGGAACTGGATCACCAGGAAACCGATCGTCAACACGATGGCGACCAGCAAGGCGATGCCGAGAGCGGCGAAGTCGTCCTGGTTGTCGGATTCGAGCCCGAAGTCGAAGCCGAGCGCATCGGCGTCGAGCCCGAGCGCCTCGAGATCGTCGCTCGAGTAGCGGGCCGCGAGCAGGTCCTCGGTGGCCTGGAGGTTGCCGGTGGTGTCGTCGGTGTCGTAGCCGGCGGCGACCTCGATGATCGACTGGCCGTCGGTTCGCCACTTCTGACCGGCGCTCGCCACGAAGGCCGTCGTGATCGTGGTCTCGTCGCCGGTGGTCTTGTCGAGCACGGTGCCGGGCAGGTCAGCGGCGATCTCCTCGGCGAGGGCAGTGGCCGCGGCGAGCTGATCGGCCTCGAAGGCGATCTGGGTGGTGAACGGGAAGTCCGACGTCGGCGGGCCCTGACCGACCGGGATCGAACCGACACGAACGCCGGCGAGGTCGGCGGTTTCGGCCTCGATGCGGTCGGCGTAGGTCGGCGACGCGGTGCTGCGGTCGCTGAACGGGATCAGCTCGACGAAGGCGAAGGACTCTCGCTGCGTGCCGTCGAACACCTGGTAGCGGTCGAGGTCGTCGCCGAGCACGCCGACGATGATCTCGTCGATCTCCTCCTGCAGCGCCCGGGCCTCGTCGATCGTGGTGCCGGGGTCGAAGTCGGCGGTGATCTGGATCTGGTTGGAGTCCTTGGTCGGCGGGAAGATGTTGAAGCCCACCCGCCCGGCGGCCTGGAGGCCGAGGAAGATCAGGAGGAAGGCGCCGAACACGACGCCCACGCCGGCCATCCAGCCCTTGGCGCCGTTGCCCGACTGGAAGCGAGCGAGGCGACCGAGGCCGCGGCTGACGGCCCGCTGGGCCCCGACGAGCGGGCCTTGCGTGTTGCCGCCGAGGATGAACACCCGACCGAGCGCCGGGATCACGGTGATCGACAGGATGAACGACAGCGCCAGCGTCATGATCACCGTGATCGGGATCGGCCGGATGAACTCGCCGAGGATGCCGCCGACGAACGCCATCGGGGCGAACACGGTGAGGGTCGAGAGCGTGCCGGCGAACGACGCGGCACCGACCCGGTCGATCGCTCGGCGCACGATGCCGAGGCTGGCCTGCTCATCGCTCGGATCGTCGTCCTGTCGGCTCGCGTCGATCGACTCGCTGATCACGATGGCGTCGTCGACCAAGAGACCGAGGGTGAGCACGAGGGCGAAGAAGGTGATCGTGTTCAGCGTGTAGCCGACCGTCCAGAGGGCGACCATCGTCACGATCATCACCGTCGCCATGAACACGGCGGTGACGAGGGCGGTACGCCAGCCGATGAGCAGGTAGCTCACGACGGCAACGGCGAGCAGGCCGAACATCAAGTTGCTGGTGAGGTTGCTGAGCTGGGCCCGGACGTCGCTCGCGAAGTCGGCGCCGATCACGGCCCGGTAGGCGGGGTCGAGTCCGTCGATACCGTCGTCGAGACGGTCCTGGATCTCGTCGCTGAAGTCGAGCACGTCGGCATCGGCGTCGAGGTTGCGGGTGATGCCGACGAGTACCGACTCGGTGCCGGCGGTGTCGCCCTGCTCGGCGAACCGGGTGAAGTCGGTTCGGCGGATCTCGTTGGTGCCGGTGGCGGGGTCGAACGACTCGGTGAGGAGGTCGAGCGCTTCGGCGTCGGTCACGGTGTTCAGCGGCTTCAGCGCCTCGGCGACGATCGCGGCCTGCGCCTCGAGTTCTTCGGCGGTGGCGTCGTTGGGGCCGACGACCGTGACGAGGAGGTCGTAGGTGTTGAGGAACTTGGTGGCGTCGACCGGATCGATGGCCAGCTCGACCCCCTCGGGAAGCGTCGGCGCCGTCGCCGCCGACAGGGCGGCGACACCGTCGGCGGACGCGAAGCTGGTCTCGAATTCGAAGATCGCAGCGAAGCCGTCGGGGCGACTGAACGTCGACACGCCCTCGACCCCCTCGATGTCCTTGAACGCCTCGTAGACCGGGGTCGCGAGTTCTTCGTCGACGCGCAGTTCGTCGTCGACGAACCAGTTCGCGCTGACGACCGCCACCGGCACGTTGACCGGCGGGAAGCCCTCACGATCGAGGGCGAACACGAAGGCGTAGAGGCCCGTGGCGAGGAGGATGATCCAGGCGACCACCGTGACACGCGACCGACGCGCCGCAGCGAGCGCGGGGCGGGTGATCAGTCGGACACGGTCTTCGGTCGCCTCGGGGGGAGAGGCAATTCCGTTCACGGCAGGCGACGGTAGTTGCGAAGTGAACCGTATGTCGTCATCCGCGAGGAGGACATGTGTCACGGACTGTCTCGCTGTGGGTGGGAGCGGACCCGGCCGTCCGGTACGATCCTCCCCTCACACGGGCTGTGGCGCAGCTTGGTTAGCGCGTCGGTCTGGGGGACCGAAGGTCGGAGGTTCAAATCCTCTCAGCCCGACCACATGACTCCCGCGGGAAACCGCGGGAGTTTCTGGTTTTCTCGGTCGGATCAGGTTTCGGGAAAGCGATCGCCCCCCGCGGATCCCCCGCACTCTGCCGTTGCTGGCTAGTACGAGTAGCGGTCGCGCGGTTGACGAACGTTGGATCCTCGCATGCCGAGCATGACCTCGAGTCGAT
>JBCBYI010000188.1:0-7814 GCA_039815945.1 Actinomycetota bacterium | reverse complement strand
ACCGACCGCCAACCCCGACCTCGCAAACTTCATCATCGACGATCTGAGTGCCATCGCGGTCGGCACCGGCGACCTGTTCACCATCACCCTCCCCGACGACGAGATCGGGGAGATCCTGCGCCGCGAGCCCGGTGCCATCCCCGTCCGGATCGACCTGATCGACGGAGACGACGTCGTGCTCGACACGCTCGTTACCTTCACGATCATCGAGGACACGACCCTCTCGGCTCGGATCGACCTCGGCTTCGTCGCCGACGGTCGCAGCGGGCTCGCCCACGGCACCGACACGATCGAGATCGACCCGGTCGCGGCGGTCGAGCGGGTGGCCACTGCGGTGAGCGACGCGCCGGCCCCCACCCTCGTGTCGTTCACGCCCGAGACCCTCACCGCACTGGCCGATCCCGCCACCGAGGGCGGCCTCAGCGGCATCGACGACATCCGCCGTCTGCTCGACGGGCACCTCCTCCCTCTCTCACCGTGGGTGTCGATCGACGAGGAGGCCTGGCGTCTCGCCGGCGAGTCCGAACGCGTCTTCGGGCTCTACGCGCAGGGCCAGCAGGTCACCGAGACCTTCCTCGGCCGGACGCCGACACCGATCGTGCGCATGGATGCCGACACGACCGCCGACACCGTCGGCTTCCTCCGCTCGGTCGGTGTCACCGGCGGCGTGGTCGAACCCGATCAACTCGACCCGCTCACGATCGAACGCGCCGACCGGCGGCCGATCGAGGTGCTCGACACCAATGGCATCGCCATGCCGGTGCTGGTCGTCGACCGCAGCTTCGAGGCCGGCCTGTTCGGCGACGACCCCGAACTCGTCGCCCAACAGCGCTTCACCGAACTGCTCTTCGAGGCCAAGACCGTCGGCACCGACCGCAGCATCGTGCTCGATCTCGACACCGTCGACCGGATCCCGCTCACCTTGCTGCTCGACCTCTTCGAGACCACCGAACGGCTCGGCGTTGCGCCGGTCGACGAACTGATCACCCGCCCGCCGGCCCGCGACGCCGCCGGCGCTGTGCTGCGGGTCGAGCTCACGTCGACACCGCCGAGCGACGTGGGCGGCGCGGCCAGCGATCTCCGCCTCACCGAGTCGGTGCTCGGCTCGTACTCCGAGATGGTCTCCCCCGCCGACGGGCCGATCGCGCCACTGCGAACGGTGCTCACTGCGGCGATGTCCGACGAGATCGATGCCGAGACCCGCCGCGACTACACCGACGCCGTCTTCGATCTCGTCGCGGCCGGCACGACGGACTTCCAGGTGGTGGAGTCGAGTCGGGTGACACTGGCGACCCGGAGTGCGACCCTCCCCGTGTCGATCCACAACGAACAGCCGCTGGCGGTCAACGTGGTCGTGCGGATCACGAGCGAGAAGCTGCGGCTCCCGGGTGGCGAGGAGCTGCGCCTCGTCCTCGACCCCGGCCTGAACGAACTCGAGATCCCGGTCGAGACCGTCGCGTCGGGCGACGCCCGCATCCTCATCGCGGTGACCTCGCCCGACGGACGCCTCGACCTCGCCGCCGGCTCGGTCAACGTCCGTTCGACTGCGATCTCCGGGCTCGGGCTCGTCGTCTCGTTGATCTCGCTCGCGGTGCTGTTGACGTGGTGGCTGCGCACGATCGTCCGTGTCCGCCGAACCCGCCGCACTGCTACCGTGCCTGACACCTCGTCAGACGACGACTCCACACCTGCACCGAAGGAACCCGCATCGTGACCGTCCGTATCGTCACCGACTCCTCTTGTGACCTCCGCGGCGACGAGGTCGCCGACCTCGACATCGAGGTGGTGCCGCTGTCGATCCGGTTCGGCGACGACGAGTACACCGACCGCGAGGAATTGACGGTCGACCGGTTCTACGAGCTGCTCGCCAGCTCCGACGCCCTGCCCGAGACCGCCGCCCCGTCGCCGGGCCGATTCGCCGAGTCGTTCCAGCGCCACCTCGACGCCGGTGCCACCGCCATCGTCTGCATCAACATCAGCGCCGCCCTGTCCGCCACCATGCAGTCGGCGGCCACCGCCGCCGACTCGATGGACGCCGACATCCGCGTCGTCGACTCGAAGTCGATCACGGTCGGACTCGGCTCGATCGTCATCGCCGCGGCCCAGGCCGCCAAGAACGGTGCGTCGGCCGACGAGGTCGTCGCCATCGCCGAGTCGATGTCGGCCCGCACCCACGTGTTCGGCGCGCTCGACACCCTCGAGAACCTGCAAAAGGGCGGCCGCATCGGCGGGGCCCAGGCGCTGCTCGGCTCGATGCTGTCGATCAAGCCCCTCATCGACATCTCCACCGGTGAGGTGCAGGAGGCCGGCAAGCAGCGCACCCGCAAGAAGTCGATGGTATGGCTGCGCGACAAGCTCGCGGAGTTCGGCGAGATCGAAAACCTCGCGCTCATGCACGGCGAAGCGCCCGACATCGCCGACTTCGTCTCGCTGATCGGCGAGGTCGCCGACGTGAGCGACGCCCGCACCGAGCTCATCGGCCCGGTCGTCGGTACCCACGGTGGCCCCCGCGTCGTCGGGTACGCGTTCACCGTTCCCGAGTAGCGGCCCCACTAACGTCGCGGCATCGCTCCCGATCCCGACGACCTGAGGCTGATCGAAGCCGCTCAGCGGGGTGATCAGCGCGCGCTCGATGCGCTGCTCAAGAAGCACCAGGCCCGCATCTACGCGATCTGTCGCCGCCTCGCCGGCAACGACGCCGATGCGCTCGACGCCACCCAGGAAGCCCTGATCGCGATCGTGAAGGGGCTCGACCGATTCGACGGCCGGGCCGCATTCACCACCTGGTCGTACCGGGTCGCCACCAACGCCTGCCTCGACGAGCTGCGCCGCCGCGGCCGCCGACCGGATCCCGGCCTGCCCGAGTACGAACACGCCGACGACGAGTACCTCGGTGGTCGCCTGCCTCGCGACCCGGGCGAGACCGTCTCGGCACAGATCGATGTCGACGAGGCGCTCGAACAGTTGCCCGAGGAGTTCAAGGCCCCGGTCGTGCTGCGCGACATGGCGGGACTCGACTACGCGGAGATCGCCGACGTGCTCGACCTCGCCCCGGGCACGGTACGAAGTCGCATCGCCCGCGGCCGTGGTCGCCTCGCCGACATTTTGGCCGGGAACCAAAACCCCCCTGACGAACGTCAGAGCACATGACATGACCGACGACACCGCCGCCTTCGACGAACTCGTTTCGCGCTACCTCGACGCCGAGGCCACCGCGGACGAGATCGCGCGTGTCGAATCGGATCCCGACCTCCTCGCCCGGGCCGACGCGATGCGCGCCGCGATCGAGGCCGTTGCCGCACCGGTCCCGATCCCCACCGCGGACCTCGACCGGATCCGGGCGGCTGCGATCGGCACGAGCACCACCTCGACCGAGGTCAGCGATCTGGCCGTCGCTCGGGCCCGCCGGCTCGAACGCCGAAACCGATTCGTCGCGATCGCGGCGGCGTTCGTTGTCTTGGCAGTGGCGTTCACCGCCGTGCAGGCGATCGACGGCGACGACGACGAAGGCGACGTCGCCACCGAGTCGACCGCACGCGACGACGCTGACGATGCAGCCGACGACGGCGGTGACAGCGACGCGCTCGACATGTTCGGCGATGACGACATGGCCGAAGAAGCCGAAGAGGAGATGACCGACGCAGCCGCCGCCGAACTCGACGACGACATGGCCGAGGCCGCCGGCCCCGAATCCGACGAATCGTTCGACGCCGACGACAGTGCCACCGCAGAGGCGGCCCCCGGCGTGCCCCTCCCCGACCCGCGGCCCGGCCCGGACCTGCTGCCCGACCTGCTCGACGGTGCCGACTCGGTCGACACCATCGTCGCCGAAGTCGAGGCCGCCTACATCGACGCCGTCGCCGAGCCGGGCGCGATCGCGCGCGCCGACGGCTCCTTCGCCGACGGCCTCTGTGACGCAGCGGTCGCGCTCGTGGTCGACGTGCTCGGCGACGACATCGTGGGCGTCGAGCAGGCCATCGCCGAACTCGACGGCGAGTTCGTCGCGGTCAACGTCGCCCTCGACCTCGACGGCGGCCTGGCGATCTACCTCCACCCCGTCGGCGACTGCGACGCGCTGGAGCTCGTCTCACCGGAACTCCCGTAGCGGAGACCCGATAGGCTCGGCGTCCATGACGACCGAGCAGCAGACCGAGCCGGACTGGGCGGCGAAGCAGACCGACCGGGTCATCGACCTCGTCGACAAGGTCAAGGTCCAGACCACCGATCGGGCGGTCACGATCCTGCGAGCGATCGTCTTCGGGCTCGTCATCATCGTGCTCGGCATCGCCGCAGCCACGATCTTTCTGGTGGCGTCGGTCCGCGTGGCCGACGCGTACCTCCCGATCGGCGCCGGGGTCGGTGATGCCACGTGGGCCGCCCACCTCTTCGTCGGCGGGCTGCTGTCGATCCTCGGTATCGGCGCCTGGCTCTCTCGACGGTCGAGCAATACACCTCTGCTCGCCGCTGCGGTCCTCGACCTCGTCATCGTCGTCGTGATCGTCTGCTACGGCCTCTTCAGCTGAGCCGCTCGCGAATAATCCCACCTCGTACGGGGTTGCCACTACGGTCCCTGAACGCGCACATCGCACCGGGGCGCACCTCTCGAAAGGCTCTGCCATGACCGACGTCCGCGACCTCATCATCATCGGTTCCGGCCCGGCCGGCCTCACCGCGGCGATCTACGCCGCCCGCGCCAGTCTCGCCCCGCTCGTCCTCGAGGGCGAGCCCAGCTCCACCAGCGACCAGCCCGGTGGCCAGCTCATGCTCACCACCGACGTGGAGAACTTCCCCGGCTTCCCGGAAGGGATCATGGGCCCCGAGCTCATGATGAACTTCCGGGCCCAGGCCGAGCGGTTCGGTTCCGACATCCAGACGGTGAAGGCGAGCAAGGTCGACCTGTCCGCGGCCCCGTACAGCGTGTGGGTGGGTGATCCCGACGCCGCCGAACCCACCTATCAGGCCCACTCGCTCATCATCGCCACGGGCGCCCAGTCGATCATGCTGGGGCTCGACCGGGAGACCGAGCTGATCGGCCATGGCCTCTCGACCTGCGCGACCTGCGACGGCTTCTTCTTCCGCGACCAGCACATCGCCGTCGTCGGCGGCGGCGACTCCGCGCTCGAGGAGGCCAACTTCTTGAGCCGGTTCGCGTCGAAGGTCACGATCGTCCATCGGCGCGACGAGCTGCGGGCGTCGAAGATCATGCAGGACCGGGCGTTCAACAACCCCAAGATCGAATTCCTGTGGGACACGGTCGTCACCGAGTACCTCGGGGATGCGTCGCTCGCGGGTCTGAAGGTCGAGAACGTCAAGACCGGCGAGGCCTCCGAGCTGCCGGTGACCGGCGTGTTCATCGCGATCGGTCACCGCCCCGGGACCGACCTCTACAAGGGTCAGCTGGCGATGAAGGAGAACGGCTACCTCGAGACGGTGCCGGGGCGCACCGCGACCGACGTGGCCGGCGTGTTCGCGGTGGGCGACGTCACCGACGACTACTACCGTCAAGCGATCACCGCAGCCGGGTCCGGCTGCCAGGGGGCGCTCGAAGCCGAGCGCTACCTCGAGACCCTGCACGACGCCTGAACCGGCCGGGAATAGAGCGGCCCCGTACAGGGTTCTTTCCTGTAACCGCCGGCGGTGCCCGCCGGCACCAGAAACACCAGTGCCTGCGGCGCTGCGACCGAAAGGACTCCGCCATGGCTGGAGCCGTCACCACCCTCTCCGACAGCACCTTCGACGAGACCGTCGCCGCCGATGGCGCACCCGTCCTCGTCGACTTCTGGGCCGAGTGGTGTGGTCCCTGTAAGATGATCGCCCCGATCCTCGAAGAGATTGCCGACGAGCAGGGTGAGGCCCTGCAGGTCGCGAAGCTCAACGTCGACGAGGCCAGCGACGTCGCCCGCCGCTTCGAGGTCATGTCGATCCCGACGCTGATCCTGTTCAAGGACGGCGAGCCGGTGAAGCGCATCGTGGGCGCAAAGCCCAAGCAGGCGCTGCTCGACGACATCGCCGAGTTCATCTGAGACTCGATCCGGGCGGTTCCCCCCGACCGCACTCCCCCACCGGATCCTCTGCGACAGCCGACCCCACGGGTCGGCTGTTTCGCGTTCGGGCTGCCGGTCGGCCTGCGCACAACACCGATAACCTCGGTTCGATGACCGATCAGGGACTCCCGCTCCGTGCGGGCGACGAGGGTGGTGCGATCCGCGATCTGCACCGCCGGCTGGCCGCCGCCGGGTTCCCCGCCACCGGCGATCCCGAGGTGTACGACACCGACACGGTCACCGCGGTTCGAGGCTTCCAGTCCACTCGCAGGCTGATCGAGGACGGCGAGTGCGGCAAGCAGACCTGGGCGGCGCTCATCGAGGCCGACTTCCGGCTCGGCGATCGCATGCTCTACCTCCGCTCACCCATGACGCGAGGCGACGACGTCACCGACCTCCAGCAGCGACTCGGCAGCCTCGGCTTCGATGCGGGCTACGTCGACGGCATCTTCGGACCTGACACCGAAGCCGCGGTCCGCAACTTCCAGGCCAATCAGGGGGTGACCCCCGATGGTGTCGTCGGACCCGACACGGTGATGGCGCTGGGCCGACTCGCCGGCCGGCGCTCCGGCGAGAAGACGATCGCCGAAGTGCGCGAGGCCGAGCGGCTCCGCAGCCAGCATGGCCTGCAGGGGCGCCGGATCGTCGTCGGTGAGACTGGCGGTGTCGCGGGCCTCGTCGACACACTGGCCCGCCGGCTGCGCGCGGATGGCGCCGACGTGTTGACCCTCCATCATCCGGATCTCTCTTCGCAGGCCCGGACGGCCAACGAATGGGATGGCGCGGTCTATCTCGGTGTGACCCTCGCGATCGAGGACCTCTCGGTCGCCTACTTCCAGACCGAGGGTTTCGTCTCAGCTGGCGGCCGGGGACTCGCCGAGCACGCGAGCCATGCCCTCGCCGGTTCGCTCGAAGCACCGCATCCGGCGATCGGCATGCGGATCCCCATCTTGCGGGAGACGCGAATGCCGGCGGTGTGGTGCCGGGTCGGAGAACCGGCCCGGGTCGTCGAACGGGCACCCGCCCTCGCGACGTCGTTCCGCGACGCCGTCGCCAGCTGGTGTGATCAGCCCGTCGCAGCGGGTGACTGAGGGCTTTCCACGCCTTTCCCCAACCTTTTCCGCAGGGTGGGTGGCGCCCGATCCCCAGAATTGTCCACAGGCTAACTTGTGACGGGAGTCACAAGCTGGGCGCTAGGCCACGGTGCCGGGGGGCGTGATCACGCGGTAGATGCGCTCCAAGTCGTCCAGATCGGCGAAGTCGATCACCAACCGTCCCGGACCTTTCCCCAACTGGACCTTGACACGTGTTTCGAGCCGGGAAGCCAACAGCTCTTCGAGTTCGAGCACGCCGGCATCCTTGGTCTCACCCACCGTCTCGCTGGACGGTTTCGCGTCCTCCGGCTCGTCAGCAGCGACATCGTCAGCGTCCGGGTCGGCGGCGCGCAGCAGCTCCTCGACGTCGCGTACGGTCAGGCGCTCGGTCACCACCAGACGGGCCAGGCGCTCCTGCTCGACCCGGTCGGGCGTCGACAGCAGCGCGCGGGCGTGGCCGGCGCTGAGCTGGCCTTCGATGACCAGTCGCTGCACCGAACCGGGCAGCTGCAGCAGGCGAATGGTGTTGGCGACGGCGGATCGCGAGCGTCCCACCCGCGTCGCGACCTGCTCCTGGGTGAGGGAGAAATCCTCGATGAGTTGCTGATAGGCAGCCGCTTCCTCGAGCGCATTCAGATCCTGGCGATGGAGATTCTCGACCACTGCGGTTTCGAGC
>JBCBYI010000187.1:0-7960 GCA_039815945.1 Actinomycetota bacterium | reverse complement strand
TCGAGATCCTCGTCGACGGTGGCGTCGACGATGCCACCGCTCCGCAGCAGGTGGGCGATCGCTCGGTTGCGGTGCCCCGTGTCGCGCTCGGACCGGTAGACGGCTTCGTCGAATTCGAGCTCCCGTCCGGCGAACCCGCTGAGGCCGGCCCGCAGCCACTCGAACCGCTCGACGATCCCGTCGCCGGGGACGAGGCCGGTGATGGCGATCGCGCCAGCATTGATCATCGCGTTCATCGGCTTGGACGTGACGGGATCGAGGCTGATCTCGTTGAAGGCATCCCCGGACGGCTCGAGATCGACCCGTTCAGCCGTCGCGTCCGTGCCGACCGCATCGAGGACGAGGCCGTAGACGAAGGCCTTCGACACCGACTGGATCGTGAACGCCACATCGGTGTCGCCGGCGAGGTGGCTGTGACCGTCGGGGGTCGTGATCGCGATCCCGAGCGAGTCGGGATCGACCATGGCGAGTTCCGGGATGTAGTCAGCGAGCCCGCCCTCGTCGACGGGAAGAAGCTTCGCGTGGATCTCGGAGATGATGCGGGTGATCGTGTTCACGCCGGGATCAGTGGTCGGCGAAGACACCCCGACCGAAGAGCCGGTCGAAGACCTGCTGACGATCGAACTGCATCGCATAGGTGCGGGCCTTGTCCTCGCGGGCGAGGCGCTCTTCGGGCCCGATCTCCAACACGACCTCGTCGATGGCCGCAGCGACGTCGGCCGGGCAGTCCGGTCGAACGATCGTGGCCGTGTCGCCGACCGCTTCGGGGATGCCACCGGTCTCGGTGGTCACGACCGGGCCGCCACCGGCGAGCATCTTCTCCACGATCGAGATGCCGAACGTCTCGGTGAACTCGGGTCGCGGCTTGCTCGGGAGGACGTACGCCGCCGAGCCGGCCATCAGCGCGTTCTTCTCGTCGTCGCCGACGTCATCGAAGAAGTCGACCCGGCCGCCGAGGCCGAGATCGACGGCCTTGTCCCGCATCGCCTCACGCTCCTTGCCGGTGCCGGCCACGACGAGGCGGACATGGTGCCGGGCCTCGGAGGTGGCGAACCCCTCCAGTAGATCGTCCACCCCCTTGGCCGGCGTGATGCGGGCGAGGAACAAGACGTACTCGTCGCGCACCAGGTTGCGGCGTTCGACCACCTGGTCGATCGCCGCATCGGACGTCTCGGTGAAGTCGACCGTGTTGATCGCCGGGTAGGAGATCTCCACCCGCTCCCGGCACTGCTCGGCGAAGTTCGAGCCGATCAGGGCATCGACCTCCTCGGCTGCGGTGACGATCAGCACCTTCGTGTACTCCGACACCGCGACACACACGTCGTTCGAGAGGTAGGTGACGAAGGCGTGGGCGGCGGCACCGAGTCGCCCCTCCTCCACGCAGGACCGCACGACGTTGGTGATGTCGGACCCGACCGCCTCGGCGTAGGTCGTGACCGGTACGTCGCCCTTCATCGCACGGGCGACACTCATCGCTTCGGCGATGACGTTGGCATGGGGCGACAGATACAGCGACAGGGCGGCGGTCGGCACGTCGTCGGTGAAGAGCTCGATCAAACGGCCGGTGAGGCCAGCGCAGTAGCGACCGTCGGGGATCTTGTAGTCGCCGACCGGCTCGGGGCGTTCGACGGTGATGCCGGGCGAGTACGGCATCACCGAGTCCAGCGGCTTGAGCGGCAGTTCGGTCAACGCCTCGAGCGGCCAGGTCAGGATCCGCACGTCGGTGAAGCCCCGCTTGAGCGCGGCCTCGGCGAGATTGCGCGCTTCGCCTGAATGACCACAGATCACCGGATCGGCGCGCACGACGATCACGAGACGACGAACGTCGGGGTTGAGTGGCTGGATCATCGGGGCACCTCCATGTCGGTGATGTTGCTGGCTGAGGGATTGCTGGTCGGGTGGCTCGGGGGCCGGGTCGTGGTCCCCCACGACGACGGCGCCGGGCCGAGTTCGATCTGGATGCGGCGGGCGGCGTGCAGTTCTTCACTGCTCAGCCACGTCCGTTCGAGGGGCCGCCCGTCGACCCGGACGCGCTGCACGTACTGGACCGGTCCGTCGGGGTCGGGGGCGACGAAGCCGGACGTCTCGATCACGAGGTCGGACGCGCCGGTGCGCATACGGACGTTCTCGAACGCCGGCGGGTGGAGCAGGAAGACGGCCTGCCCTGCGACCGGGAAGAGTCCGAGTGACGCCCACACGTACCAGGCGCTGAGGCCGCCGGAGTCCTCGTTGCCGGGCAGGCCGCCGCGCCCGGTGCCGAACTGGGTGGTGAGGATCGCATGCACGATCTCGGCCGTGCGGTCGGGCCGGCCGACATAGTGATACGCCCACGGCGTCTCCATGTCGGGCTCGTTGTTCAGGCCCTCGAAGCGGTTGAGGGCGTAGCCCTCGGCGATCTCCTCGGCCGTCGGGGCCTCGCCCAACTGCTTGACCGCCTCGGCTCCGAAGCCGAAGAAGCGATCGAGCAGCTCGGTGAAGGCAGCTTCACCACCAGCGAGCTCGATGCGGGCGGCCATGTCGTGGAGCAGTCGGAACGAGTAGTTCCACCGTCCGCCTTCGTAGAACGTCGAGTCGATCAGCAGGCCCGTGTCGCGATCGAAAGCGTTGCGCCAACGGCCGGCGAGGGCGTCCATCTGATCGGCCAGAGCGTGATCGTCGACGTGGCGGGCGACCTTGGCCGTGCAGTGGTGGCCATCGGCAAGATCGAGGGTGTGGCTCACCGGATGGGCGACGCCGTGCTCGAGATAGTCCTCGCCGTAGAAGCGGCGCAGGTCGGTGTGCATGTGCAGCAGCGCCCATTCCCAGTCGATGCCGGGCAGGCCGAGCTCGCAGAGATCGGCGAAGAACGTGTGGGCGAGCGCACTCGCCTGCCGAAAGAAGCGGTCCGCACCGCGCGACATGCGGTAGCCGATCGGCAGATTGCCCTCCTCGGCCGCGACGGTGATCAGCGCCTGGGCGATCTCGACGGCAACCTCGGGGACGATCGTCGTCAGCAGCGGCAGCTGCGTCTTGTAGATGTCCCACATCGTGGCAACGTCGAAGGCGAAGGGTCCGTCCATCGGCCAGAACGGGCTCTCGTCCATCGCCAGACACGGCTTGATCGACGAGTGGTAGAGGGCGGTCGCGAAGATCGAACGCTGCTCGGTGGAGCCGCCCTCCACCCGGATGGTGTCGAGCTGGTTGCGCCAGGCCCGACGGGTGCGCGACCGACGCTCGTCGAAGCCGCCGTCGTGCTGTTCGAGATCGGTGCGCAGGTTGCGCTCGGCCTGCTCGACACCGCGCAACGAGAAGCCGATCCGGACTTCGACCGACTGACCCGACTCGGTCGGTCCGCGCAACAAGGTGCCGAAGGGACGCAGCGTCGTCTCTCGAATCGAGTCGAACTCGAGCCGGCTACCGCCCGACATGAGTCGTCGGTCGTACCAGAGCATCTGCTTCCACTCGGGTGTGTCGCACTCGACGTGGATCGCGAGCGGCACGCCCTCGACGACGATCTCGCCCTGGGCTACGCCAGGGGCGACGAGCTGCAGATGAGCCCGGCTCGGCACGGTGCGGCCGTGCTCGATCGCAAGACCGCCGCTGGTGACGTCGAGCACCAGGCGAGCGTCGCGATGGGCGGGAAACGTGTAGCGATGCACCGCCGACTTCGGGCCGACGGTCAGCTCGCAGTCGATGCCGCTGCCGAGGCGGGCCCGGTAGTAGCCGGGTTCGGCGCGCTCGTCGATGAGCGGCCACTCGGTGCCGAGGTCGTCGAGTGGCCCCAGCATCGGGGTGACGCGGACGTAGTTGTAGTACTTGCGGATCGCGCCGGTACCCGACTGTTGGAAGTGCGTGAATCCCGAGGCGACATGCCGGTCGTGGATCGCGGTGGGAACACCCTCTCGAGCGAGGTCGTAGAGGCCGTAGCCGGTCGGATAGGCCCCCGAGTAGGGGCACACCGACACCATGCCGAACGGGAACGTGGCGCCGGGATGGGTGTTGCCGATCTGGGGCTTCGGACGCCACCAGGTCGCGGCGAGGCCCCCCGGCGCCGGGAGATCGGTGACTCCCGTGCCGACGAACGGATCCACGGCCTCGAACACGTCTCGGACCGTACGAATCGGTTGTTCCGCCGAGATTTCGTGGACGTGAACCGCGCTGTCGGTTTTGTCAGGTTGTGGTCAGTCTCGTGGGCTTCGGTCACCCGGACGTGACCGAACTCGCGATCAGCTTGCACTCCCCCGCCGATGCGACTCCACTGGAGCCATGCAACCCGAGATCACCACCGTCGACTTCCACTTCGACGTCATGTGCCCCTACGCCTACCAGACAGCGAAGTGGATCCGTGAGGTCCGAGGCCAGAACGGCATCGAGATCAACTGGAAGTTCTTCTCGCTCGAGGAGGTCAATCGGGTCGAGGGCAAGAAGCACCCGTGGGAACGCGAGTGGAGCTACGGCTGGTCGATGCTGCGCATCGGCGCGCGGCTGCGTCGCACGTCGATGGACGACCTCGACAAGTGGTACGAGCGGGCCGGCCGGGCGCTGCACGAAGAGGGCCACCGCCCCCATCAGCCCGACGTCGCCAAGCACCTGCTCGAGGAGATCGGCCTCGACCCGGCGCTGGTCGATCAGGCGATCGCCGACGAGACCACCCACGACGAGATCCGCACCGAACACCAGAAGGTCATCGACTCGGGTGGCTACGGCGTACCGACGATGTTCTTCACCCGCGCCGACGGCAGCGAACACTGCCTGTTCGGTCCGGTGCTGATCGACCCGCCGACCGGCGACGCCGCGATGCGGCTGTGGAACGCCGTGACCGCGTGGGTCGAGTTCCCTCAGCTCTACGAGCTGCAGCAGCCCAAGCAGAAGCACGACGAGAT
Source organism: Actinomycetota bacterium (assembly GCA_039815945.1). GTDB lineage: Bacteria > Actinomycetota > Acidimicrobiia > Acidimicrobiales > Aldehydirespiratoraceae > UBA11606. The sequence continues at coordinate 3,098 of JBCBYI010000187.1, read as the reverse complement.
CGCGATCGCGGAGACCTTCGCGCCGTACCTCAACGCCCGCGACTGGGTCAGCATCAACCGTGGGGTCGAGGTCGGCTTCGGTCAGGACGGGTTCAAGGTCGTCGGCTCGGCTGATCGGGACCGTTCGTGAAGTACGCGGATCAGCCCGGCGTCGGCGTCTCGATCCTCATCGACGCCTCGGCCGAGACGGTCTGGCACCTGGCGAGCGACATCTCCGTGCCACCCCGTTTCGACAACGAGTGCGTGAAGACCGAATGGGAGGACGCCCCCGACGGGCCGGCTCTCGATGCGACGTTCCGTGGCTACAACCATCACAAGACGATGGACTTCGACTGGGACGTCGAGTGTCGCATCACCCGCTTCGACGAGGGCCGCGAGTTCGGCTGGCGGGTCAGCAGCGACGGAGGCGGTGCCGCCGAGTGGTGGTTCACCGTCGAAGCGGTGGGTGACCAGACCCGCCTGTGGTTCCAGGCGACGATGGGCCCCGGCTTCTCCGGTCTCACCCCGGCGATCGAACAGATGCCCGACCGCGAGACCGAGATCGTCGAGAACCGCATCGGCGACTGGACCGACAACATGTGGATCACCCTCCGCGGCATGAAGGATCTGGCCGAGGCCTGAACTACGAGGAGTGCGAGCTGGCGTGATCGCCGCCGTCAGATCGAGACGACGCGGGTCGTGATCGGCGGCAGCTCGTCCTCGGGCAGCAGGTACGGAGCGAGCAGGATCGTCTCGCGGCGGCCTTTGGTGTCGAGCCAGTTCACGCCCGGGCCGGGATCGTCGGTACGCCGTGAAGGAGATGTCGGGCGATGCACCTCGGGTGCCGGTGATCCGGTACACGCCATCCGGGGCCCAGGCGGTGGCGAACCGATCGTCAGACATCGAGGCGCTCCCGGAGGATCGTGATGACCTCGTTGGCGTTGGCGAGTTCGTCGTCGATGCCGTCACGCAGGCCCCACGCGAACGTGAGTCCGCTGATCGGGCCGGTCGGCAGCGCGAGCTGATCGATCGCGTCCTGGATGGCGTCGCGATGGTCGGCGACCTGCGCCGGCGGCGCGATCGCCTTCAGCAGCCGGCCGGCCAGGAAACGGGCGGCGAGCACGACGAGCAGCGACACGATCGACAGCACGGCGATGGTGGCTGCGAACAGGCGGAGCACATCGTCGAAGGCGACGGCGGCGATCAGTCCGCCGACCGCGAGGACGGCGAGCAGCACGACGATCGGGCGGCTCCGCAACCGGAGTTGGTCGAGCGCCACCCCGACCAGGATCGATCGTCCGATGTCGGCGACGTCGTCGCGGTCGGTCATGGTGCAGCCTCCTCGAGGAACGACTCGACGACACGAACGGGTGGATCCCCGACCTCCTCGTCGGCCATGGCGTTCGCCATGCGTTCGGCGTTGGTTCGATACATCGGATCGGTGAGCACGGCCTGGATCCGGCCGACGATCTGCTCGGCGGTGTCGGTGCCACGATCGCCGACGACGCCGACCTGGTGCGCCACGACGCGGGCACCGGTGCCCTCTTGATCCATCACGCCGGGGAACGGGTAGTTGACGATCGGTGTGCCGTGCCGGAGTGCTTCGTTCATCGAGTTGATGCCGCCATGGACGACGGCGACGTCGGCGCGGGCGAGCAGCTCGAGCTGTGGTGCGAATCCGACCAGCAACACGTTGTCCGGACACGCCGACTCGAGTTCGGCCGGATCGCCCCCGCCGAGCCCGACCACGACATCCCAGTCGGGCCGACCGGCGAGCCCGTCGAGTGCCCGGCGCATCAGGTCGGCAGCCGACCCCGCCGCGAAGGCGCCCATCGACAGATAGAGGAGGGGGCGACCGGTGGCCGCGTTGGCGTCGACGAACACCCGCAGCTCCCCGTCGATCCGCCCGTCGTCGATCGTCGGGATGATGGCGCACGCACGATGGAACGACGGGTGATCGTCGCCGGGAAAGTCGAAGCTCGCGAAACTGAGGCCCATGTGTGGGACCCGCCGGAAGTAGGCCGGCCGGAGCCACTGCCACGGGTCGAGCTCGTGACGAGGCGAGAGACCGTGGCGTCGCACCATGTGCCGCTGGATGGATGCCAGGTCGGCGCCGCCGTCGCGAACGAAGGCGAACGCACCCCATGCGAGCCGCCGGAGCCGGTGGCGCAGCCACACGAGCTCGATGCCGACCGTCGATCCGATCACGCCGCGCCCGGGCACGACCGACGTGTCGAGCGGTGGCTTGTTGCGGCGCTTGAACGGGTGCGACCACGTGGTCGTCGCCAATGCACGTATGCCCTCGACCCGCGCCGCGGTCAGCTGGGCGAAGTTCTCGTGGTCGGTGACGACGAGATCCGGGGCCAGTGTCCGCAGTGTCGCTTGTGCCCGGTCGACCTCGAACCGATCGACCTGCTCGTCGAGTCGGGCGGTTCGGCCCCGCCACGCAGTCGGGAAACGCACGAGGCGGGCGACCGTGGACCCGCCCGGCGGGAGCCACTCGTGAAGGGCGAGCCCCTGCAGCTCGATGAACGCGGCGCCGACCTCGGCGGCTGGACCCTCCGATGCCGGCGGGCCGATGTAGTGCACCTCGTGGCCTGCCTCGACGAGGCGTCGAGCGAGCTCGAGGTGCGGTGACGAAACGGCTCGAATCCGAGTCGGGATGATGACGATGCGAGCCATGCGGCGCCGAGGTTAGGCGACCCCACCGTCGTAGTCGGGCCCGATCGGTACGCCGTCGACGACCTGATCGAGGTACTCGGTCATGCCCATGCCGGTCTTCTTCACGCCGTCGTGCTCACACTCGAACGTGGTCATCGCTTCGGTGATGCGAGTGAAGAGCTCGTTGCCGTCGGGATCCGTGCGGCGGTTGCGCAGCGGGATGAGCGCGTTGACCCGGCCGGTGATCTCGTACTCGGCGCCGGTCTCGCTCTTGGCCCACATGCGCATGCCGGTCTGATGATGGAGATCGTCGTAGTCGGACTCGATCCGGCAATCGACGATGTGGTGGTACTCGTCGCCCTCGAGCACCATGCCGCTGCGACGCGGCTCCTTGCCGTCGGGACGCCCGATGATCGAGAGCATCAGGGCAAAGCCCTCGTCGAAGATCATCGGCGTCC
>JBCBYI010000186.1:0-7969 GCA_039815945.1 Actinomycetota bacterium | reverse complement strand
CGGACTGATCGCCTGGCTGCAACAGGAATGGCAGGCGGAGCTCGGCGAGAACTTCTCATCCACCGAACTCGGCACCGAGCCGATCGACGAATCGGGCCTTTTGCCGACGATCAACGGCTTGCTCGAGATCTTCACGAGAGACGTTGGCCAGGGCAAGGAGCTCACCGGCATGTTCCTCGTCGCCGTGCTGGTCGGTGTCGCCTACTACGTGCTGTTGAACCGCACCCGATTCGGCTTCGACCTGCGGGCGAGCGGCATCAACCCGTTCGCCGCCCGAGCGGGTGGCGTTCCCCCGAAGCGCATGGTGGTCGCGGCGATGATGCTCTCGGGCGCGGTCGCCGGCCTGATCGGCATGGTCGAACTCGCCGACCGCGGCAAGTTCCCGCCCGACCCGATCCAGGGACTCGGCTTCCAGGGCATCGCCGTCGCCCTGCTCGGCCGCAACAACCCGGGCGGCATGGCCTTCGCCGCCGTCCTGTTCGCCTTCCTCGACGTCTCGTCGGGCGTGCTCGACTCGACCGGCGCCGCCTCCCGTGAGATCGCGGTGATCATGCAGGGCATCGTCTTGCTCACCGCGGTGATCGCCTACGGCGTCGCCAACCGGTTCCGTGAACGTGACGAGGCGCGTGAAGCCGCCGAAGCACTGGCCGACGAGCGAGAGGTGGTGCCGGCATGATCGAGACCCTGACCCGCATGCCCGCCTGGGCCCGCTGGGCGCTCTACGCCGCCCTCGGTGTGTTCTTGTTGACCGTCGTCCAGACGATCAGCGACACCGAACGCCTCACCCAGGTCGCCACCGCACGCGAGATGCTCCGTTTCGCCGTGCCGATCTTCCTCGCGGGCCTCGGTGGCCTGTTCTCCGAACGGGCCGGCGTCGTCAACATCGGCCTCGAGGGCATGTTGATCCTCGGCATGTGGTTCGGTGCCTGGGGATCGATCAACTACGGCGCCTGGTGGGGCCTCGCCATCGGCATCGGTGGCGGCATGATCGGCGGTCTGCTCCACGCGATCGCCACGGTGACCTTCCAGGTCGACCACATCATCTCCGGCGTGGCGATCAACATCCTCGCGCCAGCGATCACGAGATACCTGTCCGAGGAGATCTGGGACTCCCCCACCACGTCGCCCCGTACGAGTGCCGTGGGCGACTGGGACGTGCCGTTCCTCGCCGGCGGCACCATCTTCGGCTGGGAGTCACCGGACTGGTTGCTCACGATCTCCCAATGGGAGTGGTGGTACATCTCCGACGTCGCCCAGCTGTCGCGCGGCCTGATGCGCGGCACGAGTTGGGTCGCGATCATCGCCGTCGCGCTCGTCCCGATCACGATGTGGCTGATCTGGCGCACCCGGTTCGGTCTGCGCCTTCGGATCTGCGGTGAGATGCCGTCGGCGGGTGAGGCCCAGGGCATCGACATCATCCGCTACAAGTACATCGCAGTGATCATGTCGGGCGGCCTTGCCGGTCTCGGCGGCGCCTTCATCTCGACCGAGCTCTCGGGCCTCTTCCAGGGCGGCAACTCCGCCGGTCGAGGGTTCATCGGACTCGCCGCGTTGATCTTCGGCAACTGGCGTCCCGGCGGCGTGCTGCTCGGTGCGCTGCTGTTCGGCTACGTGTTCGGGCTCGACCTCCGCGATCTCGACGGCACGGCCTCGCACGCCATGTTGCTCGTGAACGCCATCGCGTTCGCCGGTGTCGGCATCTGGGCCTTCACCCGCAAGAACCGCACCGACACGATCCTCGCCGCCATCCTCGGCGTCGGAGCGCTGTTCTGGTGGATCGTCACCGACACGGTGCCGAGCTGGTGGTCGAACACCCTGCCGTACGTCGTCGTGCTGCTCGTGCTGGTCTTCTTCGCCCAGCGCCTCCGGATGCCGGTCAGCCTGGGCCAGCCGTACCGCAAGGGCGAGACCTGATCGTGCTGAGCTCCGAGCAGCTGGCCGACTTCGATCGTGACGGCTTCCTCGTGCTGCCCGACTTCGTGCCCCGGGAGCGATGCGACGCGCTCAAGGCCCACGTCGACGCACTCCTCGCGGGCATCGACCCGAGTGACGGCGCCGGCCTGACGGTGTTCGACACGTCCGAACAGGCCCACGGCGACGACGACTGGTTCCTCGACTCCGGCGACAAGGTCCGCTGGTTCTTCGAGGACGGGGCGGTCGAGAACGGCGCGCTCACCGTGCCGTTGCCGCTCGCGGTCAACAAGCTCGGCCATGCGATGCACGACCTCGACCCCACCTTCGCCGAGTTCAGCCGCACCCCCGAACTCGCCGCGGTCGCGGCCGACATCGGCTTCAGCGATCCGCAACTGCTGCAGTCGATGTACATCTTCAAGCAGCCCGGCATCGGCGGCGAGGTCAGCCTCCACTGCGACCACACCTTCCTGTGGACCGAACCCCAGTCGGTGATCGGCTTCTGGTTCGCGATCGAGGACGCCACCAAGGAGAACGGCTGCCTTTGGGCCCACCCGGGCGGCCACCGCATCCCGGTGAAATCCCGGTACCGGATGACCTCGGACTTCGCCGAGGCCGAGATGGAGATCCTCGACCCGCAGCCCTACGCCACCGACGACCTCGTGCCGCTCGAGGCCGACGCAGGCACGCTCGTGTTGTTGCACGGCACGCTCCCCCACTGGAGCGCCCCCAACACGTCGGGACGCAGCCGCCACGCCTACACGCTGCACGTGATCGACGGGGTGGCCGACTACCCGGCCGACAACTGGCTGCGCCGCACGCCCGAGCTCCCGCTGCGGGGCTTCGCGTGACCCTCGCTCGGCACGCGGTCCCCGCCGACCGCGAGACCGCGATCGCCACGCTCGGCGACGCGTTCTCGACCGACCCGCTCTTCGCTCACCTGTTCGATCCCGACCAGCGCCAAGCCGACGACGCCCTCATGCGCGAGGTGATGACGATCGCCTACGACGCCTTCGTGGTGAACGGCCACAGCTATGTCGTCGACGATCGCGGCGCCGCGCTGTGGAGCCCTCCCGGCGTCACCACCGACACCGACGCCATGTCGGGGTTCTTCGGCGAACGAGCGATCCCTGACCGCGTGGAGGCGGCCGTGCCGCACTTCATCGAGCTGGCCGAGTGGCACCCCACCGAACCGCACTTCTACCTCCAGTTCATCGGCGCTCGTTCCAGCGCCCGCGGCCAGGGTCTCGGATCGCTCATGCTGGAGCGCGTGCTGCGGATCTGCGACGCCGAGGCGCTCCCCGCCTACCTGGAGGCCACCACACCCCAGAGCGCGGCGCTGTACGCCCGCCACGGCTTCGAGCAGCTCACCACGATCACGTTCGCCGACGGGATCGCATTGCTACCGATGCTGCGGCCGCCGGCGGCCGACGAGCACTCCGGCTGAGACCGCCGCCAGAGCCGCCGAGGCCCACCAGGCGAGCTCGTAGCGTCCGGTGGCGTCGACGAGCGCCCCGGTCGAGGGGCCGGCGATCGTGAGGCCCAACAAGAAGCCCAGGATGATCACCCCCGATGCCCGCCCCGCGTCGCGTTGCTCGACATTCATGATCACGGCGAGGTTGGCGACCGCGTTCCATGCGGTGTGGCCGATCGCATAGAGGACCACCGCCGGCCACAGCAGCCACCGGCCGAACGGCACCGAGAGGGCGAGCAGGGCCGACGACACCACCCCGATCGACGACAGCTGAATCAGCAACGCCGAGGGCTGGATGCGAGTCTCGGCCAGGCGAGCCGCGGCGATGCGAAATCCCATCCCGAGCAGCCCCGACAGCGAGGCCGCGAAACCGGCGATGGCGAGGCTGTAGCCGAGTTCCTCCTCGGCAAACAGCGGCAAGAAGCGTCCGATCGCTCCGCTCGCGAGCCCCATGAGCAGGGCGTAGACGCCGAGCCGGTAGATGAACGGCGACAGCACGCTCCGTTCGTCGGTCACCGCCTCTCTCGTCTGCGGGGCGCCGACGTCGTCGGGCAACAGCAACCAGGCGATCGCCATGAACCCTGCGAACACGAACCCGAAGACGAGGCAGGCCGCCTGCCAGTCCCAGATCCCTTCGAGCGCGGGCAACGCCAGCCCAGCGATGAAGATGGCCAGGGTGACCCCACTCTGCTTGATCCCGGTCATCACCCCGCGCTGACCCGGTTCGAGGGTCGATGCGATCAGGGCATTGGTCGCCGGGTTGCCCCAGCCCTGCGGTAGGCCGGCCACGACCCCCGACAGCAGCAGCACCCACGGGCTGCGGGCTAGGCCCATGACGGTCATCGAGACGGCGGAGACGGCGAGCAGGATGAGTACCGCCCGTCGAGGCCCGATCCGGTCGGTCAGGCGGCCCGAGAACGGCGCCGAGAGGGCGCCGAGCCCGGTGTTGACCGAACCGATGAGCCCGACCTGGGCGCGGCTGATGCCGAGGTCGTCGATGATCGGCGAGGCGAGGACCGCGATCGCGAACAGCGAGAAGGTCGACGCGACCATGGTCGAGACCAAGACGACGCCGAGAGGACCGCGTCGCATCGACATCCCGGGACCCTAGCCCCGGCGATAATCTGGGGTATGGAAACCCCCGTGAACGGCCCGGACGTCGGGCCTCCCACCCTGGAGCGCATCCGCCGAGCTCCCAAGGTCGTGCTGCACGACCACCTCGACGGCGGGCTTCGCCCCTCGACGATCATCGACCTCGCCGACGACACCGGCTATCGAGATCTGCCCACCACCGACGTCGACGATCTCGCCGCCTGGATGCTGCGCGGCGCCAACCGCAAGGATCTCACCCTCTACCTGGAGACGTTCGCCCACACGGTCGGGGTGATGCAGACCGCCGAGTCGATCGAACGCGTGGCCCGCGAATGCGCCGAGGATCTCGTGGCCGACGGTGTCGTGTACGCCGAGATCCGTTTCGCGCCTGAACTCCACACCGAGCGAGGCCTCGACCTCGATCAGGTCATCGAGTCGGTGATCACCGGCTTCGAGGCCGGTTCGGCCGGCAGCGAGCTGACAATCCGCATCATCTGCTCGGCGATGCGGCATCTCGATCGTGGTCTCGAGGTCGCCCAGGCGGCGGTGCGCCATCGCGACCATGGCGTCGTCGGCTTCGACATCGCCGGCCCCGAGGACGGTTTCCCGCCCGACGACCATCTCCTCGCGTTCCAGTACTGCCACCGCGAGAACTTCCATGTCACGATCCACGCCGGCGAGGCCTACGGGCCGCGGTCGATCTGGAAGGCGGTCCAGTACTGCGGGGCCGAACGCCTCGGCCACGGCATCCGCATCGTCGAGGACTGGACCACCGATCCCGACGGCGGCACCGAGCTCGGTCGGCTCAGCCACTTCCTGCGAGACGCCCGGATTCCCCTGGAGGTCTGCCCGACCTCCAACGTCAACACCGGCGTCGTCGACCGGATCGAGGACCACCCGATCCACAAGCTCGTCGAGCTGCGCTTCCGCGTCACGGTCAACACCGACAACCGGCTTATGTCAGGCGTGTCGATGAGTTCGGAAATGGCGGCGCTCGTCGACGCCTTCGGCTACGACTGGGCCCGCCTGCGCTGGTTGACCGTCAACGCGATGAAGTCGAGCTTCCTGCCGTTCCGGGAACGCCTCCAGATCATCGAGCAGATCATCAAGCCCCGCTACGCACCGCTCGAGGCGTGGCAGGTCGAACCTCCGCTCTAGCAGCGGGTCACGGCCTCGCCCGTGGCATGCTCATCTCGTGCACGTCGACGTCCTCGAACATCCCGTGGTCGCCGCTCAGCTCACGGAGCTCCGTGACGCCGCGACCGACCGCCGCCGCTTCCGCCAACTGCTCCATCAGGTGGCCCGTGCCCTGGTGTTCGAGGCGGCCGGCTCCATCACCACCCGGCCCGTCACGGTCGAGTCGCCGATGGGGCCCGCCGACGGGGTCGAGCTCGTCGACCAGCCCGTCCTGATCCCGATCCTGCGGGCGGGCCTCGGCATGCTCGACGCCGGCCTGGAGGCGCTCCCCGGCGCGGAGACGGGCTTCCTGGGCTTGCGACGAGACGAAGAGACCCTGCAGCCGGCGGTCTACATGAACACGATCCCGGCCCTTGAGGGCCGGCCCACCCACGTTCTCGATCCGATGCTCGCGACGGGTGGCTCGGCGATCTACGCCGCCGAACAGGTCCAGGCGGCCGGCGCAGGAAGCGTCACCTTGATCTGTCTGCTCGCGGCCCCGGAGGGCATCGAGGCGTTGCGCGCCTCGGGCACGGTCGACCGGGTCGTGACCGCCTCGGTCGACTCCCACCTCGACGAGGTCGGATTCATCGTGCCGGGCCTGGGCGACGCCGGCGATCGCCAGTACGGGGTCGACTGAGTTCCTGGCCGCGTCAGCGAGCCCGCGCGGCCTTCGCCCAGGCGCGCGCCGAGTCGAGATCCGAGAAGACGCCGAGTTCGGCCTGCCGTTCGGCTGGCCGCGCGGTCACGTTGTTGCGCACCGGGACGTACTCGTCGACGAAGACATTGCTCGCCGGCGTACCGGCGACGAGGGCGACCCGGGTGGCGGGGGTGAATCGCAGCACGACCTGGGTGCCGACCGCGATGCGGTGCAGCGACTCGAGCTCGATTTCGAACGAGGCGGTCGGCCGCAGGTCGAAGACCACGAACGGGGTCGAGGGCCCGATCCCGTCGTTTCGCATCGTCTCGAAGAGCGCCATCGCGTTGTCGACACCGAAGCGCGCCGAATCGAGGGTTACGAGGTGACCGTCATCATCGTGCTCGAACGTCCACGCCATGGTGTCCTCTTGCACTCACCGTATACCGCCCGGCCGAACGGTTCACGCCGCCCTACTGGCAGGCCTCGCACGCTTCGGGGTTCTCGAGGTTGCAGGAGGCGGCGTCGACCTCGGGCTCGTCGCCCCAGTCGATGCCGTCGCCGAAGTCCTCGTCGGTCTGGGTCTCGGGTTCGTGCATCCGGCCATGGTGCCCACACCACGAACCGGTGGTCGGGGATGGTTGCGTGTGGCACATGCCACGAGGACGCACCGGTCGGGTAGCGTCGTCGACCGTGCCGGACCGTCATCTGATCGCCGTCGAACCGCCCACCCGCCCCGCGATGCACGCCGTGATGGTCGAGGCCGTCGAGGCCGCCGGCGGCACCGTCGTGCCGCCCGAGCAGGCCAGCGCCCTCGTCTTCGCCGATCCGGCAGCGGCGGACGCCTTCCCGGAGATCATCGCCACCGGCGCTGGCGTGGAGTGGGTGCAGCTGCCGTATGCGGGCATCGAGACCTTCCGGCATCACCTCGATCACGACCACACCTGGACCTGTGGGAAAGGCGTGTACGCACCACCGGTGGCGGAGTGGATCATGATGGCGCTGCTCACCGCCTTCCGCGACATCCCCCGCTACGTCCGGGCGTCGAGCTGGCCCCGCCAAGACGGCAAGAACCTGCTCGGGGCGAAGCTCACCATCCTCGGCGGGGGCGGGATCACCGAGTCGTTCATGGAGCTCATCGCGCCCTGGGGATGTGAGATCACGGTCGTGCGCCGCAGCCCCGAGTCGTTCCCGGGGGCGCACCGCACCCTGAGCACCGAGCGCCTGCACGACGCGGTCGCCGACGCCGACGCGGTCATCGTCGCACTGGCGCTCACGCCCGAGACGACCGGCCTGATCGACGCCGCCACCCTCGCCGCGATGCGCGACGATGCGTGGCTCTGCAACGTGGGGCGGGGTGGCCATGTCGTCACCGACGACCTCGTCACCGCCTTGCGCGAGGGCGCGATCGCCGGCGCGGTGCTCGATGTCACCGACCCCGAGCCCCTCCCCGACGGCCATCCGCTGTGGGCGCTCGACAACTGTGTCATCACCCCGCACGTCGGCAACACTCCGGAGATGGGCCTTCCGCTGATCGCCGATCGGGTGCGGGTCAACGTCGAACGATGGATCGCCGGCGACGAGCTGGTCGGGCCCGTCGACGTCGGTGCCGGCTACTAGGGTGCGCTGATGCTCGATCACGTGTTCACCGACGCCATCGGGGCGTTGCGCGACGCCTT